>NZ_JAAEQH010000001.1 GCF_024231755.1 Neptuniibacter sp.
CTTCTCTCACGCAGTTTTCGCGTACCTTACTGCGTGGAATTAGGCTGTTTTGATGCTCCTTTTCAATGCTTCCTTCATCCTGTCTTTGAGTGTTTTGAGTGCTCGTTTGCATTTATCTCAACTGTTGAGGAACACTACCGGTAATTACCAATAATTATAAATGAAGCGTACTTTGGGGACTCACCGCCGAACCATCCACCACAAAAACGGCATCTGGGGAGAGGTAATAGGAGGGTGTTAAGGTAAACAATGTTTGTCACGGCACATTGTGTTAGGGGCCATCGGAGGCCCCTCGCCACCTGACCTACCCTCTTACCAACTACAGATTGTCCATACAGGGGTTGTTGATGGGAAAACGCATCTCAGATTGGCTGCATCATGTCTCAACTGGCTGGGTGACTTTGATAGCAGTAATCATCTTTCTGCTTTTTTCTGTACTGGTCATGCCTCGTCAAGCAGTTCGCTCAGAAGCGGATGTTGGCAGTGTCGAGTCACCAGATATGTCGTTTTACTACTCGTCTGATAATCTGTACCGTATAGCCAAAGAATATGGAGAACAAGGACGACGGGCATACGTTCGAGCGAGATTGACCTTTGACGTGATATGGCCGTTGGTATACACAGCATTTCTTGGAACTACGATCAGTTGGGTGTACGGCAAGGCATTTACGGCAAATAGTCGTTGGCAGCGTGCAAACCTGGTACCAGTGTTGGGTACACTGTTTGACTATTTGGAGAACCTAACAACTTCCATCGTGATGCTGAGATATCCGCAACCAACAATGATCTTAGCTAGTTTGGCTGGGGTGATGACAACAGTGAAATGGATTTTCGTGAACGGTAGTTTTATGGCATTGTTGGTCGGAGTGGTAGTTGGTGTTTGGGGTTGGATCAGGCGGAGGGGGTAAAGGATTCCAGCCGAGTTGGTTCGTGTGGCAGGGCAGTTGCCGATTAGTTACCTTGCCAACACAATTATGCCAGAAAACTGGTTTGAGCGGTGGCATGCACGGCGCTTGCAGGCGATCTAGGACCTGACCACCGTGACGCAGCGAGTCAGAGAAACGCGCCAGGTCAAGCCCGATGACGTCCCGATGAAGGGTGGCGAGGTCGCACGGGCTATGCGCGGCTGGAGGGCTGCTGACTGTCTGCGTCCACAACAATGGGGGCAGCGGCGAGGTCGCTGAACAATTATGAAACGCTACAGAATAGAAGCCCAGGATGTGGGCTCGACCACCTGGGAGGAGGTATACCTCGCGAACAGCCTACCCGTAGCTCAACGGTACGCGGCTAGATTGCTAGAATCACCCACGATCCAGGTCACCCGAGTGGTGGACCAAGAAAGTGAGGAGATGTGGGTGATCGAGCGGTACGAGGGCCGAGATGACTAGAAAACGGAAAGGAAAACAGGGGAGACACTTTTCTCCAAGTGAAATTGATATGACCACCTTGCAAGGACAGTGTGATTTTGTCCTTGGTATGTGGCCTGTTCTGGCGACTTTTGACTGGGGAGGGTATATGCAAAACGGGCGTGGGGCTATACTCTTTGAGGGCACCAGAGAAGGACCAGAAAAACTCCCAGAGTATACTGTCTCCGGCTCTGACTTTGGTGATGTCGCGTTCAACGCTGAGGCAGAGAAAGCTATTAGAGAATACGATCCCGAGAATGAGATAATTGTGATCTTTGCCTTGCAGGGTGTCGGCTTCACGTGTGGACACCATAGTGTAGACGACCCCACTGCTACACCCCCGATGTGTTTTACAAAGCTGCAGAAGGATGAGATGATGCACTGAGAGGAGTGGTATAATTGCTTGTGAGTGTAACACTTTTAGGAAGGAAACGAGGTAAGGTAAGATGGCAGCTAGCGAACATCTCAAAAGAATAGCGGAGATCCAAAAGAGTACAGAAAAGGAGGCGCTTGAGTATTGTGAGAAAGTGTGGGCATGTCCACAGTACAGATCAACTCCCAGCAGGGCAATCGCCAAAGCTCTGGAACGCTTAGGGCCACACGCTCCTATCGAGGAAGTGGCCAGGGTGGCCGTCGAAATTTGGGCACATAGGAGAGGTGAACGTAGCGATAACACCGAGACTTAGCGCAGATATCCTGATCCTGGGCCAGGCGGTTTCTCTCGACCACTTGGGAGAGGATTTACCAGACCGATGACCTGGACAAGACCCAACGGTATGCCGAGAATAGGTTATCGCTGAGGAGTTAATCCAGGCCACCCGTGTGGTGGACCAACTCACAGAAAAGCTGATGAACAATGATCCGACGCGAATGCGTAGGCACAACGCCTACAAGCAACGTACAAGGAACGGTTACGGGCACTGGTAGCCGTTGCCCCGTCCTGGGTGACTGAGGAGATACTGAGTGCGAGTCAGCGTGTTGGGAAGGATCGAGGGGCGGTTTGGTTTGGGGAGAATTGAGAATAGAGGAATACTTGATGTCAGAAGAAAATCTACAACAAGCCATTGCAGCGATCAAAGCGGGGAACAAGAAATATGCCGAGCAATTACTGACCCAAATCCTCGAGGTTGACGATAACAACGAAGACGCTTGGCTTGGGATGGCCGTTTGTGTGGATGATTCTCAACTCAAACGTGAGTGCTTGCAACGTGCGCTAGAAATTAACCCAAACAGTGAGCTTGCCAAAAGAGGGTTGCAGCGGTTGAACATGTTGAGCAAGGTCAAATCATCAAAGCGTAGAAAGAAGAAGGGCAAGAAGAAAACCCGAAATCTGACTCTCGTGCTGGTTGCTTGCATTGTTGTTGTTTGTTGTGTTGCCGTGGCTATTGCGAGTGGTTCGCGTACCCCACCCACTGCATCACTCCGCACAGCATGGATAAATGGTATTGATAAATGCCCAGACAGTATTGAGTATGGTCAACTAGTAATGGAGGCTGTCAATCTGTATAGTAATCAAGATACACCGATCCCCCCTCTTGCACACATCCCACACGGGGCACAGATTGAAGTATTGGAAGAAGCTGCTAACCCTCTAGGCTTGTGCAAGGTACGATACGACAATCAAGAGGGTTATGTACAAAATATGTTTGTTGTAGATTATGACCCAACACAAGAAGATGGGCCAGACAAATGTTATTGATATTGAGATCAAGCCAACGTACCGGGGACGATAGGGTAGTGTAGTTTGGGAAGAATTGAGGCCTTGCCTTGTATTGCTTCAGATGGAATTGGAGAACAGCCACATCTGAGTTAGTATACAATGGGAGGAGAAACAATGACAAAGAAAAGGAAGCAATACACAGCAAGAGAAAAGGTGGGGATTCTTCGACAGCATCTCTTGGAAGACGTAGCGGTATCGGAGGTATGTGATCAGCACGATCTACAACCGACAGTGTTCTACCGATGGCAAAAGCAGTTGTTTGAAGAGGGAGGAGTAGTATTTGAGCGGCGACGAGATACGGAAAAGAATCGTCTCAAGCAGAGGGTGGAGCAGTTGGAAGCAAAGGTGCAGAAGAAGAATGAAGTAGTGAGTGAGTTGATGGAAGAGTATATAGCGTTAAAAAAAGAACTTGGGGCACCTTGAAGAAAGTCTGGGTGCCCAGGAAAACACGGGATGAAGTTGTGGATTTGGTCAGAGAGTGGTCCAAGAAAACCGAGATAGGGATAGGCCGCTTTATTGGTTGGCTGGGTATAACTGAAAGCAAATACTACTATTGGAAACAGCGGTATGGACAGGAGAACCAGCACAATGGGCAAACGCCTCGCTGGTTTTGGTTGGAGGGATGGGAGAGAGAAGGCATCTTGGATTACTATCGAAAACATCCCAATGAAGGCTATCGTCGTTTGGCATATATGATGTTGGATGGAGATGTGGTGGCCGCTAGCCCCAGCAGCGTCTATCGAGTGCTGAAAGCGGCGGGAATGATGAAAAAATGGGCAAAATCGGTCTCCAAGAAAGGCCAAGGTTTCACTCAGCCAACAAGACCGCACGAGCATTGGCACACTGACATTGCCTACATCAACATCTGTGGCACATTCTACTATCTGTGCAGCCTTCTGGATGGGTATAGCCGCTACGTGATCCATTGGGAGATCCGTGAATCAATGACTGAAGCTGACGTAGAGATCATCATTCAGCGCGCCCGAGAAATGTTCCCTGGGCAGAAATCCCGCATCATTTCAGACAATGGTCCTCAGTTCATTGCCAAGGACTTTAAGGAATTCATCCGCATTTGTGGAATGACTCACGTTCGCACATCCTTCTACTATCCGCAGAGCAACGGCAAGATGGAAAGGTGGTACAAATCGTTGAAATCAGAGTGCATTCGGCCCAAGACACCGCTTTCGGTGGAAGATGCTCGAAGAATTGTCAATCAGTTTGTGAAGTACTATAATGATGAACGCCTGCACAGCGCCATTGGTTATGTGACACCCAGAGATAAATTGCTGGGCAACGAGTCGAAAATCTTTGCTGAACGCAAACGCAAACTGAAAGTTGCTCGTGAACAAAGAGCCAAGAACCAAAGAACAACAGCAGCAGCAAGTAGTAGTTTTGTTCGATAATGGCACGGTCTATGCAACTTGTAGTGTCTTATTTCAGGATGGCAAAACTCCAATTCCCGCTGAACCAATACAGATTGAAGCACAAAGAAATCACACCAAGAGCAATTGACAATAGCAGCCTCTTGATTCAATGTTTGGAAGAAATTGCGGCGAACAGTGCAAATCACCCTGTCGTAATTGCAATTGATGCATTGGACGAGGCAAGCCAATCTGGTCTTGCGCCAAGTGCAAATTCGCTTTATCTACCATCAATACTACCTAAAGGTGTGTATGTCCTAATAACAACACGCCCTTTGAAGGATATGCGCTTGCATGTTACGAGTCAACAAGTATTCAATATGATATCTGATTCAGAAGAAAACTTGCAGGATATCACGACTTACATTAAGGTTTTCACACAACGGAAGGGGATACAAGATAGGATTTCAACTTGGGGAGTAACGGTGAAGCAATTTGTTGCCGCACTAAGAAAGAAAAGCCAAGGTAATTTTATGTATCTATATTATGTGCTCCCAGCAATTGAAAGTGGAGAATTTCATAGAGGCACATTAGATGAATTGCCTGATGGGCTTATGGCATATTATCAACGTCACTGGAGACAAATATTTGAAGGTAATGAGAGGGAGTTTAATTCCATTTACGAGCCCATTATTTGTATTCTTGGAGTAGCGCAGGAACCTATAACAATCCAACAAATTGCATCATGGACATGTTTGAACCAAGGCTTGGTGAAAAAGAGCATTTTATTATGGCGTGAATTTCTGACAGAGGTATGGGTAAACGGTGAACATCGGTATCGAATTTATCACGCCAGTTTTCAGGATTTTTTAAAGGAATGTGTGAATTTAGCTCAATATGATGATATGATAGCCACTTATTACTTATCTTTGATAAGGAGCGTGTAATGGACAACCGTTATGCGGACTTTGATGAATATGGGGCACTTCATTTCGCACGCCATTTAGTGCGTAGCGGTCGGAAGGTTGACCTTTACAGACTGATTGATAAGCCGTGGATGAGTGCGCAATTCAAGCGTTTTTACTCGTACAAAGAATTCGCAAATGACGTGACTTTATTAATTGAGGAAGCAAGTACAGGCCAATCGCCCAACTTGGTTGAATTAATCAGGGGGCAACTCATTTTGGCCACTCTTAACTCTCTTGCGACCCAAGTCCCTCCAGAGTTATGGGGAATGCTAGTTTGTGTAGGCAAAGCGTATCAATCTTTAGGTTTTGCTTTCCTAATTGAAGGCGCAAAACAGCAAGGCAAAGCTTATTATATTATTAGCGATATTCTTTTGAAACAAGGGCATCTAAACGAGGTAAATACCATTGTACAAGAATTACTTACAAGCAACTTGGTTGCAGAATTGGATGTGGTACGTATTCTAATTCGGTTGGGGAATTTTAAAAAAGCTAGCGAGCTTGCAATTTTATCTCAAAATGAAGCATTGTTATTGGAGACAGTTAAATATCTTGTAATGGTCCGGGAGTTTGAGCAGTCTTTTAATGTTTCAATAGCGATCAGCAGTGAGGCAATGAGGTCCGAGGCACTTTTTATAATAGTCGAGGCTATGACCAAATACAATATGTGTAATGAATCGTTGGAGATAGCGAAGAATATTGTAGATGACTGGCACAAAATTAGAGCTATTATCTGTGTAGCCAATTCGTTAATTAGAGCAGGAAAAAAGCTAAAAGCAATAGAAGTGACTGAACAAGCGTGGATTGCAACTTCTAAAATTAGGAGTTGGCCCGAGAGAGATGATGTTTTGTGCAAGATAACTTATACACTAACTCGTGTTGGAATGATTAAATTGACTGGACAAGCAATAACCATGATTAAAACTGAATGGGGTAAAGAACGAGCAATCTTGGGAATTGTTGTTGCTCTTGCAGAAACAGGAAATTTCACCGAGGCTAAAAGGTGGGCCTATAAAATAAGTGCATCATCAGGTACAAAACGAGGGGCGTTCATTGGCATTAGCTATGCTAGAGAGTTAATCGAAAAGTTTGGCAAAGCAGAGCCAATAATAATTAATATGGAACTGGTTTACGCTGAAATGAAAACGCAAATGTGGGAAAGGGTGGCACAACAAACTGAAATAGCTTTGAATCTCGTAAACAATGGTGAGTTGGAAAAAACTGCGGTGATAATTGATCACATATTGGCAAAGGTAGGTAGAATCTCAAACAATGTATCTAGGGCTAGTGCATTAAGTAGGCTGGCTTTTATTTTACTTCGACTTGGGAGAAAAAATGAATCATTTGAAATTGTAGACCAAGCGTTGGAAACAGTTGGTGCAGAATGGAATCAAGGGAACCAGTACAGTGACCAATCCAGAATAGACATTTTAATTAGAGTATCTCAGGTGATGGCGGACGCAAAAGAATACGATAAAGCTGTCAAGTTGGCCAATCGGGCTTTCGCCGCTACAGTAGAACTGGATTATTATGATTGGATATATAAAACAATTCGAATGAGCGAAATTGCCTTGATATTTGTAAGTGTTGAGAGAGAAGATAAGGCAATTGAGATAGCTGAACAAGCATTAACCACAGCGACAAAAATTCAAGACGAAGTATATAAAACAGAATTTCTAATTCTAGCAGCAGTGGAATTATTACAATTTGAGAAATGGGAAAAAGCGACAAAAGCATTCGAATATACAATGAACATAGTTAAGATGCTGAGTGTACATTATCCAAGGCAAGTGGCGTTACGTAGAATAGCTCAAGCTATGAATGTGGAGGAAGAGGCAAATCAGGATTTAACATTGGGTGAAAACCTTGAAGGCAGAGGTTCTAAAGCAAGACAGTTACACAAGGTAACCCAATTACTTACTCAAACATGGGAGAGTAGAATTGATGAATTGAAGAGTAACAAATGTACAAATTCATTAAATAAAATAGCTCAATCTATGTCTCAATCGGATAAAAAAAATCAAGCTATACAGAACTTGTGGGTCTCTTTCACTACAACTTCATTTAAGAATCGAATGGAAGTGTTTGATAAAACAAAAGACTTGATTGTAAATTTGGCTACCTTGGATCAAGGTGAAACATTATGGTCTGTATGCAGAGCTATGATAAATGTGGATTCGTGGTGGTAGATATAGATTGCAAACATAGGTCGAATTGGTCAGCAGAGCCGTCGTGAGGCAACATGTCGAAGTACAAAATTTGATTGTCTAGAGCAGAAGTGCGCTGGTGAAGTGAAAAACAGATTTGTCGGCAGGTCGAGAGAACGCAGATGGAAATGCACCTTGGGAGCGGGTTTGTTGGGCAAAAGCAAAGCGCCGCGCTAACCTACGCATTGCAGGCGACTTGGTTATCTGGGCGCTACTTCAACGCTTCTGCCCGCATTTGCGTTTGTTGCTAGGCGAAGATGCTCACGCCGCACCCACCAAGCGCCTGAATGCAATCGTTAGGTTGACTCGCTCCCGCAAAAAGCGCGGGAGGCTCCTCAACCTAACGGCGGAGCTAACAGCAGGGTTAGTTCGACTCGCTAGTTGAACTTGCTCGACAACTTGATCACCCGCTTCAGATTGGTTGCAGGGCGATTGGGGCAACACGTGACCGCTCCTCAACCTAACTACCCGCTGAAGCTGACCTTGCTATTTTTTGAATGGACAAATGCTCCGCCCGAAACAATTCACTGCGTTGCCATTTTTCGTCCGCTTGACCCGCAAGGCGGGTTAGCTCCGCCGTTAGCTGCCGTAAGTCGAAGCGAAAGCGACTGTTTCCCACAGTCACAGAATAACATAGACAAGGAGTATAGAGACTCTTGAAAAAGTAGTCATATCTGGACAGTAGGATGAAAACTGTAAGACTATGATGGGTGAAGCATCGTAATCATTCTAAAGTAGCTACCGTAGCATCAAAATACTGCCTGAGA
>NZ_JAAEQH010000002.1 GCF_024231755.1 Neptuniibacter sp.
GCCTCGCCTATAATCGTGCAAATTTTCTCCATCGGGAACCACTATGTTGTATTCACTGACACGATCACTGATGTTTCAGCTTGATCCTGAACTGTCTCATAACGTATCGCTGCACTCTATGAACCTTGCTGCGTCGTTAGGAGTTAATAAGTTATTAGGCGCTGAAAATCTGTCTGATCCTGTTCAGGTGATGGGTATTAACTTCCCAAACCGTGTTGGTCTTGCGGCAGGTCTCGATAAAAATGGTATCGCAGTCGATGGTATGTCGGCGATGGGGTTTGGTTTTATTGAGGTGGGTACAGTTACTCCACGTCCTCAGCCGGGTAATCCTAAACCTCGTATATTCCGTCTTCCAGAACAGCAGGCGATTATTAATCGTATGGGTTTTAACAACGATGGTGTTGATACTCTGCTGACTAATCTGGATAAGAGCCGCTATAAAGGGGTGTTGGGCATCAACATCGGCAAAAATAAAGATACCCCTAATGAAAAGGCTAACGAGGACTATCTACTGTGCCTGCGCAAAGTCTACGCGCGTGCTTCCTATATCACAGTGAATGTCTCTTCCCCGAATACACCAGGCCTGCGAACGCTTCAGTATGGTGAGTCATTGAACAGCCTGCTGGATGCGCTGAAATCTGAACAGGCTAAGTTGGCTAAGTTTCATGATCGCTATGTGCCGATTGCTGTAAAAATTGCCCCGGATATGACTGATGAGGAAGTGGCATTGGTTGCATCTTCTCTTAAAGCCTATGAGATGGATGGTGTTATTGCGACCAATACTACGCTATCTCGTGAGGGGGTTGAGGGACTTGAGCATGCCAATGAAGATGGCGGCCTTTCCGGTGCGCCGGTAAGAAATAAATCAACTAAAGTGATTCGTACGCTGGCTGAGGAGCTCGATGGCGCTCTGCCAATTATTGGCGTAGGTGGTATCACTGAAGGTATTGATGCGGCAGAAAAGATTGAAGCGGGTGCAAGCCTGGTGCAGATCTATAGCGGTTTTATTTATAAAGGTCCGCAGCTGGTAGCAGATTCTGTTAAAGCTATTCAGCAGTTGGAGAAGTGATATTCTTTTGGGAATAAAAATAAAAGGCTCCCGAATGGGAGCCTTTTATTTTGAGTAAGGTTGTCAATGTAATGCAGGGTCTGACTGGATCGCTGAAACTCCATCCATACCGTTCCAGTGAGCTTCGCGGCCTTGACGCCATCCACTCATCCAGTGGCTTCTTAGATCTGAGGTGTTAACTGGACAATTGTCCCGGGACTTTCCACTTAAACCGGCTTGAAAGCCACGATTGAAAAGTGTGCTAGTACGATCACGTTTCTGTCTCTTCATATATGTAAAGCCTCTCTTCGATTTTTAGTTTTTGAGAGCAGCGGTTCCTTGAGACGTGGTATCCGCTTAAAATCTGCCGAACCGGTTTGTTAAAAATGGCAGGGCAGACTTCTATAAATATCTGAAAAAGAGTCTTGGCGCGATTGAATGTAGCTATCATGTTACCTATCTGTAATAAATACAGTTAGTGTGTGCCTGCAAAAAAACCAGTACATTCATTGAGTTAGTTATTGAATGAATCTACGTGTCGGAAGGTGAATTATTTTCATCACCTTCTCATTATTAATGAAAAGTATATTGAGTAATAAAGATTATGAAACTGTTTCTGACTTGCCCTAAAGGCCTTGAGCAGCTGCTTGAAGAGGAGCTGAAGCAGCTTGGTGTTACTGATACTAAGCAGACAGTTGCTGGCGTGCAGTGTCAGGGAGAGTTAGAAGATGCATACCGGATCTGTCTCTGGTCGAGATTAGCTAACCGTGTTTTGATGCCTCTGTTTGAAGGTGAAGCTGAAACGGCTGATGATCTTTATAAAGCGGTACAACAGATTGATTGGCTAGAACATATGCGCAGTGAAGGAACATTGCTGATAGATTTTAGTGGCCAGACCCGCGGTATCAACAACACTCATTTCGGTGCATTAAAAGTGAAGGATGCGGTCGTCGATCAGATTCGAGATAAAACGGGTGCTCGCCCAAGTATTGATAAGGTAGCGCCTGATTTAAGAGTTAATGTTCGAATGCACCGTGGGAAGATTACCATTGCTTTGGATCTCTCGGGCGATAGTCTGCATCGTCGTGCTTATCGTTTGAAGGCGGGTGAGGCCCCGTTGAAAGAGAACCTCGCGGCTGCACTTTTGACAAGAAGTGGCTGGCCGAAAAGGGCTGAAGAGTCGGGATTAGTCTTGGACCCGATGTGTGGCTCGGGAACGTTGTTGATTGAAGCCGCGATGATGGCGGCGGATATTGCTCCGGGTTTACAACGTAAGCGTTTTGGCTTCTCGCGCTGGACAGGTCATCAACGTGATGTCTGGGATCAGTTGGTGGCTGAAGCACAGGCAAGAAAAGCAAAAGGTTTATTATCGCTGGATTTGAATCTGTTTGGCCGTGATCAGGATAAACAAGTTCTTCGTTCCGCGCGCCAGAATGCAGAACGAGCTGGTGTTGCAGAATTTATCGATTTTGCTACCTGTCGCCTTGAAGATCTTGATCGCGCTGAATTACCAGTAGAAGGTGAAGGTTTGTTGATTACCAACCCTCCTTACGGCGAGCGCCTCGGTGAAACACAGCAACTTATGTTCCTCTATCGCCACCTTGGCGATAAGTTAAAGGCGCAATTTGCTGGATGGACTGCGGCAATTTTTACTTCGAATCCTGATCTTTGCAAAGTGACAGGCTTGCGAGCTGACAAACAGTACAAACTGTTTAATGGTGCATTGGAAAGTCGTCTATTCATTTACCCTATTTCTGAGCGTAAAACTGAAGCTGCTCAGACTGAAACATCTGAAAAAGCACCTTTAAGTGAAGGGGCTCAGATGTTTGCTAACCGCCTCCAGAAGAATAGAAAACAGATGGCGAAATGGGTTAAACGTGAGCAAATTGAGTGTTATCGGCTCTATGATGCTGATATTCCAGAATACTCAGTCGCTGTAGATAAATATGGTGACGAGATCCATGTACAGGAATATGCAGCACCGAAGAAAATTGATCCTGTAAAAACCTTTGCTCGCCTACAAGATGTGATGAATGCACTACCTGTTGTACTGGATATGCCTGCGGAGAAAATTATCCTCAAGCAGCGGAAGAAGCAACAGGGAAGTAATCAGTATGAGAAACAGGGTGAAACTCACCGTTTTAAAGAAGTGAATGAGCATGGTTGTCGTCTTCTGGTAAATCTTCATGATTATCTGGATACAGGCCTCTTTTTGGATCACAGGCCAATGCGTAAGCGTATCCAGCAGGAATCTGCGGGCAAAGATATGCTTAACCTGTTCTGCTACACAGGCACTGCTTCGGTGCACGCAGCTGTAGGTGGTGCTCGTTCTACAACCAGTGTGGATATGTCAGCGACTTATCTTAACTGGGCTAAGCGAAACATGGATCTTAATGGTCTGGATAATGCGTCTAATACCCAAGTTCAGGCAGACTGTCTGAAATGGCTGCGAATGCAGCGTGGTGCCGATTATGATCTTATCTTTATGGATCCACCGACTTTTTCTAATTCAAAGAGAATGGAAGGGGTGCTTGATGTACAGCGGGATCATGCGGATCTGATTGATGGCGCGATGCGTCTTCTGCGTAAAGATGGCGTGTTGTATTTCTCCAACAACTATCGTCGCTTCAAAATCGATCACGATGCGTTGGCAGATTATGAAATCAAGGAGATTACACATTCAACACTAGATCCGGACTTCAAGCGGAATGACCGGATTCATTGCTGTTTCCGTATCACTCATAAATCCTGATGATCTAACTTGGTGCGAATGCTCTTTTTTGGCATAAACTATGCATTAAAATAGCACATAAATTGACCGTTTCCTGAGAATATTATCGGTAAAAAATCTCTAGCCTTTTGAAAATAAAGGATAAAAAGAGAAATTAGATAGTTTTTGGAAGGGGTTATAGATAAAGAATGCCCTTAAATGGTGCATCAAAATAGTGCAATGTCAAAAAGAGCGTTCCTTTGTGGTGCGCACGCCAAGAAACAGGAGATTATAAGTGGAAAACGTCAACAGCGCGGTTGAGACGCTTATTCAGAGTTCAAATACTCTATTCATTTTGATGGGCGCAATCATGGTATTTGCGATGCATGCCGGATTTGCCTTTCTTGAAGTTGGTACGGTTCGTCACAAGAACCAGGTTAACGCCCTAGTTAAAATTCTGACCGACTTTGGCTTTTCAGCCATGGCCTACTTCTTTGTAGGTTACTGGGTTGCTTACGGAGTGACCTTCTTCTCCCCTGCAGCGGAGTTGGCTGCGAACAATGGATATGAGTTAGTTAAATTCTTCTTCCTGATGACCTTTGCAGCAGCGATTCCTGCAATTGTTTCCGGTGGTATTGCCGAGAGAGCTAAATTTTGGCCGATGTTGATTGCATCTGCATTAATTGTGGCATTTGTATATCCATTCTTTGAAGGCATTATCTGGAACGGAAACTTCGGTTTCCAGGCTTGGTTGGAAGAAAGCTTTGGTGCGGGTTTCCATGACTTTGCTGGTTCTGTTGTAGTACATGGCGTTGGTGGCTGGTTGGCACTGGTTGCGGTAATTATGCTGGGTATTCGTAATGGCCGTTATAAAGGCGGTAAACTTGTTGCGTTCCCGCCTTCTAATATTCCTTTCCTGGCACTGGGTGCGTGGATTCTGTGTATTGGTTGGTTTGGCTTTAACGTGATGTCTGCTCAGACAATGGACGGAATCTCTGGTCTGGTGGCTGTTAACACGTTGATGGCTATGGTTGGCGGTATCATCACTGCACTGATCTTTGGTAAGAATGACCCAGGCTTTATCCATAACGGTCCTCTGGCGGGTCTGGTAGCAGTATGTGCGGGCTCTGATGTGATGCACCCAATGGGCTCTCTTATTGTTGGTGGTGTGGCCGGCGCTATCTTCGTTATTCTATTTACCGTAGCGCAAAACAAATGGAAGATTGATGACGTGCTGGGTGTATGGCCGTTGCACGGTGTTTGCGGTGCTTGGGGTGCGATTGCTTGCGGTATCTTTGGTACAGAAGCGCTTGGCGGTCTTGGTGGTGTGAGCATGATGTCTCAGATCATCGGTACGGCTGCGGGTATTGCTGTAGCAGTAATCGGTGGTGTGATTGTATACGGTGGTGTGCGTGCCGTATCTGGTCTGCGTCTGAGCCAGGAAGAAGAATACAATGGTGCTGACCTGTCGATTCACAAGATCGAATCTACTTGCGAAAACTGAGCACTGACTTGAACTAAAAAACCGGGCTTGTGCCCGGTTTTTTTATGCCCTGCTGAATACGGATTTGAGCTTTGCTAGATATTCCCAAGCCAGACCTGATCGCAGGTATTTCCCTTTCTGTAGGTAATAATTCGTGTCCACAGAGCCATCTGAGGTACGTTTGATTCGCCGCTCTTCCTGAGTCTTACCCCCGTATCCCCAGTCCGTTGTAGGAATTTCATCGAGCTGTACGTAGCTGACTTCATTTATTGGGCCGTAATGCTCATCTAACAGTTCATGAAAGGCATCAATAGCCTGGGCTTTTTGCTCTTCTGTATTGGTGTTCTCACTGATCTTGGCAATCACCTGGGCGCTAAAGTCACTTGTATCAGACAACTTGTTATTCCCAATAAACCAGTGCTTTGGTTCCAGAACCGAGATATTGACCGCAGTGAGTTCCGGTTTCTTTCCCAGAATGGACTCCATTATTTTTGTTGCACCTGCAGCTAATTGGCTTGCCTGATGTGGCGATATCTCATGTGTTAATTGAATATTGATTAAAGGCATTTTGGTTCCTCCCTGTTGCTTGTAGTGAAGAATAGGAGATATCATTGTTTTAATATAATGATTAATTTGTTTTAAATTGATCGTGTAATGCGATTGATTTGACTTGGTGATTGCTATGGCGCTTCCAAATATAAGTAGTGAGCTATTAAGGACATTTATTGCTGTTGTTGAGCAGGATGGATTTATTAAGGCCGCAGATTTATTGAACAAAACTCAATCTACCGTTAGCCAGCAGGTAAAAAAACTGGAACAGGAGATAGGGGTAGGGTTGTTTTCTACTCTTGGCCGAAAACGGATCCTTACTAATGAGGGGGAGATGCTGCTCGGTTATGCGAGACGAATGCTGGCTTTGCAAGATGATGCAATTGCATCCCTACGTGTTAGTGATATGTCTGGTGAGTTGCGATTAGGTGTGTCTCAAGGCATGTCTGAGGGTTTGTTGCCGATGCTTTTGGCAGATTTTTGTCGATCAAATCCCGCAGTAAGGTTTAGCGTTGAAACTGATTTTAGTCTGGACCTCAATGCCCGATTTGAGCGTGGTGAATATGATCTTATACTCACACTGTCTATGGATAGAGGTGAGGGGAAAGGTGAGCTGCTAGGCGTAGAATCACTGGCTTGGATTGGTGCAGAGGGTTGGCAGTGGTCAGGATCGCGTGAACTACCTTTAGCTATGTACACAGGTAAATGTCAGTTCCGGCGATACTCTGTCAAAGCTTTGGAGCGTAAAGGTATACCTTGGCGGCTAATGTACACAACAAGCAGTCATCAGGGGTTAATGGCAGCGGTGAAAAGTGGTTTGGCGATCACGGCTAGGCCGCAAAGTGCAGTGGTAGACGGTACAGAGTTGCTAGGCGACAGGCTGGGCTTACCAGCACTGCCTGAAGTGTATAGTTGGTTGCGCTATAAACCTGAGCTTGAAGAGGGTCGCCTGTTAGCTGATAAGTTTAAGGCTTCTGCTTTAAGAGCCGTTTAGGTTCATAAATTATATAAGCCGCCACTAAGCGGCTTTTCGTGAATGATGAATCATATCAGACAGGTTATGCTGAGCTGATAACCAGAGGTCTCTGGCTTTTGGGGTTTGCTAACACATCAACTTCTATGTCTAAAAGCTGCTGAATTGTATTAGGTGTTAGTACATCGACTACATTACCTTCTGCATGTACGCGGCCCTCTTTCAGCATCATGATTCTATCGGCATACTCTGAGGCTAGGTTCAGGTCATGCAAAATAGCTACAACCCCCACACCCTTGTGACTCAGTTCCTTTGCAAGTTTTAGAATCAGGTGCTGGTGTGATAGATCCAAAGCTGAAGTTGGCTCGTCTAAAAGTAAAAAACGATCTCCGTAAATAACATCAGGCGCTTCCCAGATCTGAGCTAGAATTCTCGCTAGCTGAACTCGCTGTTTTTCCCCTCCAGATAGAGAAAGGTAGGAGCTTTCGGCTAAGTGGCTGGCATCAACTGTTTGCAATGCTTCCCAGGTTATTTCTCGATCCCTGATTCTTCCTGTGCTATGTGGAAGACGGCCAAGCATAACGACCTCATAGGCTGAAAAAGGGAAGTTCAACATGGATGATTGAGGTAGAACTCCGAGCTGAAGGGCAATTTCCTCGGGTTTCCAATCGGTATAGTTCTTACCATTCAGTTCCACCTCACCTTCAAAGAATACAAACTCCCGGGTTAGAACTTTGAATAATGAGGATTTTCCTGCGCCGTTAGGACCAAGAATGGCCAGGAATTCACCTGGATGTACTGCAAGATTTACACTCTGTAGCAGTGTTTTTTTACCAATATTTAGATTGATGTCACGAGCGATTAGGCTCATATGCTGAACCTCTTTGCTCTGAACATAATGAGTGCAATAAAAAACGGCCCGCCAATAATGGATGTGATTAACCCTATAGGTAGTTCAGCGGGAGCGATCATCGTTCGTGAGATCATATCTGCACAGAGAAGAAACAAACCTCCCAACATGGCAGACGCAGGCAGAAGGTAGCGGTGATCTGGGCCAAGGCTCATACGAATCAGATGTGGAACGATTAAACCTACAAAGCCGATCATGCCAGCAACGGCCACGGCAGCGCCTACAGCGAGGGCGGAAAGGAGAATAACTTGGCGTTTCACCTTATTGACGTTTACACCAAGGTGTCGGGCTTCGGATTCGCCTAGCAGTAGGGCGTTCAGGCTTTTAGCTTTTAACGGAATCAGGATGATTGCGAGTAGGATTAATATGCCGGACGCAATCACTGCTTCCCAGGTTGATCCTCCTAAGCTACCCATTGACCAAAATGTCAGAGTGCGCAGCTGATTGTCATCAGCAAGATATGTGAAAATTCCAATGCCAGATCCGGTAATAATATTAATCGCCAGACCCGCTAAAAGCATAGTGACTATGGAGGTTCCAAATTTATTGGTGGCAATTTTTGCAACCAGTAGAGTAGTAATAAAACCACCAATAAAAGCTGCTACAACAAGGCTATAGGGTTCAAGCCAGTCTTTTAAGAAAAGCAAAGGACCATTACCCAGAACAATCATACCGACTGCTGCAAAAGCAGCACCACCTGAAACCCCAATAAGTCCAGGGTCGGCGAGAGGATTGCGGAACAACCCTTGAATAGCTGCACCACTCACCGCAAGCGCTGCACCAACAAGGATGCTGAGTATTGCGCGAGGTAGTCTGATTTGTTCAATAATGGTTGAGACATGTTGAGGAGCTGTACTGCTTTGATAGCCTACAAAGCTACTAAGAGAAGACAGGGCGTCTATCATGGTGATGTTCATCGGCCCAACAGCAATAGAAATAGGTAAAGCAAAACACAGGGCCAATGCTAGGAGGGCAAGACTGAATTTAATTGTCCTGTGTTTTTTATCTAAGACTTCATTCATTTTTGAGCTGTTATCTGTTGCGGATATAGTCGCTGGGATAGTTCTTCAATTGCGTCCCCAATTCGAGGACCAAAGCCAAGTAGATACATCCCATCCATGCTGATTAAGTGTTGGTTTGCAGCTGCATTAGTCAGCATAAAGCCGGGTTTGCTAAACAACTCTTCGGCAGGGGTACTATGTTCACGCCTGGCCATCATCAAAATGACATCTGGATTTGCGAGGGCAACGGCTTCAGGTGAGATAGGTTTATAGCCTTGTAAGCCTTCAACCGCATTGATTCCGCCGGCCATTTTAATGATGCTTTCGGCGTGAGTGTTGTGGCCTGCAACGATTGGGCTTTTTTCACTCATGCTCAAAACAAACATGACTTTGACTGGTTGGGTTATGGTTTTGGATTTTGCCTTGGATGCTTCTACTTTTCTCTTAACTTTTTGCCAGAGCGCTTCCCCTTCCTCTTGTTTCCCAAGCGTTTCAGCAACGCCGATAATTTTTTCTTTAACAGCTTCGAGGTTGGGAGCAGAGCTGAATGTCTTGATATCAAGTCCGGTCTGTTTTAGCTGGTTTAAGCTCTTTGGTGGACCTGAATCTTCTGTAACGAGAAGAAGATCGGGCGTTAGAGATAATACTCCTTCCACTGAGATGGCGCGTTTGTAACCAATTTGGGGCAATTTGCTAGCTTCCTCTGGAAAGTTAGAGGTCGTATCTACGCCAGCAAGTTTATTTTCAGCGCCTAAAAGGTAAACGATTTCGGTCAGTGAACCGTCCGCTGTAACGATGCGTTCAGTGGATGCAGCGAGGGGCTGCATCCACAAAACTGCACAGATTGAAATGAGCAGTTTTTTCAGTTTCATTAAGCAACTACCTTTTCCTGGGTTGATTCAGCAAGTTCTCGCCATTGTGGGTTTTCTGGTGAGCCTTCCTGACGTACGCCAAAGAACTGAGCTACGGTTTCTCCCTCTTGATCATAGAATTCCAGGGAGGTGACTGTGCCGTCCTCAGTTGGCTTTCTGACTAGCCATGCAGATGTGATTTCTGGTTGTAGCAGGTGTAGGTTAAATTCCGGGTCCAAGACATTAAGCCAAGGCCCCATCACTTTGATATTTTTAATCTCACCCGTGTGGATTTGAATATTGCCGTGATTTCCGACAAAGCACATGATCGGTAGCTGTGTTTCTGAAGCGGTATTCAGAACTCTTTCCAATGTGTTTGGGGAAATTGGTTCGGCGTAAGGAGCACCGGTTAGGCGAAACGCCTGTTCGCGGCTGATCTTATAACGGCGAAGCATTCCGAAGAATTGGTGAACATCCGTCATTTTTTTCCAGTCTGTACGAAGTTGTTCTGAATCAACTTCTGTATCAGGTGCGTATTCTGGAGCTTCAGCACTAGCTTCAAATGTAAGTGCTGTATCTTGCTCACCGTTTTTGAACTCAGAAATGAGATCAGAATAAGCCTGGTTGTTACTGTCTTCCTGCAAGAATATTTTTTGGATGGCAACGCCTGCCTTGTCAAAAAATTGCAGGCTATAACGGTCGCCGCGAGGTGTATTTTCCGCAACGGCAAAGCCGAATGCCCAGCGTGTAAGTATGATCCTTAGGTCAATTTTTCTATCGGGCGTGATCACCAAGCCCATAGGGCCATTAATTTTGACATTACTGTATATGCCATGCCTTTCATGTACCGCTGCTTTGTTGCGAGTCAGGCTCATGATGTGACCAAGGGAGGGGAGTGTTTCGATGATCTCTTTAAACTGGTCATTAAGACGTATCGATCTAACACCGCATTGATTATCGATTAGCGCTGCTTCAGGTACTTTGAGTTTATCCGCAATGTCTTTGCGGCGAAGGCTGGGCTCGGTTTGTTCTAATTTTGTAAACGCTTCAAAAACTCGGCTTGCAGTAATGCTGCGATCAAAAAGTATCTCTAATTGGCTCATAATTCTATTTCCTAGGGTTTGAAGGTTTCAGGCAAAGCCCTGATCGAAGCAGAGCTGCTGGAAGGGTGCCAGCAACGCGCAAGTGGAACTTCAGCGAACTGAATATTTGTGTTCCACAAGCGGTTGCTGGCTGCCTGAAGCTGACCTTGAAAGATGAGCTGTAGTAGGTGGCTGGCTAGGGCCTGAAGGACCTTACTTAGTTAAAATTAACTTACCATTCTTGGTAATACGTAGCTTGTAAGGCTGGTGGTTGTGCACAATCGTAACTTCATTGGTCTCTCTGAAAAGCTCATCAGTGCTCATCCATCGCCTTGTGGATTCGCCGTGTCCATGGACAGGGCATTGGTTATCAGACATATACCACCCAATTAACATTAAAAGGTAATGCGAATCATACTCATTTATTTTCTTAAGTCAATCTAATATAAATAGAATCGTGGTATTAAGATCAAGGGTTGCAGCAGTTTTCTAGCTCTAAAAAACTGAAGGTAAATGCTGTGAGTGATGCAGAGCTCTATAAGTCGAGCTCTGCATCTGATCTTTAGAACTTATAAGCTGCTGAGATTACGATCTCTCTTCCGGCTTCATCCAATTGTGACCAAGCACGGCGATAATGCTCGTCAGTGATGTTGTTAATTGTGAAATCAACCTTAAGTGCTTCTATTGAAGCGGGTTCCCAGCTCGCGTAGATATCCGTGACCGTATAATTGTCATAAGTTGCCGTAGTCGAGCGGTTTTGCTCCTCGGCATGGATCACTCTTACCCCTGTTGTGAGTTGCTTGTTTAGAACGGTGTAACTAGCTCCTGCAGTCCAGGTATCTGCTGGTATATTATTCAAAGGGTCGCCGGATTTTCGATCTTTCCCGCGCGTTTGGCCGTAACCAAACTTGAACTTAAAGTTATCTTTTTCATAAAGAGTTTCAATCTCAAATCCTTTAAGCTCTGCCTCGTCTACATTGCTCCAGAACGTATTTCCTGCGTCCATTACTGGGAAGAATGTAGGAGGGGTTACCGTCTGTTCAATGAAGTCATCCACTTTATTTTTGAAAATAGAGCCTTTCACTTGAAAATTGTTACTTAGATTCAATGTGGCAATTAGTTCTGTGTTTGCGGCTTTTTCAGGTTTTAGATCAGGATTGGACTGAAACGTATTACAGAAGCCGGGGAACATGCAAAAATGCGTGCCCGTGCTATACAGTTCCTCTGCCTCAGGCGCTCTAAATGCTCGATCATGTCTCAATGTGAGTTCCAGAGCATCATTGGTTTGCCAAATCACAGCCGCTGAAGGGGAGAATTGATTGTCTGAGCGGCTCTCGTTGAGGTTTTTCGCATCAACGCCGAAATAATCGTATCGACCTCCTAGCTCCACTTTGAGCGACTCTTGTAATGGGAAGGTTAATTGTGCGAATGCCCCCCACACGTCAATCTCAGCTTTCGGCGGAGCTGGGCGATTAGTGCCACTCCGTTTTGCTTCAAAGTCGCTGTGGTAACCATCTATGCCATAGATTAGGGTGCTGTTACCCAATTTAGATTGGTTATTTGCGTTAATGCCATAAGTGTCTTTTTCGGTGCTATCAAAGCGTCCATCGCTGACTCTGTTTTCATCTACTTCAACCCCATTCCAGTAGGCAAGAACCTGAGCATTAACCAAAGGCGAAGTGGTTTTAATTCGATAATCAGCAGATATATTATTGTTAACCTGGTCTTTATCAATCAGAAATACACTAGTGCCATTCACGTTGGAAGAGCCATTAGAGGGGACTCCGCCTGATACATCAGCATGTCGGAAGTTCAGAGCTAAAGATTGTTGCTCATCAAGTTGCCAGTTAATTTTCCCGAGGAAGCCTTGATCACGGGAAGCAGAGTCTTCTACAAGGGTGTTGTTTCCTGTCTCTATGTCATTAGAGTCTCGGTAATAGCCGCTGAATAACCAGTCGATGTTATTTCTTTGTCCAGCAATAAGGGCTGTCGTGGAGGTTTGGTCATTATTGAAATTCCAACCAGTTTTGATGAGGCCGCCAACATCTTGATCTGCTTCCAGAATATCAGAAGGCTCAACTGTATTTTGAGATACAACGCCGCCTAGTGCTCCTGAGCCCCAAAGGGTACTAGCAGGACCTTTGATGACCTCTACACTTTTTAGCAATATAGGATCCAAAAAGTAGCTTGCTCTATGCCCGGATTCGAAGTCTTGTCGCACACCATCAACCGTTTGGACAATGCGTTCATCCCCTAACCCTCTGATATTTATCGTTTGGTAACCGGGACGTGAGCCACCTTCGATTAGGATATTGGGTTCAAATGCTAAAATTTCTGCTACAGACTGAGGTTGAATCGTATCTATTTCCTCTTTTTCAATAACAGAAATCGAGCGAGAAACATCTTCAAGTGGCTGTTCAATGCGAGTGGCTTGAATAACCATTTTGCTACCGACTAACAAAGCGGCGCTTGTCTCTGCGTTGACTTGGGTAATTGCGAGTGATAGCAGGCTTGCTGCTACGGGAATGGGTTTGATATTGCTCATGAGTTAGCTCTAATAGTTCGCCAAAGCAGCCTCTGGGTAGCCCCGAGAGTGCTTAAAATTTAAGATTTTGTTAATCGTGATTTGGCTGGCTAACTATTAAAGCAGTGGCTGGCTAAATAAATGTGCTTTTGTCACACAAGATAATGAGAATTATACTCATTTGCAGTATTGGTGCAATAACTTATTTTGTGGTGGGGAATTGTTCTGGATAAATTTTATATTCCGTTTTTTAGGTAATAAAAAAGCCGCTATATAAGCGGCTTTTTTGGTATTGGAGATCTTACTCAGTGTTTTACTCTGGGTAACTGCGCTGAGTTGGGCCAGTGTAAAGCTGGCGAGGACGACCAATCTTGTTAGGGCTGCTGTGGAACTCGCTCCAGTGAGAGATCCAGCCGATTGTACGGGACAGAGCGAAGATCACTGTAAACATGTTGGTAGGGATACCAATTGCTTTCAGGATGATACCGGAGTAGAAGTCTACGTTCGGGTACAGTTTACGCTCAGCGAAGTACTCGTCTTCAATCGCGATCTGCTCAAGGCGTTTTGCGATTTTCAGAAGAGGATCATTTTCCAGACCTAGTTCAGCCAGTACTTCGTCACAAGATTTCTTCATTACACGTGCGCGTGGGTCGAAGTTGCGGTATACGCGGTGACCGAAGCCCATTAGACGGAATGGGTCGTTTGGATCTTTCGCTTTAGCAACGAATTCGTCGATACGTGACTCATCGCCAATCTCTTCCAGCATGTTCAGTACAGCTTCGTTTGCGCCACCGTGAGCCGGTCCCCAAAGTGCTGCGATACCTGAAGCGATACAAGCAAATGGGTTAGCACCAGAAGAACCAGCCAGACGTACGGTAGACGTGGAAGCGTTCTGTTCGTGGTCTGCATGCAGTACGAAGATGCGATCCATTGCTTTCTCAAGTACAGGGTTAACCTGGTACTCTTCGCATGGTGTGCCGAACATCATCTGCAGGAAGTTGCCTGCATAGCTCAGGTCATTGCGAGGGTACATAAACGGCTGGCCGTTTGAGTACTTGAAGCACATAGCAGCGATAGTTGGCATTTTCGCGATCAGGCGGTATGCGCAAACCTCACGGTGATGCTCATCGTTAATGTCCAGAGAATCATGGTAGAAAGAGGACAAAGCACCGACAACGCCACACATGATGGCCATTGGGTGAGCGTCACGACGGAAACCATTGTAGAAATGGTTTAGCTGCTCGTGAAGCATCGTGTGGTTTTTAACAGTGTTTACAAACTTTTCTTTCTGCTCTTTGTTCGGTAGCTCACCGTTCAACAGCAGGTAGCAGACTTCCATGTAGTCTGATTTTTCTGCCAGCTCGTCGATTGGGTAGCCGCCATGTAGCAGAACGCCTTTACCACCATCGATGAAAGTAATGCCGGAATCACATGCTGCGGTAGATACGAAACCTGGATCATAGGTGAACAGGCCTTTGCCAGTCAGAGGGCGCACATCAATCACGTCTGGACCCAAAGTGCCGGAGTAAACAGGCAGTTCGATAGCTTCATCCATACCGTCGACTGTTAAACGTGCTTTCTTATCAGCCATTAAAAGGCTCCTATCATTATGTTTTAGTTCTGTTATATGACTTTTATTTATAGTCAGATCTAAGAGTCTTGGCCCGATAGATTGGACCCACCCAATATAGAGACTGAAAAAAGTTTGTCAATCAGACTAAGTGGGTTAATTGCCGCATTGCAACAAAGATCAGGATGACTTTCTACCAAGATTCCTGAAATGACTGAATAATCATTTGGTTGTACGACTTTTGGTGTTGGTTGTTTGGTACTACTTAATTAGTCTAGACCATGGGTGAACAGGCGGGTGTTTGCATTGAATTGTTAGGGTGAAGTGCTTATACTCCTGCCCCGAAGTTTGTCCCTCGTAAGTGTCAGAGTTGATAGTTGCGAGTCTCAAGCTTGTGAAGCGAGGTACTTTATCTTCAACACTTCCGAGCAACCGAGCCCTGCAAAGGGGCCGTAAAAGTGTGAACAAGAGCCGTGAATAAGAAAAGACCTGTAAATTTAGATCTTCGAACAATCAAGCAGCCGCTTCCGGCGATTACATCCATCCTGCATCGTGCGACAGGTGTGGCGCTATTTTTTGGTGCCGTATTTGCCCTGTATGCATTGGGTTTATCTCTGGAATCAGAAGCTGGCTTCAATGAAGCCGTTGATATGTTTGAAAATGGCTTCTTTGCGAAGCTTATAGCGTGGGGAAGCGTTTCAGCTCTGCTGTATCACTTCTTCGCTGGTATCAAACACCTGGTAATGGATTTTGGCCACTGTGAAGAACTAGAAAGTGGCTTAATGGCAGCGAAAGTGACCTTGGGTCTAGCTGCTGCTGCAGTCCTCATTTCGGGAGTATGGATATGGTAACTAGTATTACTAGCTTTGGTCGTAGTGGCCTTTATGACTGGATGATTCAGCGTGTAACCGCGGTTATCCTGGCTGTCTACACCGTATTTATGATTGGTTATCTGGCGTTTGGCGCAGAACTGACTTACGAAATGTGGGTTGGTCTGTTCGAAGGAACCGCTATGCGCATCTTTACCCTGTTGGCACTGCTATCCTTTGCTGCACACGTATGGATTGGTATGTGGTCTGTTTCTACAGATTACATCAAACCAACTGGTATCCGTTTCGTGTTTCAGTCTGCATGTGGCCTGTTGACGTTTATTTACGTCGTTTGGGGCATTCAGATTCTGTGGGGTATTTAAAAGATGTCTAAACTACGTACGCTTACTTTCGACGCAATCGTTGTCGGTGGCGGTGGTGCAGGCATGCGTGCTGCACTACAGCTGGCACAGAGTGGTCTGAACACCGCTTGTGTTACAAAAGTATTCCCAACTCGTTCCCACACTGTGTCCGCACAGGGTGGTATCACTTGTGCTATCGCAAGTGCTGATCCAAATGATGATTGGCGTTGGCACATGTACGATACCGTTAAAGGTTCCGACTATATCGGTGACCAGGACGCTATCGAATACATGTGTTCTGTAGGCCCTCAGGCGGTATTTGAGCTAGACCATATGGGTCTGCCATTCTCCCGTACTGAAACAGGTCGTATCTACCAGCGTCCTTTCGGTGGTCAGTCTAAGAATTTTGGTGAAGGTGGTCAGGCTGCACGTACATGTGCTGCTGCGGACCGTACTGGTCACGCGCTTCTGCATGCTCTGTATCAGGGTAACATGAAAGCAGGTACTACCTTCCTGAACGAATGGTATGCAGTAGATCTGGTTAAGAATGACGATGGCGCAGTTGTTGGCTGTATCGCTATCTGCATCGAAACTGGCGAGACTGTATACATCAAGGCTAAAGCGACTGTTCTTGCAACAGGTGGCGCTGGCCGTATCTACTCCTCTACTACCAACGCTCTTATCAATACCGGTGACGGTATGGGTATGTCTCTGCGTGCAGGTGTTCCTGCTCAGGACATGGAGATGTGGCAGTTCCACCCAACCGGTATTGCAGGTGCAGGCGTACTTGTAACTGAAGGTTGTCGTGGTGAGGGTGGCTACCTGATCAACAAAGATGGTGAGCGTTTCATGGAACGTTATGCGCCAAACGCGAAAGACCTTGCTGGTCGTGACGTTGTGGCACGTTCTATGATCATGGAGATCCTTGAAGGCCGCGGTTGTGGTGAAGATGGCGATCACGTTTACCTGAAAATGGATCACCTGGGTGAAGAAGTACTGCACTCTCGTCTGCCAGGTATCTGTGAGCTATCTAAAACATTTGCTGCAACTGACCCAGTTGTTAAGCCGATTCCAGTTGTACCAACTTGTCACTATCAGATGGGTGGTGTTGCAACTAACATCGGTGGTCAGGCAATTGCGCCTGATAAAGATGGTAACGATACTATCGTTGATGGTCTGTACGCTTGTGGTGAAGTGGCATGTGTATCTGTACACGGTGCTAACCGCCTGGGTGGTAACTCGCTGCTTGACCTGGTTGTATTCGGTCGTGCTGCTGGTATGCAGATCGAACAGCAGATGCGTGATGGCTACGAAGTTAAAGATGCTACTGAAGCTAACATTGATGCTGCAATGGCACGCCTGAACCGTCTGAACAACTCTACAGGTGGTGAAAGTGTTGCTGAGGTTCGTAAAGAGCTGCAAAGCACTATGCAGCTGTACTTCGGTGTATTCCGTGACGGCGAAAGCATGCAGAAAGGTCTTGAGCTGCTGAAAGGTATCCGTGCCAAAATTGAAAACCTGCATCTTGAAGATAAGAGCCAGGCGTTCAACACTGCACGTATCGAAGCGCTTGAGCTTGAAAACCTGATGGAAGTTGCTGAAGCGACTGCGATCGCAGCTGAGGTTCGTAAAGAATCTCGTGGTGCGCACGCACGTAACGACTTCACTGAGCGTGATGATGAGAACTGGCTGTGCCACTCTGTTTACTTCCCAGGTGACAAGACCATTGGTAAGCGTGATGTAAACTTCGCGCCTAAGACAATGGATCCATTCCCACCTAAAGTTCGTACTTACTAAGGAGTTTCTATCATGTTGGTTAGTGTATATCGCTACAATCCTGAAACTGATGATGCTCCTTACATGCAGGATATCCACATCGATATCCCTGGTGGTAAGGACATCATGGTGCTGGATCTGCTGCAGCTTCTGAAGGACAAAGATCCGTCTCTGGCGTATCGTCGTTCTTGTCGTGAAGGTGTATGTGGTTCTGACGGTATGAACATGAACGGCCTGAATGGTCTGGCGTGTATCACACCTCTATCTGCTGTTGTTACAGAAGACAAGCTGGTTCTGCGTCCTCTGCCTGGTCTGCCGGTTATCCGTGACCTAGTAGTTGATATGACTCAGTTCTATAAAGCGTACGAGAAGATCAAGCCGTTCTTGATCAACGATACGCCGCCGCCAGCAATCGAGCGTCTGCAGTCTCCAGAAGATCGCGCTGAATTGGATGGCCTGTACGAGTGTATTCTTTGTGCATGCTGTTCAACATCTTGCCCATCTTTCTGGTGGAATCCAGATAAGTTCATCGGCCCATCTGGTCTGCTGCAAGCGTACCGCTTCCTGGCAGATAGCCGAGACACTGCGACTCGTGAGCGTCTGGCTGCTCTGGATGACCCATTTAGCGTCTTCCGCTGCCACGGCATCATGAACTGTGTGAATGTTTGTCCGAAAGGCCTTAACCCAACTAAGGCAATCGGCAAAATTCGTAACATGCTGCTGTCGCAAGCAACCTAAGAAAAAACAAAGCGGTGCCAAATGGCACCGCTTTTTTTTGCTTTAAAAAAGGTTTTTTTGCGAAAAAAACGGCCATATTCCCAAAAAGAATTATATAAAGCTCTAATTTAAAAGCTTTAAGATAGCATCTCCGAGACAGTTATAGCTGTTTGATCGGGTATTTGAAGGTAACTCAAAGAGGGGTGTTGCTCAGGGACAAAATCCTGGAGTAATAAAAAACCCCCAGAGCCAGGGTGATCAAGAATGCAAGAAAGCATCATGGATCTCATGTGGAAGAACGCTCACCTTTACGGTGGCAACCTTTCATACGTTGAAGAACTGTACGAAACATATCTGATGGATCCGAATGCGATCCCTCAGGAGTGGCGAGAAGAATTCGACCGTCTACCAAAAGTAGGCGAGAACCTGACACAGGATGTGCCACATTCTGCTATCAGAGACCATTTTCTCTATCTTTCCAAAAACCAGAAACGCGCAGCTCCTGCAGAAGTCAGCTCAGTAAGTTCTGAGCATGAGAAAAAGCAGGTGCGAGTGTTGCGTATGATCAACGCGTATCGCGTACGTGGTCATCAGGTTGCAAATATTGACCCGCTTGGTCTTATGCAGCGTGAAGATGTACCTGATCTGGATCTACGCTTCCATGAGCTTTCTGAAGCAGATCACGATACTGTATTTCAGCTGGGTTCTCTGTTCTTCGGACCAGAAGAAGCTCCACTGAAAGACATTATTGCCGACCTTAAGAAAACATATTGTTCTACAGTGGGCGCAGAGTACATGCACATTGTAGATACACAGGAAAAGCGCTGGATTCAGTCTCGCCTAGAGCCAGTACGTGCCCATCCTGAAGCTGAAGTTGAAAAGAAAAAGATGATCCTTGAGCGCCTGACGGCAGCTGAAGGTCTCGAGAAATACCTGGGTTCACGCTATGCCGGCGCTAAGCGCTTCGGTCTAGAGGGTGGTGAATCTATGATCGTATCCCTGAACACGTTGATTCAGCGTGCGGGTAAACAGGGTGCGAAAGAAGTTGTAATTGGCATGGCTCACCGTGGCCGTTTGAACACGCTGGTAAACATCTTCGGTAAAAACCCAGCGGATCTGTTTGAAGAGTTTGAAGGTAAGCGCGTTGTTGATACTTCTGGTGACGTTAAATACCACCAGGGCTTCTCATCTAACGTTGAAACTGCAGGCGGTGAAGTTCACATCGCGATGGCGTTTAACCCATCTCACCTTGAGATCGCTGCGCCAGTAGTTGAAGGTTCTGTACGTGCACGTCAGGATCGCCGTGAAGACTCTGTGGGTGATACAGTTGTTCCTGTAAACATCCATGGTGACCAGGCGTTCTGTGGTCAGGGCGTGGTAATGGAGACATTCCAGATGTCTCAGACCCGTGCTTACAAAACCGGTGGTACGATCCACATCGTTGTGAACAACCAGGTTGGTTTCACAACATCTAAGCAGGAAGACTCCCGTTCTACTGAGTACTCCACTGACGTAGCTAAAATGATTCAGGCTCCAATCTTCCATGTAAATGGTGATGATCCTGAAGCAGTACGTTTTGTAACTCAGCTGGCGGTTGACTACCGAAACGAATTTAAGAAAGACGTTGTTATCGATCTGTTCTGTTACCGTCGTCGTGGTCATAACGAAGCGGATGAGCCATCCGGTACTCAGCCACTGATGTACGCGCAGATCAAGAAGCAGAAAACAACGCGTGATCTGTATGCTCAACAGCTGATTTCAGAAGGTGTTGTCACCGCTGAAGAAAGCAAAGAGATGGAAAAAGAGTACCGCAAGCTGCTGGAAAACGGCGAGCATGTGGTTAAATCTCTGGTTCATGAGCCAAACTCTGAATTGTTTGTGGATTGGAAACCTTACCTGGGCCATGAATGGTCATTTGATTGCCCCGAAACTAAGGTTGACCTGAAACTGCTTCAGGAGTTGGGTAACAAGATCTGTGAAGTGCCTGAAGGCTTTGCTGTCCAGCGTCAGGTTCAGAAAATCATTGACGACCGTAAGCGTATGGCTCATGGCGCGATGGAACTGAACTGGGGTATGGCTGAATCTCTGGCATATGCTTCAATTCTTGCTGAAGGTCATCCAATCCGTATTACAGGTCAGGACGTTGGTCGTGGTACGTTCTCTCATCGTCATGCAGCACTGCATGACCAGAAAACAGCTGAGACGTATCTGCCACTTCAGAACCTATCCGACGAGCAGCCTCGTCTGACTCTACATGACTCCTTCCTTTCTGAGGAAGCGGTTCTGGCATTCGAGTATGGCTACGCAACAACAATGCCTAATGCACTTGTTATCTGGGAAGCTCAGTTTGGTGACTTCGCGAACGGTGCGCAGGTTGTAATTGACCAGTTCATCACATCCGGTGAGCACAAATGGCAGCGTCTGTGTGGTCTGACAATGCTATTGCCTCATGGCTTTGAAGGTCAGGGTCCTGAGCACTCATCTGCTCGTCTGGAGCGTTACCTGCAGCTATGTGCGGAACACAATATTCAGGTAGTAACACCAACAACACCAGCTCAGATTTTCCATCTGCTGCGTCGTCAGGTTGTACGTCCACTGCGTAAACCTCTGGTTGTTATGTCTCCTAAGAGTTTGCTACGTCACAAACAGGCGATTTCTACTCTGGAAGATCTGGCGGAAGGTTCATTCCAGCCAGTAATCGGTGAAGTGGATCACCTAGAACCTAAGAAGGTTAAGCGCCTTGTTCTGTGTGGCGGTAAGGTCTACTACGATCTATACAATCGTCGCGCTGAACTGGAAAAAGAAGATGTGGCGATTGTTCGTATCGAACAGTTGTACCCATTCCCTGAAGAACAGCTGGCAGAAGCGATTGCTGAATACACTAACCTGGAATCTGTGGTTTGGTGTCAGGAAGAGCCTCTGAACCAGGGCGCATGGTACTCAATGCAGCACCATATGCGTCACGTTCTGCAGAAACATGACAGCAAATTACATCTGGAAGGCGTTGCCCGTCCAGCATCTGCGGCACCAGCGGTTGGATACATTTCCGTTCACGCTGAACAGCAGGAAACACTAGTTAACGAAGCACTCAACGGTTGATCAGGCGATTAACCATTAATTAAATAATCGCCTGATGGTGATAACGATAAAGGAAAAAACATGTCCATCGAAATCAAAGCGCCAACATTCCCGGAATCTGTAGCAGACGGCACAATTGCAACATGGCACAAACAACCTGGTGAAGCTTGTTCAGCTGATGAACTCATTGTTGATATCGAAACTGACAAAGTAGTACTGGAAGTAGTAGCACCAGAAGATGGTGTGATTGCTGAAGTACTGAAAGGCGAAGGCGATACAGTTCTGAGTGACGAAGTAATCGCTAAATTTGAAGCGGGTGCTGCAGGTTCTGCTGCTGCGCCAGCAGCTGCAGAAGAAGCGGCTGCGCCAGCAGGTGATGCCGATAAGATCGGTCCAGCTGCACGTAAACTTATCGAAGAGAACGGTCTGGATGCGTCTCAGATCTCTGGTACTGGCAAAAACGGTGGTATCACTAAAGAAGACGTTCAGAACTTCATGAAGAATGGTGCACCAGCGGCGGCTCCAGCAGCAGCTCCAGCTGCAGCGGCTCCAGCTCCAGCTGCGGCAGCAGCTCCAGTAAATGTTGCTGTAGGTGAGCGCGTTGAGAAGCGTGTACCTATGACACGCCTGCGTGCAACTATCGCTAAGCGTCTGGTTGAAGCACAGCAGAATGCTGCAATGTTGACTACTTACAACGAAGTTAACATGAAGCCTGTTATGGAACTGCGTAAGCAGTATAAAGACCTGTTCGAGAAAACTCACAATGGCACTCGTCTGGGCTTCATGTCTTTCTTCGTGAAAGCAGCAACTGAAGCGCTGAAGAAGTTCCCAGCAGTGAATGCATCTATCGACGGTAACGACATGGTTTATCACGGTTACCAGGATATCGGTGTTGCCGTATCTACAGACCGTGGTCTGATGGTACCAGTACTGCGTGATACTGATGCAATGAGCCTGGCAGATGTTGAATCTACAATTGCTGATTTCGGCAAGCGTGGTCGTGAAGGCAAGCTGGGTATGGAAGATATGCAGGGCGGTACGTTTACTATCACTAACGGTGGTGTATTCGGTTCCCTGATGTCTACACCTATTCTGAACCCACCACAGACTGCAATCCTGGGTATGCATAAGATTCAGGAACGCCCAATGGCTGTGAATGGTCAGGTAGAGCTTCTTCCAATGATGTCCCTCGCTCTGTCATACGACCATCGTATGATTGATGGTAAGGAAGCTGTACAATTCCTGGTGACTATTAAAGATCTTCTGGAAGATCCTGCACGTATGCTCCTGGAAGTTTAAGTCAAACCCTAACTACAACAGAGTGAAGATAGGATAAAACATGTCTGATAAATTTGACGTTATTGTCATTGGTGCAGGTCCTGGCGGTTATGTTGCAGCAATTCGTGCAGCTCAGCTGGGTTTGAAAACTGCATGTGTTGAAAAGTGGGTAGATGACAAAGGTACTGCTGTTCTAGGTGGTACATGCTTGAACGTGGGCTGTATCCCATCAAAAGCACTGCTGGAATCTACTCACCAGTTCCACAATGCGCAGCATGCGGACGTGCACGGCATCCAAGTAGGTGGCGAAGTTACTATGGATGTTGAAGCCATGGTTGCTCGTAAGGATAAAATCGTTGGCAACTTGACTGGCGGTATCACTGGCCTGTTCAAAGCGAACGGTGTAACCCTGCTTCAGGGGATGGGTAAACTGCACGGTGGTAAGAAAGTTGAAGTTACTGCTGCTGATGGTACTTCCACAACTTACGATGCTGAAAATGTAATTCTGGCTTCTGGTTCTGTACCAGTTGAGATCCCGCCAGCGCCTCTAACAGAAGGTCTGATCCTTGATAATGCGGGTGCGCTTGAAATTAGAGAAGCACCTAAGCGTCTTGGTGTTATCGGTGCGGGTGTTATCGGTCTTGAAATGGGCTCTATCTGGGCTCGCTTAGGCACTGAAGTAACCGTACTGGAAGCAATGGATGATTTCCTTGCAGCAGCAGATAAGGATCTTGCAAAAGAAGCAGCTAAGCTACTTAAGAAGCAGGGTCTGGATATCAAAGTAGGTGCGCGTTGTACAGGTACTGAGATCATTGACGGCAAAGAAGTTAAAGTTAACTTCACTGATTCCGAAGGTGACAAAGAGATCGTTGTAGACAAGCTGATTGTTGCTGTAGGTCGTAAGCCTCAGACACAAGGCCTACTGGCAGACGATTCTGGCGTATCTCTGGATGAGCGCGGTTTCATCTTTGTTAACGAACAGTGCCAGACAGGTGTACCAGGCGTTTACGCAATCGGTGATTCCGTTCGTGGCCCAATGCTGGCACACAAAGCATCAGAAGAAGGCATTATGGTTGCAGATATCATTGCTGGCCATCATGCACAGATGAACTACGATGTAATTCCAAGCATCATTTACACTCACCCAGAACTGGCGTGGGTAGGTAAGACTGAGCAGGAATTAAAAGCTGAAGGCGTTAAATACAAAGTGGGTAAATTCCCATTTGCTGCTAACGGCCGAGCAATGGCTGCAAATGATACTGACGGTTTCGTTAAGCTTATCGCTTGCGAAGAAACTGATCGCGTATTGGGTGTACACATTGTTCATGGTTTGGCGGGTGAATTGATCGGCCAGGCGGGTATTGCAATGGAATTCTGCTCTAGTGCAGAAGACCTACAGATGACTGTATTCGCTCACCCAACAGTGAGTGAAGCAATTCACGAAGCTGCTCTGGCAGCTGACGGTCACGCTATTCACATGGCGAACCGTAAAAAGCGCTAATTTATTAGCGTAAACAAGATTCGGCAGGTTGCTATCCGCAGCCTGCCGTATAGTAAGACTTGTTGTTGATCCAACAGGGCTGTTACGGGAGCGACACTAGACTCCCGATACAGAAAAATCATTAGTGACAACACAACGGATTAGAGCATGAACCTTCATGAGTACCAGGGTAAACAGCTGTTTGCCGAATATGGTCTGCCGGTATCCAAAGGATACGCTGTAGATACTCCGGAAGCAGCAGCAGAAGCTGCTGAGAAAATTGGCGGTGACAAGTGGGTTGTTAAGACTCAGGTGCACGCAGGTGGACGTGGTAAAGCAGGCGGCGTAAAGCTGGTTGACTCTCCTGCAGAAGCACAAGAGTTCGCAGCTAACTGGCTGGGTAAAAACCTTGTTACCTATCAGACTGACGCTAACGGTCAGCCTGTTTCTAAAATTCTGGTTGAAGACTGCACAGATATCGCTAACGAGCTGTATCTGGGTGCGGTTGTAGACCGTTCTTCTCGTCGTATCGTTTTCATGGCATCTACTGAAGGTGGTGTGGAAATCGAGAAAGTAGCAGAAGAAACTCCAGAAAAAATCCTGAAAGCTACTGTTGACCCACTGACTGGCGCACAGCCATACCAGGGTCGCGAGCTAGCGTTCAAACTGGGTCTGGAAGGCGATCAGATCAAGCAGTTCGTTAAAATCTTCCTGGGTCTGGCACAGATGTTCCAGGAAAAAGATCTGGCTCTGCTAGAGATCAACCCACTGGTTATCACTGAAGAAGGTAACCTGCACTGCCTGGACGCTAAAGTAGCGATCGACGGCAATGCTGTATACCGTCACAAAGATCTTCAGGCAATGGAAGATCCATCTCAGGAAGACGAGCGTGAAGCACGTGCAGCTGAGTGGGATCTGAACTACGTTGCTCTGGATGGCAGCATCGGTTGTATGGTTAACGGTGCGGGTCTTGCGATGGGTACGATGGATATCGTATCTCTGCACGGTGGTTTCCCTGCAAACTTCCTGGACGTTGGTGGCGGCGCGACTAAAGAGCGTGTTACTGAAGCGTTCAAGATCATCCTTGAAGATGACAAAGTTAAAGCAGTACTGGTTAACATCTTCGGTGGTATCGTACGTTGCGACCTGATTGCTGAAGGTATTATCGGTGCAGTTAAAGAGGTAGGCGTAGAAGTACCTGTAGTTGTACGTCTTGAAGGTAACAACGCAGAGCTGGGTTCTCAGCTTCTGTCTGATTCTGGTCTGGACATCATCGCGGCTACTAGCCTGACTGATGCTGCTGTACAGGCAGTTAAAGCAGCGGAGGGTAAATAATGTCCGTATTGATTAATAAAGACACCAAAGTAATCTGCCAGGGTTTCACTGGTGGTCAGGGTACCTTCCACTCTGAGCAAGCGATTGCTTACGGAACTAAAATGGTTGGCGGTGTAACTCCAGGTAAAGGTGGTACTACTCACCTGGGTCTGCCTGTATTCAACACTGTTGCTGAAGCAGTTGCTGAAACGGGTGCTGAAGCATCTGTTATCTACGTTCCAGCTCCTTTCTGTAAGGATTCTATTCTGGAAGCGGCTAACGGTGGTATCAAGCTGATCGTTTGTATCACTGAGCACATTCCAGTTATGGATATGCTTGAGTGTAAAGTTCGTTGTGACGAAATGGGCGTTCGCCTGATCGGTCCAAACTGCCCAGGTGTTATCACTCCGGGCGAATGTAAGATCGGTATCATGCCAGGTCACATCCACCTGCCAGGTAAAGTAGGTATCGTTTCCCGTTCTGGTACTCTGACTTACGAAGCTGTTAAGCAGACTACAGATACTGGTTTCGGTCAGTCTACTTGTGTTGGTATCGGTGGTGACCCGATCCCAGGTTCTAACTTCATCGACATTCTTGAAATGTTCGAGAATGATCCACAGACTGAAGCGATCGTAATGATCGGTGAGATCGGTGGTTCTGCAGAAGAAGAAGCTGCTGAATTCATCAAAGCTAACGTGACTAAGCCTGTTGTTTCTTACATCGCTGGTGTAACAGCTCCAGCTGGTAAGCGTATGGGTCACGCGGGTGCGATCATCTCTGGCGGTAAAGGCACTGCTGATGAGAAATTTGCGGCTCTGGAAGATGCAGGCGTTAAGACTGTACGTTCCCTGGCGCAGATCGGTGATGCACTGAAAGAAGTAACTGGCTGGTCATAAGTCAGATATTTCTAAGAGTCTAAAAAAGGCAGCTTCGGCTGCCTTTTTTAATGCCTGTAATTTGGTGATATGTTTTTAATCTGGGTATATTGAAAGCGGCACTGTATTGCTGTGTATTTGGACAATAGGCAGCTGAAGGATTAAGCTGTTCTCAGCAAAAACCTAAGTTTTCCAAAGAGTTGAGTGCTTTGGGGCCAGAGAATAAGACCAGTAGCGTTTCTGGCTTACGGACGATCTATTATCAAGGTGTGGTTATGAATAAGAAGCTTATTATCGGTATTGTGGCAGGTGTAGTGGTTCTCTTGCTATTAGGAGTTGGGGGCTTCTTTGGTTACAAGATGTATACAGAACTGGCTGAGTTCAAGGCGGTAGGTAGCTTAAAAGAGATGCGCCAGTTCAGTCAGGAGAATTTTGACCTTAAGAAACAGAATAAAGAAGTGACTAAGAGGATGGCTGATATCGAAAAACAGTTCGCCATTTTCCGTAAGAAAGCGATTGCCAATGCTGAGGCTCGTGCCGAACGTAAAGTCGCTACAGCTTCGGCATCTTTCATGCCGTTGTCAGGTACCTACGTGCTTGCGGCTGCTTCAACCCAGGAGCAGCTGGAAAACTGTCAGGATATCCAGGAGCTTATCAAGTTTGAAGCAGAGAACTTTGAGACATCAGACCCTTCTGTTGTGATGCAGCAGGATAAGATCTGCGGAACCTATATTGAGCGAAAACTTATTCCTCTCTTTAAATATCAGATGCTGCGAGTTCGGGCGAGTATGACAGGGTCATTAGGGCATCTGCGTCCTGATGCGGAGAAAAAATTTGAAGATGCTCGACGTTTGCTAGAGCGCTGGGAAGTGCCAGTAGATCCTGAGCTTGAGAAATATATCCGTTTCTAATCTGCCATATTTGTAGTCTGAATAGATCAAGTTACATTTCCAGAATTGCTTTTGATTGGTTCAATTTTTGCAGTAAGTATAAGTTTATAAAACATCTTATGTGTAGAAATTGAGCCAGAGCTGATGGATAAGTACATTATTCCCAGTAAGTCGAAAAACCATATGGGGCTTGTCATCGCGATATGCCTCTTTCTGGTGCTCGATTGCTCTATTTTGGGTATTAACTACTACATAACAGTACAAGTTGAGAAAGATGCTCAGGCCATAAATATCTCAGGCCGCCAGAGGATGTTATCTCAGCGACTAACTAAGGTTTTGCTGCTATTGGAGCAAGATGGTGCAAACCGAGCGGTAAACCTTACTGAACTGGAGCACGTATATAATTTATTCAGTTCCACTCTTAGTGCTTTTGAGCGGGGTGGAATAGTGATGGGTGGGGATAGTAAAGAGTATAAATTTGATGCTGTTGATGATGCCTATGTCACCAAATATATACGTGAGGCTCGGCAGTATTTTGATCCTATAGCTATACCGGTCAGAAAATTAATCCTAGGGAATTTTTCTGAAAATAGGCTGAAGCAGGCTTTGGTTGTTGCTAAACAGAATAACCTTAATATCCTTGCTTTGATGAATAAGTTGACCTATCGAATGGAGCAGCTGTCACAAAAGAAAACAGCTTCTTTGCGCTGGATTCAGACTATTGCTTTTATATTTGCGATCATCAATTTCATGATCATCATCAGTATGTATCAGAAACGCTCCAAGCAGGCTGAAATGCAGGTTGATAATTTCCTCAACCTTGTTGATAGCGCGGCTGCGTCACTGATTGTTATGGATGCGCAACGTAACATAATTCTGGCAAACCGTATGAGTCAGGAACTTTTCGGCTATGAGCGTAAGGTATTTAGTCGCCTGCATGAATCAGACTTGTTTAAAAAAGCTGGGGATGAGTACTTCGCTGTGAGTCGCGATGGATCAAGCTTTAGGGCTGAAATTGTGGAGCGTCGTTTTACGATTCACGAGAGTGAATTTATTATTTTAACGGTAAATGATATTAGCCCTTACACTGATGCTCAGGAGCACTTAGCGTATTTGGCTAACCATGATGCACTAACTGGATTAGTGAACCGTCGAGCCTTGTTTGATCGTCTTGATCTTGAAATTTTACATGCCAGAAGAGCGGGTAGTTTATTAGGTATTTTCTTTCTAGATCTGAATGACTTTAAGCCGGTAAACGATAACCTAGGGCACGGTACAGGCGATCAGATTTTACGCCAATTAGGTGTCAGGCTTTCCCTCACTTTGCGCGAAACAGATACCGTTGCGCGATATGGTGGAGATGAATTTGTCGTTATTGTTACTGGCCTAAATCAGGAGCGTGAGATTGCCAAATGTCGTGCCTCACTTGATCGGATTTTCGATGAACCGTTTCTGTGTGAAGGGCATCAAATTCAATTAAGTTGTAGTATTGGGCAAGCACAATACCCAAGTGATGCCGAAAGTGCGGGTGAGCTGATTGAGTTGGCGGATAAACGCATGTACGCAGTAAAGCCTGTTAAAACAGGTTAGCTGCGTAATTAGACAGTATAAGAATAATTTTATGGGCAGGTGGTTTTGACTTAACCTGCTTCTATTTTGAAAGGTGTTTGAGTTTTAATTATGAGTTTGAAAATTTTCCCTTATTTCCAGCCAATAGTAGAGACTGCCACTGGATGTATAGCGGGTTATGAAGCATTAGCGCGCATGGAAGATGAGCAGGGAAATATTGTATCGGCGGGGCGAATTTTTGCCGATCAGAATATTCCGGTGAAAGAGCGAATCGAGATTGATCGAGATGTTCGTCTGCAGGCACTGCAGAAATTATCAGAACTGCCGGAGAATACTTATCTGAGTATTAATATATCTCCCGAGTGGCTGCAGTATTTGGAATCACTTGATAATCTGCCGACTCTGGAGATGATGAAGCGGGTGGCGGGCGACCCTTCCCGTATAGTTATTGAGATCACCGAACTTGATGGTGAGCTTGAGATAATAGAGCGATTGGCTGAGCGTTACAGAGAACAGGGTTTTAAAGTAGCGATTGATGATTTCGGCACCGGTTTCTCTCAGTTAGACCGTATAGCGCTGCTTAAGCCCGATATTATCAAACTAGATATGAGTCTGTTGAGGAGTGGAGCTTTGAATCAGCGAGGTTCCTCTATGGTTCAGATGCTGGGTGAGATGGCCTCAAAGCTGGGGAGTAAGGTACTTTGTGAAGGAGTAGAAACAGAGGAGGAGTATTATTTAGCGTTGAGCTGTAATGCTGTTTATGTACAGGGCTTCCTCTTTTCACAGGCCACAGAGCAACTTCAGCCACCTGAATCAACCAACAAGAAGGTCAAAGATCTACTGAGTCATTATCGTGACCGTGCTATTGATGCTACGTCCAGAAATCACTGGCGAGCTGAAAAGGTCAAGTCAGAACTACTGTCGTTGAGAGAGGTTCTGCGTGCAGCGACCGACGATGATGACCTTCAGCATTTTGTTGCTGCTAACCATCTCCTGCGTTTCTATATCTGTGATCGCCAAGGAAACCAGATATCTCCCAACTATGAGAATAGTGAAAAGGGTTGGATTAAGGATGAGAGGCATAAAGGATACAACTGGAGTTGGCGCCCTTATTTCTTTGAGCTGTTAGGCTCATCTGATACCCGTAACAGAATGGTTTTTTCTGAGCCCTATCAGGATATCCATAGTGGTCAGCGTGCGCAGACAGCTGTGTTGTTTATCGATGATAAGAGAATACTCTTAGCAGATCTTTTAGATGAACAGCAGGAGCAAGATCTGTTCTCTGGCTTTGGTGGTATGCCTGCTAGCTGGATTCCAGAGATTGAATAAAAGGTAAATCGACTACTGATTCAGCGTTTTGAGGAGAAGGGTATAGGACTTGTCCTTCTTCTCAATCTGTTGCAGTTTTATGATCTGGTAATCCAGCTCCGGGGCAAACCAGATTAAGGTCTGTCGAGGGTTTTTCTCTTCGCGGATACGTTTGACGCGAATTGCATCGTATTCGCCGATAGGTGCTTTGATCACTTCTTTGCCGTCAACGCTGAATCTATAATGTTTTAACTTTCCACCATCAGCGACTGAGTAATTAAATTCGGTTTTGCCCTGGGCAACTTCCCTCTGAAGGAGCAATTGATAGCTAATCTTATCCTGCACACCATCTGATATATCCATCTTCCAGGGTTTATCTTCAACGGTGTTTGTGACCTGTTTTTTATCCCAGTCAAAACTCACATCAGCTGTACGTTTCTTTCCAAGTACACTGCGTTTGAATTTGTAGCGTAGCGGATGCAGTTGTTGGTCCTGCCAGATGAAACGGCTGGATTCCTCGATGCTGGCGAACATCGCTGAAGCCTTCGAATGAAATAGCCAGTTCTGCTGCTTAGCATCCTGCTTTAATTCCCGTGTAGTGCTGCCGCTTAGGGATAGGCCACCATCCCAATCAATCTCATAGGTAGCAGAAAATGGTGCTAAGGAAGGGGAGTGGGTAGTGTCATCCGCTGAAGAGGGTATTGCCCAGCATGTAAACGCAGTCAGCAAAACTAGTCGCTGTAGCTGTTTTTTGAAGCTGGGCATATAGCTTACCTCAGGTCAGTTAGCCGGTAGTTGATAGCCTTCAACAGGAAGCATTTTGCTATCGAGCAAAACTCCTTCAGGTGTCCACTGCAGTTTATCTGTACAGAACCACTCTACCGCAAGTGGATAGATAACGTGTTCGACCTTATGTACTTTTTGCTGCAGGTCTTCAGCACTATCATCCGGATTGATGCTGACTTTACCCTGAACAGCCAATGGGCCACCATCCAGCTCTTCAGTTACAAAATGTACAGTGCAGCCATGTTCTGCATCACCCGCATCAATAGCACGCTGGTGTGTATTCAGGCCTTTGTACTTTGGCAAAAGGGATGGGTGGATATTGAACATGCGCCCATGATAGTGGCGTACAAAACCCGCTGACAGAATACGCATGAAACCAGCCAGAACAATAAGATCAGGTTGATACTGATCGATCTCCTTGATCATTGCCTGATCAAAGCTTTCACGGCTATCAAAATCAGTGTGTTTCAGTGTGAGGGCAGGGATACCAGCCAGGCGTGCTCTTTCCAGACCATACGCCTCAGCTTTGTTGCTGAGGACTGCCTCGATGCGGCCATCTATTTGACCAGCATCGATAGCATCCATAATCGCCTGGAGATTGGAACCACTTCCTGAAATCAGGACAACGATTCGTTTACTCATGTAGCTAATTACGCCTCCAGGCCAGCGAGTTCAACCTGTTCTTCGCCTTCAGTCGCAGCTGCGATTGAGCCGATAACCCAGGCATCTTCACCTGCATCAGACAGGATCTTCAGCGCTTCTTCCTGCTTCTCTGCAGGTACTGCGATTACCATACCTACACCACAGTTGAATGTACGGTACATCTCAGTTGCTTCAACATTGCCTTGCTGTTGCAGCCAGTTGAATACTGCTGGCATCTGCCAGGACTGAGTGTCAATAACAGCTTTAGCGCTGTCTGGCAGTACGCGTGGGATATTCTCAAGCAGACCACCACCTGTGATGTGGGATAGTGCGTTAACCTGAGATTCTTTGATCAGTTTAAGCAGGGATTTCACGTAGATGCGGGTTGGGGCCATCAGCGCGTCAGCCAGTGGCTTGCCGTCTAGTTCTTCAGTCAGCTCAGTGCCGCGTACTTCCAAGATCTTACGGATCAGGGAGTAGCCGTTAGAGTGAGGACCGGAAGAGGCTAAACCGATCAGTGTGTCGCCAACTTTTACGTTGCTGCCATCGATGATTTCGTCTTCTTCAACAACACCTGTACAGAAGCCAGCAAGGTCATAATCTTCGCCTTCGTACATACCTGGCATCTCGGCAGTTTCACCACCTACCAGTGCTGCACCTGAAAGTTCACAACCTTTACCGATACCTTTGACAACGTCAGCTGCAGTATCAACATTCAGTTTGCCCGTTGCGTAGTAGTCCAGGAAGAACAGAGGTTCAGCACCTGCAACTACCAGGTCATTTACACACATTGCAACCAGATCGATACCAATTGTATCGTGTTTGCCCAGATCCATGGCCAGGCGTAGTTTTGTGCCCACACCATCAGTACCGGCAACCAGTACAGGCTTACGGTAACCTTCAGGGATACGGCATAGAGCGCCGAAGCCGCCCAGGCCACCCATTACTTCAGGGCGTGAAGTGCTTTTCGCAACGCCTTTAATACGATCAACCAGGGCATTACCAGCGTCGATATCAACGCCAGCGTCTTTGTAGCTCAGAGAGCTGTTATCAGAACCAGTAGACATGGATCAGTTAACCTTTCGTGTGCAAGGAAAGTGAGGAAGAAAAATAATGCGCGTATTCTACCGTTTCTCTCGTATGAATACACTCATCTGGTCAACGAATATGAAATATTTATATGGGATGGTAAAGTTACATCTCATTTTTGGTTTGGAACCCTAAGGCGGCTTAATGGACTTAATGCGGACCTTCATTGCAACTCTGTTGGTTGTTTTTACTCAGTTGGTTACTGCCGGCACAGTAGATAACCTATACCGTGCTGAACTGACAACCACTGCTCAACAGGAGACTCCTTCTCAAGCGGAGCTGGTCAGTGGTTTGCAGCAAGTACTTGTTAAAGTATCCGGCAGATCGGATATCTTAGGTAACCCAAATGTTCAACAGCAGTTACCCGCTGCAGATAGCTTCCTGCAGCAATTTAGTTATCTGCCTGTAGAAACTATTGATGAGAGCAAAGCTCCAGCGCAGCGTTTGCTCATAGATTTTAATCAAGCTTCAGTAGATAACCTTATTCTGCATACTGGGATTAAACCTTTAGGGCCACAACGCCCAACGGTATTGTTCTGGATTGCATCCGACTCTTCAGGTACCCAGGAGTTTCTTAATACAGATACCGAAGCAGTAACTGAGTTGCAACAACAGGCTGAAAAACGTGGGTTGCCGTTACAGATGCCTTTATTTGATCTGGAAGATCAGACCTCGCTTCCTGTTAGTGATCTATGGGGATTATTTAATGAGTCCATAGAACAAGCTTCCACCCGTTATCGTCCTGATGCTGTTCTAGCCGCTCGCATTCAACAATCACCGTCTGGCTTTAATCAGGTAGATTGGTTATTAGTTACGGAGAATAACCAGCAGCGTTTTTCAACGGCTGGGGAGTTGTGGGCGGTTGCTGAAGAGTTAGTTAATGTGACAGCAAACCAGTTGTTTCAACCGGTTGTTAGTCATGACCTCAGTTTTTTTCAGTCAGGTGTAGCTGTACATATCAGCAACATCAGAACCATGGCAGATTACATTCAGGCAACGGATTATCTGAAATCTTTGCCGGTTGTTAGCAAAGTTAAGCCGGAGCGTGTTATTGGCAACGATATCACCGTTCGTCTGGAGCTTGATGGAAGTAATGAACAATTGAGTCAGGCTCTTGCCCTTGAGCCTCGCTTACAGGCGATGGATATTATGCGGCAGCCAGATGGCTCACAAGTACTGCGTTACTACTGGCAGGAATAAAGGTCCTCTGGAACTGAAAGGTCTATGTTATGACTGAATCACAGCGCTGGTTTTTCCTTATTGTAGCTTTGGTTGTTGGCGGGCTGGTATACCTGCTGGCACCAATACTGTCGCCATTTCTAGTCGGGGCACTGCTAGCCTATTTGGCAGACCCTATCGCTGATCGCTTAGAAGCATCAGGTCTGTCCAGAACGGCTTCAGTTATTATCGTATTTGTCGGTATGACCGCTATGGTTGTACTGCTGTTTTTACTGTTTATCCCGAAAATGGGTTATCAGATCCAGATGCTGGTTGAAAGAATACCTCAAGCGATTCAGCTGTTTGAAGAAAAGGTCTTTCCATGGATTCTCACCACTTTCAGTCTTGATCCATCCCTCTTTGATTTTGCCCATCTAAAAAAGCTGATTGTTGGTGATCTTCAGAAGACCAGCGATATTATGGCGCAGCTATTAGGTGGCATTACCCGCTCAGGCATGGCAATAGCTGCCTGGGTCGCAAATTTAGTGTTGATTCCCGTCGTAACCTTCTACCTGTTAAGAGACTGGGATGTGATGATCGACAAGGTTAAGCACCTGTTACCACGTAATATCGAGCCAAAAGTATCGCTTTGGGCTTCCGAATGCGATGAAGTCTTAGGTGCATTTATGAAAGGCCAGTTGTTGGTGATGATGGCGCTGGGGACTGTTTATGCAATCGGTTTGTGGATCGTAGGGCTTGATCTCGCGCTGTTGGTTGGTATGATCGCGGGCCTTGCCAGCATTGTACCTTATATGGGTTTCATTATTGGCATTGTAGTAGCTGGTGTTGCCGCATTTATGCAGTTCCAGGATCCAATGGTTTTGGGTTATGTGGGGGCTGTATTTATTGTTGGACAGCTGCTGGAAGGGATGCTGCTGACGCCGTTACTTGTTGGTGATCGCATCGGTTTGCACCCAGTTGCGGTAATTTTTGCTATTATGGCCGGCGGCCAGCTGTTTGGTTTTGTAGGTGTTCTGCTGGCCTTACCTGTTGCTGCTGTAATTATGGTGTTACTGCGCCATCTGCATGAAGGGTACAAGAGTAGTTCTCTCTATGCATCTAAACACCCCAAGCTTGATGAAGAATCCGAAACTGTAGTTAATGACAACCACTGATCAACCATTCCAAATCCCGCTTTCTATCAGTCTGCGTGATGATGCCCGATTTGAAAATTATTACTCACAGGGTAATGAACTTGTGTGCGCTAGTCTTAGCTCTGCGTCGCAGGGTACTGGCGAACAGTTTATTTTTCTCTGGGGGCAGCTAGGGGTTGGTTGTACCCATCTGTTACAGGCAAGTTGTCATGCTGCTGAGCCCTACGGTCGTAGTGCTGCTTACCTTCCACTGGATGAACTGAAACATCTGGGCGGAGGTATTCTTGAAGGGATCGAGTTTCTTGATCTGGTCTGCCTTGATAATGTCGGATCTGTTGTCGGTGATCGACAATGGGAAGAGGCTCTGTTTCATTTCTTTAATCGCATTCGAGAACAGGGTAATACACTGATCATTGCCGCTTCTGAATCGCCGCGAAATCTGGGTGTGGTACTTCCGGATCTAGCTTCACGTCTGAGTTGGGGGATCGTATTTCAGGTTCAGTCTCTGGATGATGAGACTAAACTTAAAGCGATAAGGATGCGTGCCAGCGCACGAGGCATGGACTTTTCGGATGATGTGGCACGCTACCTTCTGCATCATGCCAGCCGTGATATGAATGATCTGGCGACACTTTTAGATACATTAGATCAGGCATCATTAAGCGCTAAACGTAAGGTTACGATTCCTTTCATTAAGGAAGTAACTGGTTTGTAACCGGTTATCCGAATATCCGCTAAACTTCATTGAACTGTCATAATATTTTGCAGCTGCGTAATGCAAAATACTCCTAAAGCAAAGTCTGTTGTTTTCTGGAGGGCATATGTCTAAGCACGTTTCCGAAAAGTTTCTGAATAAATTAGAGAAGGAAGGAATTCTCGTTAAGGAAAACGGCATCCGCTTTACCGTGTCCCACCTTAATAATAAAGGAAAGTTGCTAGGGCGTGATTGGCATAAGGGTTTTGTTGCTGTGACTGATCGTAGACTGACGCTGGTTGCTGACGGTGTAAAATTCCTGAATATTAAATCTAGCGATGATCGTTTTTCAGCGGCAAAATTTGTTGAAGATAATGTGGCCTGCTTAGAGGTTAAATATAACAAAGAGCCAGATAGCAAACGCAGTCTGGTATTCCATATCTACAGCGATAAAGTGAATAAGATTTATAAAAAAGTTAAGAAGCTACAAGAGAAGCTGCAGGACTAAATTTTAAGTCAATTTTACGGGGAGGTTTAACTCCACCTCCCTTGAATTCTTCTCTTTTCTACCTCATCATGCCGCTTTCTTTGCGGGCTGCTCTTCGTGTTTCAACTGTTACATAAAACTGGTGATTTTGTGGTGATAGATAAGTCACCAGGCATCAGTGTGCATAAAGATCAGGATGAGTCCGGTTTGGCTATGTTGCTGAGTGAAGAGCTAGGGGCTGATATTTTTCCTGTTCATCGCCTGGATAAAGTGACTTCAGGTCTGATGGTCTTTGCTACCCATTCTGAAGCAGCTGCACAACTATCAGAGCAGTTCCGTAGCCGGGACATTGAGAAATATTATCTGGCAATCTCGGATCGCAAGCCGCGCCGTAAGCAGGGGCTCATTATTGGTGATATGGAAAAATCCCGCCGAGGTAGCTGGAAACTTCTGCAGAGTAAAAACAACCCGGCAATTACACAGTTTTTTAGTTCTTCCCTGAAGCCAGGGTTACGTTTGTTTCTGCTAAAACCAGCAACTGGAAAAACCCATCAGTTACGGGTGGCTCTAAAGAGTGAGGGGGCGGCAATACTAGGCGATTCCCTCTATAGTGAAAGCTCATCAGATCGCACCTACCTGCACGCTTATGCTTTAGCTTTTACAATTAACGGCGAACAGTACCGTTTTAAGAGTATGCCTGAGCAGGGGGAACAGTTTGATGAAGAGTGTTTGCGCCTAATCAATGATAAGTTTGCCCAGCCTGAAACAATGAGCTGGCCTAAAGTAAAAGTAGTTAAATGATATGAGTGATAACGAAAGAATTGAACGTGACTTTAACGCACGTGATGAAGATGAGAAAAAAGCATTCCTAGAAGAAACCTGGTGTGATCAGTGTCAGGAAGTAAATCTGGGTATGGTTGAGCCGGTTGAGTATGAGCTTAATGAGATCATCTTCATCGAAGGGAAATGCAAAAAATGTGGCAGCATTATCCTGACTGAACTAACCGACGACGAATTTTAATTTTTCTGGAGCAAGCAGTTGTCAGCCGATTTTGAAAACCGCTTTGGTGGTACTCGTCGCTTATATGGCAGTGATGTAGTTGATCGTTTTCGTAATTCGCATATCTGTGTCATTGGTATAGGTGGAGTGGGCTCCTGGGTAGCTGAGGCGCTAGCAAGAACAGCCATCGGTAAAATTACCCTGATTGATTTAGATGATATCTGCATCACCAACACAAATCGTCAGATTCACGCTGTTGATGGCAATGTTGGACGCTCTAAAACCGAAGCGATGGCCGAGCGTGTCAAACTGATCAACCCAGAATGTGAAGTGATAGAGGTCGAGGACTTTATCACACGTGAGAATATCCCTGAGTTGATCACAGATGAGTTTGATTACGTTATCGATGCCATTGATAGTGTTAAGGAAAAAGCAGCCCTCATTTCTCACTGCTGTTATCGGAAGATTCCTGTTATTACAGTAGGTGGAGCAGGGGGGCAGACAGACCCAACTAAAATTGATATCTGCGACCTGGCGAAAACCAATCACGACCCTTTAGCGGCCAAAGTACGCTCCTTCCTGCGCCGTCATTACCGCTTTAGTAAAAGCGGTCGTCGTTTCGCTGTGGATTGTGTCTATTCAACTGAGCAGTTAGTGTATCCGCAACCAGACGGCTCTGTATGCGCACAAAAGAGTATTACTGATGGTAATACCCGCCTGGATTGCGCCGGAGGCTTTGGAGCATCAACTTGTGTGACTGCAAGCTTTGGCTTTGCCGCTGTAGCGAGGGTACTTGATAAGATGCAGAAGCGCTGGGAGCGTGAGGAACAGCTCTAAGTTTGCCTTAGGGATCTTCTGCCTGTTCTGTTTGGATTACTTCTATTGCTGTGTTTAGACGTTGCATAAAACCAGGGTGATGTTCCAGATAAGCCTTGCTGATATAGATCCCAAAAGGTTTGGCAATTTCTACCACCTGGATAAAGTCATCTTCGCTTAGCCCTAACTCTTTACTGCTTTCAATAAAAACTAATTCCGCAAGAAAAACTGCGCTGATCCTTTTTTTGTGCAAGGTGCGGGGCAGAGCGAGAGTGTCACTGGGTGCGTAACCAACGTTATAGCCGTTGCGGCTTAGCCACTTATGGGTATTGGTGTTTAAGTGTGTTGCTATCTGAGCCTCTTGCTTAAAGTTTTCCTGTGAAGGGTGGAGATCGCTGCCCTGTGCCAGGAACCAGGACCAGCGATTTATCATGATCGGTGATGAGAATTCTGCGACAGCATTTCTTTCCTCATTCTCAGAGGCGAGAAATAAGCCATCAACACGTCCTTTTTTTAATTCATCAACAGCTCGGCCATAATTGGGAGCGAGTGTCAGTGTGTATTCCACTTCAAGTTCGGCAAAGACCTGCTCAATTTTTTCAACACCGATCCCTTTGAACTCCCCATCTTCAAAGTAGGTATAAGGTTTAAAACTGGGTACGATCAGCTCAATGCGCTCATCTGCATGGCTAACTAGAGACGCGATTAGCAGCGTTGCGGCACAGAGAGTATTAAAACAACGAAGCACTTAGCTACCCTAAACAATTGAAACAACTCTTTGAAGTATAGGCGGAAATTCTGAGTTGAATAAAAAAAGCCGGCTAATAGCCGGCAGAAAAAGCACGTTTGCTGTACAAACGTTATGGTGAAGAACTGAGGAATCCTAGAACAGGCTCTATATCCAAGCTTGGTTAGCAAGCGTGAGACCGATCTGTTGATCCCGAATGCGGATAAGCTCCGGGGGATGAGAGCCCCGGAACTTGCCTTACAAGGTTTACTCTTTATCTCTGTTCCTTACTTCCTCATACCAGAGATCGTGGTGCTGCTTAGCCCATGTTTCATCAACATAACCTGTCTTCATGCCTTCCAGGGCTCCCTCTGTACCGATAGTACCGATATAGATGTGCCCCAAAGAACCAGCAATAAGAATCAGTGAGCCTGCTGCATGAAGTAGGCTGGCGAGCTGCATATCTTCGCGGAACTGACCGAAGTTAGGAAAATCCAGTATCAATCCTGTAACTGAAACCAGAATACCGACAATCGTCAGAAGCCAGAACCAGACTTTTTCACCACCATTCATATAGCCAGCACTCGGATGAGCATTGCCTATGATGCCGCCCCCTTTCAGGAACCAGACAATATCTGTGGCATTGAAAAAGTTATGTTTGATCCAACGCACAATCATGAACAGCAGGCCGAGGACAAACAGTGGTCCCAGATAGTTATGCGCTAATTTGCATAGCGAAATATATCCGGCCCACAATGAATCGCCCAAAGCATCTTTGAGGAAGAACTTTCCGTAAAGAATGCTCAAGCCTGAAATTGTGAGAATGATAAACAGAATCGCAACTGTCCAATGGTTGGCACGGTCAAGACGTTTCCAGCGCTCTATCAATTGGCCACTACGTGGGTGGTCCAGTTTTTTCTGCCCAACAATGAGGTAGAAAATCAATAGTAGAGCCAGGGTTCCACCAATCGCGTAAGCACCGGCTGGCGTAATCCACTGGTTACGCCAATGACGCCACTCATCCCCCTTCATATTGATGAGTTGGCCGTGTTCAGCGCCCTGCGATTGGGTTGTACCCTGATTACCTTTCTGCACAACTTCCCAGTAATCTGCTCCAGCAAAGCCAGCAATTTTTGCATCAGATGGTGTCGCAGCGGCAAAGCCGGAGAACATCAGTGCAAAAAGTAGCAGAAGGTGAGATGGCAATTTAATTCGAAGCATAAAATACCCTCAAATCCGGGTTACCGGAGGCGTATGCCCCCGGTAACGATTGGCTATATCAGGCTTTCTGCTGAGTTGCATCGTATGCCAGATCATCTTCAGACATAGACCATGCGCCATCAGAGTGACCACGGTAGATCACACGCTCACGGAAGATATCTGATACTTCGTTGGCATCACCCGCCAGAAGTGCTTTGGTTGAACACATCTCTGCGCACAACGGCAGCTTACCTTCAGCAATACGGTTTGCACCGTATTTAGCACGCTCTGCTGCGCTGTTGTCCTCTTCTGGACCACCTGCACAGAAAGTACACTTATCCATTTTGCCGCGTTCACCGAAAGCAGCTGTGCTTGGGAACTGTGGTGCACCAAATGGGCAAGCATATAGGCAATAGCCACAACCGATACATAGATCTTTGTTATGCAGCACAATGCCATCGTCTGTTTGATAGAAACAGTCAGTAGGGCATACAGCCATACATGGTGCGTCTGAACAGTGCATACATGCTACGGAGATAGAGGTTTCACCCGGCTCACCATCGTTGATTGTTACAACGCGGCGACGATTGATGCCCCATTCCACTTCATTTTCGTTCTTACATGCCGTGACACAGCCGTTACATTCGATGCAACGCTTGGAGTCACAGAGAAATTTCATACTAGCCATTGTCTGTTACCCCTTAAGCTGAAGCTTTGTTGATACGACACAGAGTCACTTTCGATTCCTGCATCTGTGTGACCGGGTCATAACCGTAAGTGGTTGCTGTGTTAGCTGCTTCACCTACAACATAAGGTGCTGCACCAGTAGGATACTTATCGGTCAGGTCTTTACCCTGGAACTTACCACCGAAGTGGAATGGCATGAAGACAACGCCTTCTTCAACGCGATTGGTAACCAGTGCTTTAACCAGGACTTTACCGCCCTCAGCACCTTCTACCCATACGTCATCACCATCTTTGAAGCCCTGGTTATTTGCATCAACCGGGTTAACTTCAACAAACATCTCCTGCTGAAGTTCTGCCAGCCAAGGGTTAGAACGTGTCTCTTCACCACCCCCTTCATACTCAACCAGACGACCAGATGTGAGAATGATTGGGTATTCTTTAGACAGGTCTTTGTCCTGAATAGACTTATACATGGTAGGCAGACGGTACATAGACTCAGAATCGTTCCAAGTCGGGTACTTGCTAACCAGATCACGACGGTTCGTATACAGAGGTTCACGGTGAAGAGGTACTTTATCCGGGAAGGTCCATACCACTGCACGTGCTTTCGCATTACCGAATGGAGCACAACCGTGTTTGATAGCGACACGCTGGATACCACCGGAAAGGTCAGTTTTCCAGTTTTTGCCTTCAGCCATCTTCTTCTCTTCAGCCGTAAGGTCATCCCACCAACCCAGTTTCTTCAGCAGCTTCTCGCTGAATTCTGGGTAGCCGTTCTTGATATCAGAACCTTTAGAGAATGAACCTTCAGCCAGCAGATTTACGCCGTCACGTTCAACACCGAAACGGGCACGGAAGGTCAGACCCCCTTCAGCAACTGGTTTGCTTGTATCGTAAAGAATCGGAGTACCTGGGTGACCTTGTTCCGCAGTACCCCAGCAAGGCCATGGCATGCCGTAGTAGTCACCGCTTGCAGGTCCACCTTCGCCTTTAAGCGTATCGTAATTGAAGGTGTGCCAGTTTTTCTGGTGCAGCTTCAGACGCTCTGGGCTTTGACCGGTATAACCGATGGTCCACATACCTTTGTTGATCTCACGCGTGATATCTTCAACAACAGGCTGACCGTTCTTGATCTCAATGTTCTTAAACAGCTGCTGGTCGAAACCAAGCTTTTTAGAGAACAGGTACATAATTTCGTGGTCAGGCTTGGACTCGAATAGAGGTTCGATAATCTGGTCACGCCACTGGATCGAGCGGTTAGATGCTGTAACGGAACCGTATGTCTCGAACTGAGTACACGCAGGGATCAGGTAAACACCGTCTTTACGATCAGACATAACTGCAGCGTGAGTTGGATATGGATCAACGATCACTAGCGTATCCAGCTTCTCGATCGCTTTCTTCATCTCAGGTCCACGGGTCTGAGAGTTAACCGCGTGACCCCAGCAAACCATTACACGCAGATTATCTTTCTGATCCATCTGTTCTTTATCTTCAAGAACACCATCGATCCAGCGTGAAACCGGAATACCTTTGTTATTCATCGGCTTAAGTTTGCGGTACACCTCCTGATCAAAGCGGCTGGAAACCCAGTCGTGATCCAGATCCCAAACTTTTGACCAGTGCTTCCAGGCACCATCAGACAGACCGTAGTAACCTGGCAGGGTGTGAGACAGAATACCCAGGTCAGTTGCGCCCTGTACGTTATCGTGTCCACGGAAGATGTTAGTACCACCACCAGAAGTACCCATGTTACCCAGTGCCAGCATCAGGATGCAGTATGCACGAGTGTTGTTGTTACCTGTGGTGTGCTGAGTACCACCCATACACCAGATAACAGTACCCGGACGGTTTTCTGCCAGCTCTTTAGCTGCGCGACGCATCTGGGATTCTTTAACACCAGTTACATCTTCAACTTCTGCTGGCGTCCATTTTTTAACTTCTTCGCGTACTTCATCCATGCCGTATACACGCTGCTGGATGAACTGCTTATCTTCCCAACCGTTTTCGAAGATGTGCCACAACAGACCCCAGATAAATGCTACGTCTGAGCCTGGACGAATACGGATATACTCGTTGGCATGAGCTGCGGTACGAGTGAAACGTGGGTCAACACAGATGATATGCGCTTTGTTACGTTCTTTAGCACGGAAGATGTGCTGCAGAGAAACCGGGTGCGCTTCAGCAGGGTTAGAGCCGATCAGGATGATCGATTTAGCGAAATGAATATCGTTGAACGAGTTAGTCATTGCGCCGTAGCCCCAAGTGTTTGCTACACCAGCTACCGTTGTTGAGTGACAGATACGTGCCTGGTGGTCTACGTTGTTCGTACCCCACATAGCTGCGTATTTACGGAACAGGTAAGCCTGCTCGTTGCTGAATTTTGCGGAGCCAAGCCAGTAAACAGAGTCTGGACCAGATTCTTTACGAACCTGCAGCATCTTGTCGCCAACTTCGTTGATTGCTTCATCCCAGGAAAGTTTTTTCCATTTGCCATCAACAAGCTTCATTGGGTATTTCAGACGACGGTCACCGTGACCGTGTTCACGAAGAGCAGCACCTTTAGCACAGTGCGCACCTGCGTTGAATGGGTGGTCAAAAGCAGGTTCCTGACCGGTCCAGATACCGTTCTGTACCTCTGCATATACACCACAACCTACAGAACAGTGAGAACAGATAGTACGTTTCACTTCTGTTGGAGCGCCGGCTGTTGCGCCTGCTGCTTCAGCTTGTTGCATCATGCCTGGAGCCATCATGCCAACAGTGGCAACACCACCTGCTGCTACACCAGAGTTCTTCAGGAAGCGACGGCGGCTCAAGCCAAGTCCTGATGACTGCGAAGGTGCTGCGGGCTGATCGGATTTTTTCGTTAGTCTCATTTCCTCACCTCTCGCCGTTATCAGTTACGTGCCGTGTCGTAGTAACTACGCACATGCTCGGTTTCTTTGTAACCGGAACCTTCCTGTTTCTCACCGGACTCTGCAGTGGTTACTTTTGCCTGTACTGTGCCTGCTACAGCAACAGCACCGGCGGCAGTACCTGCCATGCCCAGTTTCTTCAGAAAGCCGCGGCGACCTGTATCAGGTTTCTTGTCCTGGCTCATCGTGTATTTCTCCGCA
>NZ_JAAEQH010000003.1 GCF_024231755.1 Neptuniibacter sp.
AGCAGCCTCTGGCCTCCGAGCGAGAGAAGGTTAACCGCGAAGCGCACGACCACTTCAGCAGCCACCGGCCTCAAGCAGTGAGAGAAAACTGCACACACAAACCAAACAGCAGCGCTGCCGGTCTCTTCACTAGAATCGAGATGGCAGTGCACAGGCAAAAGAGAACCAACCAGCAGGCCTACTATAACGTAACCATGGCAACAAGCAACAGACCTGCACATAATAATGGAGCCCCCTCGCACGCAAAGCAAAACGAGTGAGCTGGCTCTAACAGAAAGGGAAACAGAACAGAATACGGCAGCAATCGCTTGCCTATGCTGTGCACTATAGAAACAAAACACGGCACTAAGCCGACATAAACACCCTTGCGTACCCAATAACTTAGAATACTACCAAGTAAATTACCTAATATACCAAGGATGTCTGGGTGCATCATGGCTTAAAGCCATCTTTACCCCCAGATAGCGGAATACTGGTGAAGTCTGGGCATACCATGGCTTAAAGCCACCTTTACCCAGATACCTAACCATAGAGAAGTCAAAAGCAAACCTAAATGCATAAGAAGTCAAAATGATCTTTCTAACACATTAGGAAAAGCAAATGGGCCATGATTAGAATCGAGATGATGTCCCTG
>NZ_JAAEQH010000004.1 GCF_024231755.1 Neptuniibacter sp.
ATACTGTTATCATCTATGCCTGGATGTGCAGTAACTGAAGTTGAAATCGACGGTGTATTGCATGAGTACAGCGCGAAAGAAGGCGTACAAGAAGACATCATTGAAATACTACTAAACCTTAAAGGTCTAGCGGTAACGTTAGAAGGCAAAGATGAAGTTTTTCTGACCCTGACTAAATCTGGTGTAGGCCCTGTGACTGCGGCAGATATTCAGCACGATGGCGATGTAACAATTGCTAATCCAGATCACGTTATTTGTCATTTAACGACAGATAGCAGCGAGATCAGCATGCGTATTCGTGTTGAGCGTGGTCGTGGTTATGTGCCGGCATCTAGTCGTTTATCCTCTGATGACGATGAGCGTCCAATTGGTCGATTGCTGCTTGATGCATCATTCAGCCCAGTTGAACGTATTGCGTACTCGGTTGAATCAGCCCGTGTTGAGCAACGTACAGACTTAGACAAGTTAATCATTGATATGGAAACAAACGGCACTTTAGATCCTGAAGAAGCGATCC
>NZ_JAAEQH010000005.1 GCF_024231755.1 Neptuniibacter sp.
AGGGCGAAAATAACAGCAAGGCACTGCCCAAACAGGGTAACTGTCCGTATATAGGAAAGCTGGAGTAGGTTATCGCGATGGTTTGCCATAGCGGGATTATACCCCAGCCTTGCTTTAATCAGGCGAGGCAAAATGTCGCAGTAGAGGTATTTTTATCCAAGAAGGGTATAATGCCCGCTTTCTGCCAGCCTACTGTGATTTAGATCGATGAGCATCCTGCAAGAAGAAGTTAATCAGCGCCGTACTTTTGCCATTATCTCCCACCCTGATGCCACCCAGCCTTTCAACGCTTAAAACCACCTTTCATTGCACACCACAATCACATCTCTACGTACTGAATTTAAAGGCTTTTTGTCTTTTTCTCGTTTCTTTGCTTTTCAATGATGTTCAAGCGTAACCTCGGAAAGTGTGTACAAACTTGAGTACAAATTCCGTTTTAGAGGCCTTTGGCGAAAATTTCATGACACAAATCTGGCTGTAGGCCTTGTGGTTACTGGGCTTGATGAAGAAAGTACCTCCTGCTTTTGGTACTTTGGTTTCGACATTACAAAAGCGGAATAAATGCGATCATCTCTAGTTTTATGTTTGTAAGCTTATGAATTTAAAGGGTTCGTCATTGTGGTTTTTGATGTGTCATCGTTGCGAGTGTACAAACAGTGTGTACAAATTTTTCTCGTTAGGCATGTTGATTGCTATTCATGACACAAACCGCTTTGTAGCCCTTGTTATTCATAGGTTTGAGCTGAAAAGTACCTAATAGCAACATTTGTGTTTTGATAAGGCTAATCTTCTGAACAAATCATGCATCTTTCTGACCATCAACAAGTGATGAATCAGGCGATGATAGCTTTACATTGATTTTCAGGAGAATGCAGATGACAGCAGTAGCGCACCAGGTAACCCCTTTTCTAACATCTTACGAAGTGATGGCTCGTTACCACATAAGCTATACGACGCTCTGGCGAAGAATAAAAGATGGCAGCTTGCCGCAACCTCGTATCAACCGAAATACACGAAACAAGCTTTGGCACATTGAAGACCTAGAAGAGTATGAGAAGAAAGAGGACTGAGCCTCTTTCTTTTATTGTCCGAAACGCCAGTTGAACGGAAAGCCTGTCGGCTCGATGATGGTCTCTAGCTGTTGATACCAAACGTCGTAAGCATGACGCATTTCATCCAGGTACTGATATTGGTTGTAGATAGCATCCAACCCTTTTTTGCTGTGGCCAATCATCAACTCGGCAACTTCTTGCGTGGTGATGGCTGACATTCGCGTTCGCATCGTTCTGCGAAGATCATGCATAGACCAGTGTTCCATCTCAATACCAAGCGACCTGCGAGCCCAGATTTTCACATTGTTAGGAATAGTGGTATCAAAGCCATTTGTGGCAAGCTCTTCTTGTCCGTTAGCGGGAAACAAGTAAGTTGATTTACTCATCTGCATCGCCAGTTCAATCAGCTCAATAGCAGGCCTAATCAATGGCCGCATGATTGGCGCTCCAATTTTCTCACCTTGTTTGCGGATCTCTATAGGCACTGTCCACATTGCAGATTGCAAGTCAAAGTGATGCTTTTCAGCTTGAATGAGTTCTCCCTTGCGACCGCCCAATAGCAGAAGCAATTTAATGTAGATGCGGTTCTTCTCAGTAATTTTTGACTCGTGCAAATAGCGCCAAAGTATCCTGATCTCGTTATCGTTTAGCACCCGAGTTCGTTTACCTTTCTTACCACCGACTTTCTTTGCTGTGATCCCAGCGGCAGCGTTAATTTCCAAAATTTGTTCATCAATCAGCCAGTCATAAAACTTGTGCAGCACAGACACCAGACGTTCTGTGTTTGAAGGGGACGACTCCGAAACCTCACGAAGACAGTTTCGCAAGGACAATTCATTGATGTCAGTTAATGGGTACTTGCCAAGTCGGGGCAGCAAATATATTTCACTGCTGCGTTTTTGGTAGTGCCACGTTTTCTCCTTTAGCCCTTGCTTACCGGCAGAGTCTATCCAGTCTCGAAAAATCGATTCGAAGCTTTGATTAGCAGAATACTTAGCCCGTTCCTGCTGTAGGTAGAGCTTGGGGTTTCGACCTTGATCAAGTACTGCCCTTAACCTATCCAGCTCATTCCTGGCTTCAGCAAGCTTCATAAGTGGGTAAGTACCAATGTCTACCCGCTGTTGCTTGCCATCGAAACGATAACGAAACTGAAAAACAATTTTGCCCTTGGGCGATACCCGAGCACTTAGCCCATCTCGGTCGGCTTTTACTACGGTTTCTTTTGCTTCTTTATTTAACCTGGCATCGAGCCAGCTAACTGATAACGCCATGTTATAAGCCCAGCCCTAGTTTTGATTTTAATGATTGTTTACGTGATTCTGCTTTGGGTTCTGGCGCTGTACTCACAGAAGTAATTTCAACTTCTGGAGCATGGCCATCCACCGGTACAGATGCCGTGGATAGATTGGGTTGGCTCATGTGAATTAACCCAAAGGTGGCCAGCATCCGCAGACGCTCAGCGCGTTCCCGTGGTGGCGTCTTTTCCAATTCTTTGAGCAGTTCAGGGTGGCTCCCTGGGGGAATGTTGACGACAACTCTCATGATCAAGCCCCATAAAACCAGAAGCCTCGGACGTTCGCCAAAACAGACTGTTCCGGCACGATGATCTTGCTTCGTGAAAAAATCTCCTTGGCCGCTTCCTTATAAGCCAAGGCTCCACCTCCGGCGATCAATACCAAGTCCGCATTGATGCTTTCGTCACGCATTGATTGGCGCATGGCTGTAAGAGCGACAGGCGCTACCTTTTTCATGGCAGCATTCAGATAAGGTGAAATATCGACTTTTTCACCAAATAGCAGCACCTGTAAGTCGCCGGTTCTCATGGCTTTTTCAAGTCGATCCATACCTACTTTGGCACCGTGATCTTCCGAAATCAGCTTATCAATCGTTTCCAGTAGCACGGACATTGCCTGAAGACTGGTTCCTGATGAGCTGTAGCGAATTTCTCCGGCCTCAAGGGCAACCCAGTCAACAGAAAAAAAGCCGGGATCTATAACGACGACGCGACCTTCTTCAATCAAGCCCAAATCTCCACCTGCTTGAACCAGATCCATATAGGCACCGGCAGGCTGCGGCAGCACTTTGACGTCATGAACTGTGATGCTGCGCTTAGGCGTCACTTGATGGACACCTTTTAAACGCTGCACAAGGTCAGACTTACGTTGTGGTTCATGAAACTGGGAAACCGGTAATCCAGTGACAACCAAATCGATGGATTCTGTTTCAGCCATTAACAAGGCGGCATGAAAAAGCGCCTTATAGGTTTTTGTGGTGGGATATTCCGGGTGAAGCTCTCGTTCCCAGCCTTGAAGGCGTCCAGCAGGCACACCAGCGGCCCAACGCTCATTATCGACAGACACATACAAACAAGTTTCATCATCACCTCCACCGATACGCTCCGGCATACGTTCCGCAGGACCGGCACCCGCAGGCAGAATAATGGTTTTCGGTTCACTGCCTGATTGGCCAATTGCCAGCTTCAGGTTTGAGTAACCGATATCTACGCCTAGTACAAACATACTTATCTCCTGTGCACTCAAAGTGCTCTAACGGTTTTCAATCAACCGCACTGGCCACGCTTGGGCATTTCCAAGTGCTCTGGCGGTTCACTCAAATGTCATTATCAGGATTCGGTGCACTGGCGGTGGGCAGAAAGGTGACAAATCCTTTCATCTATCTGCCTATTGCATTTTCGCAAAAGTATGAGAATAGGCTCTGTTTGGCGGCTGGTGACCTAGCCAAAAAAATCGAGACGCCAAACGTCGTTTGCATTCTGGCCTGAACTTGCCAAACGGTTTGTATTTTCATGGCAATACGTCTTTTTAGGCGTTTTTAAGTGAAATCGGCCTGTATCCCTTGTCAGGTATGGGATTGCGCGAGTTGATTTATATCGAGACGCCAAACAGTGATTGTTACGGCAGTTTTACGTTTGGCGTTTCGATCCAAAAGCCAAACGGATAGTGGTTTTGGCTTTTGGGGTTAATTGGATGGGGAAATTGGTTTGGTAGAAATCGTCAATGAACAATGGAAAGCAGATGTATCAGATTTACTTCAGCAAGAAACAGACAGGCTAAAAGCGCTGGCACGAGCTGAAGTTGATGACTTTTGGGTTACCCATTACAAGGTTCGAGAGAATGAGCCCTTTAAAGATTGGGGTCTGCTTGGTGTCCGTATCAGAGACTTTAAGTATGGCTTTGGCATAGAGTGGTACATCAACAGTTTTCACGGGCAACGAGGCAAGCGCGTGGTCTTTAGCAAGGGACTGCGTATTTCAAAGACGAAGCTGAGATACGCATTTTTGGACTGCCAAGGTTTGGCCAAAGAATGGGAGCTAGCGCTGGCCATGGAGAAAGAAGAATTCTTCAGTGATATTCGACGCCAGGTTGATAAGCTCAACATGTTGCGTCGCAAAGTGAATGCCTATTGAGTTAACTGCGCTATTTCACTCGCGGTAACTGGTCTGTTTGTTGCCTGCTAAGAAAGGGGTTAAATACATCCTTCTGGACGATGAGGAGAGCGACGACATGTTGGTAGAAATGAACGTCTCACCACAGGCACGCAAGAAAAATCCTAACCTACCTGAAAAATGGCAAGTCAGAGCCGTTACATATCAAGTACAAGGTAAGCACAAAACCGTGTTTACGTCTTTGCCGAGGGAAGAGTACGACGGAGAATTGGTCGCTGAGCTTTACCATGAGAGATGGTAAATTGAGTTGGGGTATCGAGACATAAAAAGTTCGATGCAACACAACGCTTTAGTACTGAGGAGTAAGACGGTGGAGCTTGTCTATCAAGAACTATGGGGGGCTTTTACTTGGTTATAACTTGGTGAGACGAGAGGCCAGTCAAGCGACAGTAGAGCATGGTCGAATGCCCAATGAAATCAGTTTTAAGTACGCTTGTCAGTTTATCGCGAGTCAACAAAGGTCATGTGCAAAGAGGTGTCTCCCGGTAATACGGCAAAGCGTCTAAAAAGTCTGCGAGGAGACTTATCCATCCTTTTTATAGACAAACGCCCTAAGCCAAATAGGCCTAGGGCGGTAAAAATATCAAAGACCCGATATCCAGTTAATCGCAAGGCAGCTCCGCTTAAGTGAACTACATTGCAGCAAAAAGCTGGGTTTTATCGATACTCTGACACATGAACATGTGTTCATGTAAAGGATTTTATGACGATTTCTTCCACGGTATCGGCATGTTCAAAATAATGCGCTTGACCTTCCCACGATGGTAAGCCTTAAGGTTGTTCTTTATCTGAACATAACGATGAGAAATACATCATGAGCATTCAAAAAAAACAGCATTCTAATGATGGTGAAACTCAAGTCAGTTTGCCCATTGAGGGAATGACTTGTGCAAGCTGCGTTGGACGAGTTGAAGCCGCTCTGGCTAAGGTTGAAGGTGTACAAAGCGTAAGCGTTAACCTTGCAACTGAGCGTGCAGATATCCGCCTAAATACATTAGTTAATCGTATGGCGTTGGTTGAAGCAGTTGAAAAGGTCGGCTATGAGGTTCCCCAAGCTTCTGTAGAGTTATCAGTTCAGGGCATGACATGTGCATCATGCGTAGGGCGTGTCGAAAAGTCGCTCCGAGCGGTTAAAGGTGTAAAAGAAGCCACTGTTAATTTAGCGACTGAAAGAGCCACTGTTCGTGGAACCGCTGGAGCTGATGACCTCATAACTGCTATCGAAAAAATCGGTTATGAAGCCAGCCTGGTTGATAACCAAAGCCAGAATAATGATGATACTGCAGAAAAAAAAGATATTGAAAAGGCTGCGTTGAAGAAAGATTTATTTTTGGCGACTGTACTTGCGTTACCAGTATTTATTCTGGAAATGGGGTCGCATGTGATACCGGGAATGCATCAATGGATAATGGATACCATTGGGCTCCAGGAAAGCTGGTATCTCCAGTTTGTGTTAACATTGCTGGTGCTGGCTATTCCGGGACGGCGCTTTTACGTGAAAGGTTTTCCCGCGTTATTAAGACTTGGCCCAGACATGAACTCTCTCGTCTCCGTCGGGACTCTCGCTGCATTCGGTTATTCAATGGTTGCGACCTTTGCTCCGGGTCTTCTGCCTCAAGGTACCGTCAATGTGTATTACGAAGCAGCTGCGGTAATCGTCGCTCTTATTCTTTTAGGACGATTCATGGAGGCGCGGGCTAAAGGTCGAACGTCTGAGGCTATCAAGCGTTTGGTTGGATTGCAGGCCAAAGAGGCGCATGTGCTGCGTAACGGTATTGTCATCGATATTCCCATCAGCGATGTAGCCCTTGATGACATTGTCGAAGTTCGACCAGGTGAGCGGGTACCGGTTGATGGTGAGGTGAGCGAAGGAACAAGTTTTGTCGATGAATCGATGATAACGGGGGAGCCTATCCCCGTCGAGAAAGTTCCCGGAAGCTTAATGGTTGGCGGGACTGTTAACCAGAAAGGAGCATTGAGGTTGCGTGCAACAGCCGTTGGTGGTCAGACGATGCTGTCACAAATAATCAGAATGGTAGAGCAAGCCCAGGGCTCTAAACTACCCATACAAGCTGTGGTCGATAAGGTGACATTATGGTTTGTTCCTGTGGTGATGCTGGCAGCGTTGTTAACTTTCCTTGCCTGGTTAACATTTGGGCCATCACCGGCCCTGTCTTTCGCACTGGTTAATGCCGTGGCTGTGTTGATCATTGCCTGCCCATGTGCAATGGGATTGGCTACCCCAACCTCTATCATGGTAGGTACTGGCCGTGGTGCAGAAATGGGGATCTTGTTCCGTAAGGGAGAAGCTCTGCAGTTGCTTAAAGATGCCAAGGTCGTTGCTGTAGACAAAACTGGCACTTTGACTGAGGGACGCCCAGTAATGACAGATCTGGAGTTGGCTGAAGGGTTTGAGCTTGACTTAGTATTAGCAAAAGTTGCCGCTGTTGAATCACGTTCGGAACATCCTATTGCCCGCGCTATCGTTGAGGCCGCTCTAGGAAAAGAGATATCACTGCCGGTGTTGACTGAGTTTGATTCAATTACTGGGATGGGCGTCAGGGCTACCGTAGACGGAGAGCGCGTAGAGATTGGGGCTGATCGATTTATGCGTGAGTTAGGCTTGGACATCGAATATTTTTCAAAGACTGCGATACGCCTTGGAAACGAAGGGAAATCTCCACTCTATGTTGCTATCGATGGACGTCTG
>NZ_JAAEQH010000006.1 GCF_024231755.1 Neptuniibacter sp.
CGTAACCAACTTCCGCATTCCAATCGACATCAAAATCAAGCTTGTTAGCCGCACCATTAACTAAATCAAAAAATATTCCAGATTTTTCTTTAGTATTGGGATTAATTATAAACAATGGAGCACCAACAGCATATGCCCTTGATCCACCGTCAAAAAAAATAAAAACCTCGTTGTGCTTGATAAAACAAGCGGATAGAATGTGTTTAGGATAACAAAACTATCATCAACGAGGTGAAATTCTATAATGACACAAGGCGCGCTACCTTTCAAGTATGAAGAAGAGAAACAGCAGAGTAAAATGACGGCCTTTGGAGGGCTTCCAGTGTACCTGGATTTAGCCCAAGTGCTGGGGTTGTCACGGTCGATGGAGGAACACCTTGGAGTTCGCAAGGGAAGCCAGGGCTGGAGTGATAGTCAGATTGTGATGTCACTGATTATGTTGAACCTGGCGGGGGGTGAATGTGTTGAGGACTTGAACCGTCTTGAAAAAGATGAGGGTTTTTGTCGGGTAATCGACAGGACGCATATAGATGGTATGAGCCGGCAGCAACGCCGGTCCTTAGAACGACGCTGGCGTAAAGAAAAACGACGCTCGATTCCGTCGCCCTCGGCCGTACTCAGATATCTTTCTGCTTTTCATGATGCGAGGCAGGATAGATTCCGTGAGGCAGGTAAAGCCTTTATCCCGGCGTCAAATATCCATTTACGTGGTTTTTCGAAAGTGAACAGTGATTTTGTAAGCTTTATACAGAAGAACAATCCGCAAAAGACAGCTACGTTGGACATGGATGCGACGCTGGTGGAGACGAACAAATCGGAAGCCCTGTTTTGCTATAAAGGATATAAATCGTATCAACCGTTCAATACGTGGTGGGCGGAGCAGGAAGTGGTATTACATACAGAGTTTCGTGACGGGAATGTTCCTGCGGGATTTGATCAGTTGCGAGTTCTTACCGAAGCCCTTGAATGTTTGCCTGATGGTGTGGATAAGGTGAGGTTGCGTTCTGATACTGCGGGCTATCAGCATAATTTGCTTAGATATTGTGCCCTGGGTAGCCACAAACGGTTTGGAAAGATAGAGTTTGCCATAGGCTGTGATGTGACCCCTGAATTTAAGAAGGCAGTAGCAGAGGTGCCAGAGCAAGACTGGCACAGTTATACCAAGAAGGTAAAAGGTAAAGAAATAGAGACGGGCAAGCAATGGGCTGAGGTGTGTTTTGTTCCCAATGCCATAGGACACAGTAAAAAGGGTCCTGAATATCGTTATATTGCAACCCGAGAGATCATCCATGAGCAACTCAGTCTTCCTGGAATGGAAGAGGAAAAAACCTACCCTTTCCCCACGATGAGCAAGGATAACAGAAAGTACAAAGTGTTTGGTATTGTCACAAAC
>NZ_JAAEQH010000007.1 GCF_024231755.1 Neptuniibacter sp.
ATAACTGAAGGTAGCCCTCAGGTTACTGAGATCCAGTTGACCGGCGATCATAAAGAGGAAGACATTCTTCGCTTAGCGGCAAGTTTGGAATCCGGTTCGGAACATCCCTTAGCGCTTTCTATAGTGGAGTCAGCCAAAGCCCAAGGATTTACCCTCTCTAAAGTGACGAACTTTAACGCGATTGCTGGACATGGCGTGGAAGGTGAAGTGGATGGAAGCACTCTGTTATTTGGTAATGAAAAATTGATGGAAGAACGGTCAATCTCTATTGACCATTATATCGCTGATGCGCAGCGTATGGCATCAGAAGCACAGACCCCTATGTACTTGGCTCTCAATGGGCAGCTTGCTGCAATAATTGCAGTATCTGATCCGATCAAAAAAGACTCAATAGAGGCAGTGAAGCGGCTACAAGCAAATGGCATACGTGTCGTAATGCTTACCGGTGATAACCGCGCAACAGCTAAGGCAGTTGCAGAAAAAGTAGGTATTACAGAGTTTGTTGCAGAAGTATTGCCTGAGGATAAATCTAACAAGGTTGAAGAGCTTCAGACTCATGGTGAGATCGTAGGTATGACAGGGGACGGTATCAATGATGCGCCTGCCTTGGCTCAGGCCAATGTCGGGTTTGCCATTGGTACAGGCACTGATGTGGCGATTGAAAGTGCTGACATAACTCTGATGCGCGGTTCATTACATGGATTGGCTGATGCTGTAGCTATCAGCAAAGCGACATTACGCAATATTAAGCAAAATTTGTTTGGTGCATTTATCTACAACGTTGCGGGTATCCCGTTTGCAGCAGGTGTTTTGTATCCGTTCTTTGGGCTACTGCTGAGCCCGGTCATTGCCGGGGCTGCAATGGCTCTCTCTTCGCTCACGGTTGTCAGTAATGCCAACCGTTTACGTTTGTTTAAAGCATCAGAGCATTAATCAGGGAGGCTAGCATCATGTTGATAATTAATTTATTAGGTTTCGTATTAATCGGCTTAATCATCTGGTGGTTTTGGCTTTATAAACCAGGTACCACAGCCGTAACAAAAGGCACAGTCCCCATAACCGTTGAGAACGGGGTGTACAGCCCAGCACAGGTTCGTGTGCAGGCGGGTGAACCCATTATCCTCAGTTTTGTTCGTAAAGACGGCTCGCCTTGTTCGGCCATTGTACAATTTGATGACTTAGGACTAAGTGAAGAGCTCCCCTTAAACAAAGCGCGAGAGATAAAGTTTGACTCTTTAACACCCGGTAAATATCCATTTTCATGTCAGATGCAGATGTACCGGGGCGAATTGATCGTGGAGGGACCGAACAATGAGTAAGAAGTCTTCATTCTGGTGTTCTAAAAGCGGATTCGCGGCATTACTGATGATTGCCGTTGCAGGCTATTTCCTGTTAGTTGAGCATGCAGAGCATGTTTTTCCTTTTCTGCCCTATCTGTTTTTACTGATGTGCCCATTGATGCACTTGTTTATGCATGGCAATCATAATCACGGGGGCCATAAGCACGACGCTAAGCAGGAGGAAGAGTTTAGCCCTTCTCCAGAGCATAGGCATGAGAACTTTATCGAACAGAGTGAGCAAAACGATGCTTACCGGGAAGGTTACATTGAGGGTTTAAAAGCGGCGAGAGAAGAAGCCAATCAAAAGGAGAACAAACATGAGCAATGATTATGGATTGTGGTCTTTGGTTGTTATCAACTCTGCTGTTTTTATCTTTTTCGCATTTAGTTTTATTAAACCTAAAAGCCAAATGGATTGGCGCAGTCTGGGAGCATTCTCCGCTTTCATCATTGCGCTCTTTACTGAGATGTATGGTTTCCCCTTAACGATCTATTTCCTGTCGGGATGGCTGAGTGAAATCTATCCACAAATCGATTTCTATGCCCATGAAAATGGTCATCTTCTGCATACGTTACTGGGATTCGAAGGTGACCCCCATTTCGACCCACTTCATTTGGCGAGCAATGCACTGATTGTTATTGGCTTCTTTATTTTAGCTTCGGCTTGGAATGTGTTGTATCAAGCACAGAAGCAGCATCGTTTAGCGAAAGACGGATGGTATGCGCGGTGTAGACATCCACAATATTTGGCATTTGTACTGATCATGTTTGGCTTCTTACTGCAATGGCCAACGATTCCAACCTTAGTGATGTTCCCTATCTTGGTCTTTGTCTATGTGCGGTTAGCAAAGTATGAGGAAGG
>NZ_JAAEQH010000008.1 GCF_024231755.1 Neptuniibacter sp.
AATCGTTGCCATTAAGCAAACTCCACGTTTTGATTTAACACCATAAAAAATTGGATTTTTTCAAACCCAACCAACAAAGGGGCCGGAATTTTAATCAATTCCGGCCCCGATCGTCAAATACTGAACACTATTTATTCAATAAATAGTTATTCCGCATCTGGCATAGACGCATTCAGCGCTTCAGTCAGTGCCTGTTGCACTTCTTCTGCGCTCACAGTCACGCTCTCACCTTCAGCAGGCTGAGCACGCTTGCGCTTGCGTTCTTCGTGGTAAGCCAGACCAGAACCCGCTGGGATCAGTCGACCTACAACCACGTTTTCTTTCAGACCACGCAGGAAGTCCTGCTTGCCTGTTACGGCACCTTCTGTCAGGACACGTGTTGTTTCCTGGAAGGATGCTGCAGAGATAAAGGACTCTGTAGCCAGGGAAGCTTTGGTGATACCCAGCAGCACGCGATCGAACTTAGCAGGGATCTTGCCCGCTGCTTCCAGCTCTTCGTTTTCAGCAATAACTGCCTGGTATTCAACCTGATCACCTGGAATGAATGTAGAGTCACCCGCAGAAACGATCTCAACTTTACGCAACATCTGACGAACAATAACTTCGATGTGCTTATCGTTGATACCTACACCCTGCAGACGGTATACGTCCTGAATTTCACCTGTGATGTACTTAGCCAGTTCTTCTACACCCAGGACACGCAGAATATCGTGTGGGTTAGATGGACCATCAGAAACAACCTCACCCTTCTCAACGTGCTCACCTTCGAACACGTTCAGGTTACGCCATTTCTGGATCATAGTTTCATGTGGCTCAGCATCGTTTGGAGAGATAACCAGACGCTTCTTACCTTTTGTCTCTTTACCGAAACCGATCAGACCGGAAACTTCCGCCAGAATTGCAGACTCTTTCGGCTTACGCGCTTCGAACAAGTCAGCAACACGCGGCAGACCACCGGTGATATCTTTGTTTACTGTACCTTCCTGAGGGATACGCGCCAGGACGTCACCGACCTGAACATCTGCACCGTTGGAAAGGTTCATGATCGCTTTCGCTGGTAGCAGATACTGTGCTGCAGAATCGGAACCAGTGTGCAGTACGTCGTTACCCTTCGCATCAACCAGTTTGATCATTGGACGGATATCTTTTCCTGCAGCCGGACGATCTTTAGCGTCCAGGACCTCAGTAGTCGACAGACCTGTCAGCTCATCAGTCTGGCTCTTAACGGTAATACCGTCTTCCATACCTGACAGCTCAACTTTACCCGCCACCTCAGAGATGATTGGGTGAGTATGAGGGTCCCAGTTAGCAACGATATCGCCTGCTTCCACAGTGCTACCGTCTTTAACTTTAATCACAGAACCGTATGGCAGCTTGTAACGCTCACGCTCACGGCCATGCTCGTCAGTTACACCCAGTTCACCAGAACGGGAAGTTGCAACCAATGCACCATCAGGACGCTCTACAAACTTCAGGTTGTGCAGACGGATCTCACCACCATTCTTAACCTGAATGCTGTCTACAGCAGCAGCTCGGGATGCCGCACCACCGATGTGGAACGTACGCATGGTCAGCTGTGTACCTGGCTCACCGATAGACTGCGCAGCGATAACACCGACAGCTTCACCTGGGTTAACCAGATGGCCACGACCCAGATCACGACCGTAACATTTCGCACAGATACCGTGACGCGTACGACAAGTGATCGCACTACGTACCGTAATTTCATCAATTGAAGAGTACTTGTCGTCATTTTCCAGACGGTGTTTCCATGCTTCATCGATCAGCGTACCGGCTTCGATCAGAACGTCTTCACCCTGTGGGTCCAGAACGTCAATCGCTACAGTACGACCCAGAACTCGATCGCCTAGCGCAACTACTACGTCGCCGCCTTCTATCAGAGGAACCATGACCAGACCTTCTTCTGTGCCACAGTCGTGCTCTGTAATTACTACGTCCTGCGCTACGTCTACCAGACGACGAGTCAGGTAACCGGAGTTCGCAGTTTTCAGTGCGGTATCGGCCAGACCTTTACGAGCACCGTGGGTCGAGATGAAGTACTGTAGTACGTTCAGACCTTCACGGAAGTTCGCAGTGATCGGCGTTTCGATGATAGAGCCATCCGGCTTAGCCATCAGACCACGCATACCCGCGAGCTGACGAATCTGAGCAGCACTACCACGGGCACCAGAGTCGGCCATCATGTATACAGAGTTGAAGGATTCCTGCTCGGATTCTTCACCCTCTTTCGTTACAACCGGCTCTGTTTTCAGGTTATCCATCATCTTCTTAGCCAACAGTTCGTTAGCACGAGACCAGATATCGATAACCTTGTTGTATTTCTCGCCCTGAGTTACCAGACCGTCAGCGAACTGACGCTCGATATCCATTACTTCAGCTTCTGCTTCATCGATAATGGTTACTTTCTCTTCAGGGATTTCGAAGTCGTTAACACCGATAGATACGCCAGACATAGTCGCTTGACGGAAGCCCATGTACATCAGCTGGTCGGCAAAGATAACTGTATCTTTCAGACCACAGCGCCGGTACGCTTCGTTCAGAAGGCGAGAGATCGCCTTCTTCTTCATCGGCTGGTTAACCAACTCGTACGGAAGACCATCTGGAACAATTGCGAACAGCAGTGCACGACCCGCAGTTGTTTCCTTCATTTCAGTAACTGTTTCCAGGTTACCTTCGATATCACGGATACTTTCAGTGATACGTACTTTGATCTTCGCTTGCAGATCTAATTGACCTGCACCCTGTGCACGCGCAATCTCTTCGATATCGGAGAAGACCATGCCTTCACCTTTCGCGTTTACACGGTCACGAGTCATGTAATAAAGACCCAGTACAACGTCCTGAGAAGGTACGATGATTGGCTCACCGTTCGCTGGAGACAGTACGTTGTTGGTAGACATCATCAGAGCACGCGCTTCAAGCTGTGCTTCGATAGTCAGCGGTACGTGTACCGCCATCTGGTCACCGTCGAAGTCGGCGTTGTATGCCGCACAAACTAGTGGGTGCAGCTGAATCGCTTTACCTTCGATCAGTACAGGCTCAAACGCCTGTATACCTAAACGGTGAAGTGTTGGTGCACGGTTAAGAAGTACTGGGTGTTCACGGATTACTTCATCCAGGATATCCCATACCAGCGCTTCTTCGCGCTCAACCATCTTCTTAGCAGCTTTGATTGTAGTCGCGTGACCACGAAGCTCTAGCTTAGAGAAGATGAATGGTTTGAATAGCTCAAGTGCCATCTTCTTAGGAAGACCACACTGGTGTAGACGTAGGTATGGACCTACTACGATTACAGAACGGCCTGAGTAGTCAACACGCTTACCTAGAAGGTTTTGACGGAAACGACCCTGCTTACCTTTGATCATGTCAGCCAAAGATTTCAGAGGACGCTTGTTAGAGCCAGTAATCGCACGGCCACGACGACCGTTATCTAGCAATGCATCAACAGATTCCTGCAGCATACGCTTTTCGTTACGTACGATGATATCTGGAGCATTAAGGTCAAGCAGACGCTTAAGACGGTTGTTACGGTTGATAACACGACGGTACAGATCGTTCAGATCAGATGTCGCGAAACGACCACCATCCAGCGGCACCAGAGGACGCAGATCAGGTGGCAGTACTGGCAGTACTTCCAGGATCATCCACTCTGGCTTGTTACCTGACTTGTAGAAAGCTTCCAGAAGTTTCAGACGCTTGGATAGCTTCTTGATCTTAGTCTCAGAGTTAGTCTGCGGCAGCTCTTCACGCAGCTGATTAACTTCTTCTTCCAGCTCGATGGAAGACAGCAGTTCTTTAACCGCTTCTGCACCCATACGTGCGTCGAAGTCATCACCAAACTCTTCCAGTGCTTCGAAGTACTGCTCATCGTTCAACAGCTGGCCACGCTCAAGCGTAGTCATACCTGGATCAATTACTACGAAAGATTCGAAGTACAGAACACGTTCGATATCACGCAGTGTCATATCCAGCATCAAACCGATACGGGATGGCAGAGACTTCAGGAACCAGATGTGTGCAACTGGAGAAGCCAGTTCGATGTGCGCCATACGCTCACGACGAACTTTAGCCAGTGTAACTTCTACGCCACACTTCTCACAGATAACACCACGGTGCTTCATGCGCTTGTACTTGCCGCACAGACACTCGTAATCTTTTACCGGGCCAAAGATTTTGGCACAGAACAGACCTTCACGCTCTGGCTTGAAGGTACGGTAGTTAATGGTTTCCGGTTTTTTTACTTCACCGTACGACCAAGAACGGATCATTTCCGGAGAGGCCAAAGAGATCTTGATAGAGTCGAACTCTTCAGATTGGCCCTGTGTTTTCAGCAGATTCAGCAGATCTTTCATTCTTTCAAGCTCCTAACGGAGTTCTTGCTTGAGGCCGCTCTAATGAGCGACCCCCGCCTGGTATACGTTTAGTACTTATTCAGATTCGAGCTCGATGTCGATACCCAGAGAACGGATCTCTTTGATAAGTACGTTGAAGGATTCCGGCATACCCGGCTCCATACGGTGATCGCCGTCTACGATGTTCTTATACATCTTAGTACGACCATTCACGTCATCGGACTTAACTGTGAGCATCTCCTGCAGAGTATAGGCAGCACCGTATGCTTCAAGTGCCCATACCTCCATCTCACCGAAGCGCTGACCACCGAACTGAGCCTTACCACCCAGCGGCTGCTGAGTAACCAGACTGTAAGAACCAGTAGAACGCGCATGCATCTTGTCGTCTACCAGGTGGTTCAGTTTCAGCATGTACATGTAACCTACAGTTACTGGGCGATCGAACTGATCACCAGTACGGCCATCAAACAGTGTAGTCTGACCTGAATCATCCAGCCCAGCCAGACGCAGCAGCGACTTCAGCTCAACTTCTTTAGCGCCGTCAAACGCTGGAGTTGCCAGAGGAACACCACCACACAGGTTCTTAGCCAGTTCCATGATTTCATCATCAGAGAAGCTGTCCAGATCTTCTGTACGGCTGTTCATGCCTGCACCCAGATCAGCATTGTAGATTTTATCCAGGAAGCCACGAACTTCCTTAACAGTTTCTACACGCTCACGTTCCTGATCCAGCATCTCATTGATGCGACGACCAAGACCTTTAGCTGCCATACCCATGTGAGTCTCAAGGATCTGACCTACGTTCATACGTGAAGGTACACCCAGTGGGTTCAGTACGATATCAACCGGCTCACCGTTTGCATCGTATGGCATGTCTTCAACCGGCATGATAACGGAGATAACACCCTTGTTACCGTGACGACCGGCCATCTTGTCACCAGGCTGTACACGACGCTTGGTAGCAACATAAACCTTAACAATTTTCAGAACGCCAGGTGCCAGATCGTCACCCGTCTGTAGCTTGCCTTTCTTATCTTCGAAGCGCTTGTCCAGAGACTCTTTACGATCTTCCAGCTGCTTCTCAGCCAGTTCCAGCTGTTCTGCGGCATTTTCATCAGCAACGCGGATTTTGAACCACTCGCCTTTAGCCAGACCAGACAGGAATTCAGAAGTAATTTCTGTACCTTTTGCAAGACCAGCACCGCCGTCAGCTTTCAGGCCAACCAGTACTTTTTCCAGACGCTCAAAAGTAGCCTGTTCAACAATACGGTATTCTTCGTTCAGATCCTTACGGATCGCATCAAGCTCAGACTTCTCGATGGACAGTGCACGCTCATCTTTCTGAACACCATCACGCGTGAATACCTGTACGTCGATAACTTTACCAACCGTACCTGTCTTAACTCGCAGAGATGTGTCTTTAACGTCAGAAGCCTTCTCACCGAAGATCGCACGCAGCAGTTTTTCTTCTGGAGTTAGCTGGCTTTCACCTTTAGGCGTTACTTTACCTACCAGGATGTCGCCAGGACCTACTTCAGCACCGATGTGAACGATACCCGCTTCATCCAGCTTAGCCAGTGCAGACTCACCTACGTTAGGGATATCCGCAGTAATCTCTTCAGAACCCAGCTTAGTATCACGTGCCACACAGGTCAGTTCCTGAATGTGGATAGTCGTGAAACGATCTTCCTGAACAACACGCTCGGAGATCAGGATGGAGTCCTCGAAGTTGTAACCATTCCAAGGCATGAACGCGATACGCATGTTCTGACCCAGTGCCAGCTCACCCATATCAACAGATGGACCATCTGCCATTACGTCACCCGGCTTAACGATATCGCCTGGGTTAACAATAGAGCGCTGGTTGATACAAGTGTTCTGGTTAGAACGCGTGTACTTAGTCAGGTTGTAGATATCTACACCCGCATCACCTGCCGTTACTTCATCATCATTTACACGAACAACGATACGGCTCGCGTCAACAGATTCAATTAGACCACCGCGACGTGCAACAACACATACACCGGAGTCCTGCGCAACGTTACGCTCGATACCTGTACCTACCAGCGGCTTGTCAGCACGCAGAGTTGGAACCGCCTGACGTTGCATGTTTGATCCCATCAATGCACGGTTCGCATCATCGTGCTCAAGGAATGGGATCAGAGATGCTGCTACAGATACAACCTGACGTGGAGAAACGTCCATGTACTGAACTTTCTCAGGCGCCATTACTGTCGTTTCGTTCAGGTGACGAACGGTAACCATGTCATCTGTCAGACGACCTTCTTCATCCATCGTCGCAGATGCCTGCGCGATTACGAAAGTGTTTTCTTCAATAGCTGAAAGGTAATCCAGCTCATCGGTAACCTTACTATCAACTACACGGCGGTAAGGCGTTTCCAGGAAACCATAGTCGTTAGTACGAGCAAAGGTTGCCAGGGAGTTGATCAGACCGATGTTTGGACCTTCAGGTGTTTCGATAGGACATACACGACCGTAGTGTGTTGGGTGTACGTCACGTACTTCAAAGCCTGCACGTTCACGTGTCAGACCACCTGGACCCAGTGCAGATACACGACGTTTGTGTGTAACTTCTGACAGCGGGTTGTTCTGGTCCATGAACTGAGACAGCTGAGAGGAACCAAAGAACTCTTTGATTGCTGCTGCAACTGGCTTAGCGTTAATCAGATCCTGTGGCATCAGGTTATCAGATTCAGCCATGCTCAAGCGTTCACGAACTGCACGCTCAACACGTACCAGACCTACGCGGAACTGGTTCTCTGCCATTTCACCAACAGAACGGATACGACGGTTACCCAGGTGGTCGATATCATCAACGGTGCCTTTACCGTTACGGATATCGATCAGGGTCTTCATCACTTCCAGAATGTCTTCTTTATCCAGTACGCCAGAACCTGTTACCTCTTCACGTGCCAGGCGACGGTTGAACTTCATACGTCCAACTGCAGACAGGTCGTAGCGCTCTTCTGTAAAGAACAGATTCTCGAACAGCGCTTCAGCAGATTCTTTTGTAGGTGGCTCACCAGGACGCATCATGCGGTAGATTTCTACCAGAGCTTCCAGCTGGTTACGGGTAGGATCGTTGCGCAGCGTATCTGAGATGAACGGACCGCAATCCAGGTCGTTAGTGTACAGAGTTTCGAACCCAGTGATCTTAGCAGCACGCAGCTGTTCAACCAGTTCTTCTGTAATCTCAGCGTTGCTTCCACAGATCAACTCACCTGTAGCCGGGTCAACGATATCTTTAGCGATCGCTTTACCCTGAAGGTACTCCATTGGTACCTCAAGCTCTTCCATGTTGGCCTTAGCCATCTGACGGATATGACGCGGCGTAATACGACGACCCGCTTCAACAATCACATTGCCATCAGGATCTTTCACTTCAAAAGACAGTGTTTCACCACGTAGGCGGTCAGCAACCAGCTGCATGTTGATCGTTTCGTCAGTCAGAGACCATGAAGTATTGTCGAAGAAGATATCCAGAATCTCTTCAGCTTCATAACCCAGTGCGCGCAGCAGGATAGTTGCCGGCAGCTTACGACGACGGTCGATACGTACGAACAGACTGTCTTTTGGATCAAATTCAAAGTCTAACCAGGAACCACGGTAAGGGATTACTCGCGCAGAGTAGAGCAGCTTACCAGAGGAGTGTGTTTTACCTTTATCATGGTCGAAGAACACACCTGGTGAACGGTGCAACTGAGATACGATTACACGCTCAGTACCGTTAACAACGAAAGTTCCGTTTTCAGTCATCAGGGGCATTTCGCCCATGTAGACTTCCTGTTCCTTGATGTCTTTTACGGCTTTGTTGCTGGATTCACGGTCATAGATAACCAGACGAACTTTTACGCGCAGAGGAGCAGCGTAAGTAATACCGCGTATCTGACACTCTTTAACGTCAAATACAGGCTCACCCAGACGGTAGCCAACATATTCCAGAGATGCATTTCCGGAATAGGACACGATTGGGAAGACAGAGTTAAATGCCGCATGCAGACCAGCATCTAAACGATCTGCTGCTTCAACTCCTGTCTGCAAAAACTTTTTATAGGAGTCGAGCTGTATTGCCAGCAAGTAAGGCACATCCATTACTTGCGGCAATTTACCGAAGTCCTTACGGATGCGTTTCTTTTCAGTGTATGAATAAGCCATCAGTGTTCCCCAGCAAGTGCACCAATTTATAAGCAGGCCGAAAACCCGTTTCGGACTGTGTTACCGCTATTTATTTGCTGTCTATAAATAACGGAAAAAGGCCGGTGACATATAGTCACCAGCCGTCAGCACTTCGAACAGATATTCTGTTCGGAATAGCATTGAAGTTATTACTTAACTTCAACAGAAGCGCCAGCTTCTTCCAGTGCTTTCTGAAGTTCTTCAGCTTCTTCTTTGCTAACGCCTTCTTTAACAGCAGCTGGAGCGCCGTCAACGATGCCTTTAGCTTCTTTCAGGCCAAGACCTGTAGCGCCACGTACTGCTTTGATTACGTTAACTTTCTTGTCGCCTGCAGCAGTCAGGATAACGTCAAATTCAGTTTTCTCTTCAGCAGCACCAGCGTCGCCGCCAGCAGCACCACCAGCAACAACAGCAGCAGCTGCAGTTACACCGAATTTTTCTTCCATTGCTTCGATCAGAGTCACAACGTCTTTAACAGACATTTCAGCAATTGCGTTTAGGATATCTTCGTTAGTCAGAGACATTTTCTATATTCCTGATATTTGTAAGCCCGAAGGCTCATTAAAACTTGTATAAATAAAGTTGCGTATAAACTTACGCAGCTTCTTCTTTCTGGTCGCGAACGGCTGCAATAGTGCGGCAAAGTTTGCCGGCTGCAGCTTCTTTCATGCAAGCCATCAGCTTCGCAATCGCTTCGTCGTATGTTGGCAGGCTTGCCAGCATAGCTACGTCTACGATTTCACCTTCGAATGCTGCTGCTTTCAGTTCAAAGTTATCATTACCTTTCGCAAAATCTTTCAGAATACGAGCGCCAGCGCCCGGATGTTCTGTAGAGAACGCAATGATACTTGGACCTTTGAAAGTGTCCTGTAGGCATGCATAGTCAGTGCCTTCAACTGCGCGCTTAGCCAGTGTGTTACGTACAACTTTAAGCCATACGCCGTTTTCACGAGCTTCTTTACGCAGTGCAGTCATATCGCCCACTTCAACGCCACGGGAATCCGCAACAACAGCAGACAGAGCACTAGATGCAGCTTCCTGGACTTCAGCGACGATCGCTTTTTTATCTTCGAGTCCTAATGCCACGATTTACTCCTGGAGTAGTCTTTCGACTTATTACCAACCGCCCCATTTCTGAGGCTTCCGAGTACGGTGGTTTGATTCAAATACAGAATCTCACCGTCTGCGCAGGCTGGTTTTGCCCATTAAGATAAGGTCTCCCTTATCACCTGCGGTCTTTGACGGCCTTCATCTCTGTGTAACAGGTACAGAAGACCCTCAAAAAACCTTTCATGTTGATTAAACTTCCAAAGAAGCCTGATCAACCAGTAAGCCTGGACCCATAGTAGTGGACAGAGTTACTTTCTTCAGATACACGCCTTTAGCAGAAGCTGGTTTCAGCTTCTTCAGGTCAGCAACCAGTGCTTCGATGTTCTGCTTGATAGCAGCCGCTTCGAAATCTGCTTTACCAACACCAGCATGAATGATGCCGTTTTTGTCAGTACGGAAACGTACCTGACCAGCTTTTGCATTCTTAACTGCAGTAACAACGTCTGGAGTTACTGTGCCAACTTTAGGGTTTGGCATCAGGCCACGTGGGCCCAGAACCTGACCTAGCTGACCAACAACGCGCATTGCGTCTGGAGTTGCGATAACAACACCAAAGTCCAGATCGCCACCTTTCATCTGCTCAGCCAGATCTTCGAAACCTACAACATCAGCGCCAGCTTCTTTTGCTTTCTCAGCGTTTTCACCCTGTGCAAACACAGCTACGCGAACATCGTTACCAGTACCGTTTGGCAGAACAGTAGAACCACGAACAACCTGATCAGATTTACGTGGATCAACACCCAGGTTTACTGCAACATCAACAGTCTCTTTGAACTTAACAGTAGACAGTTCAGACAGCAGAGATACTGCATCTTCAATAGAGTAAGCTTTACCCGCTTCAACTTTCTCAGCGATTAGCTTCTGACGTTTAGTTAGCTTAGCCATTACTCATCACCCTCCGGAATCAGACCCATGCTACGCGCAGTACCTGCGATAGTACGAACAGCCGCGTCCATATCAGCAGCAGTCAGGTCAGGCATTTTAACAGTAGCGATCTCTTCCATCTGAGCGCGAGTAACGTTACCCACTTTCTCAGTATTTGGACGACCAGAACCACTCTTCAGGCCAGCTGCTTTTTTCAGCAGAACTGCCGCTGGAGGCGTCTTAGTGATGAAAGTAAAGCTGCGATCAGCGTAAACAGTGATTACAACTGGAACTGGCAGACCGTTTTCCATGCTCTGTGTCTGAGCATTGAACGCCTTACAGAATTCCATGATGTTCACACCATGCTGACCCAGTGCTGGACCTACTGGAGGTGACGGATTCGCACCACCGGCTGGAACCTGCAGCTTAATATAAGCTTCGATTTTCTTAGCCATTTTTCAATGTACTCCTAGCGGGTTCAAACGCCTCTCGGCTCCCCATTTTCTCAAGACAGAAAAACCCCAGCTCTCGCTGAGGTTATTCCTAAAAGCTCTAGATCAGGCTTTTTCGACCTGACCGAAATCCAATTCTACCGGAGTAGAACGTCCGAAGATCAATACCGCAACCTGCAGCTTGTTCTTCTCGTAGTTAATCTCTTCAACCACGCCATTAAAGTCAGCAAACGGCCCATCAATAACACGAACCATTTCACCTGGCTCAAATACCGTTTTAGGACGCGGCTTATCAACACCACTCTCAACACGACTCAGAATCTCATTCGCTTCTGCTTCAGTGATTGGCGCTGGGTTACCTGCAGTACCACCAATAAAACCCAGTACATGCGGTGTATTCTTAACCAAATGCCAGCTCTCATCGTTCATATCCATGTGAACCAGCACGTAACCCGGATAGAATTTACGCTCAGATTTGCGCTTCTTACCATCACGGATCTCTACAACCTCTTCGGTAGGCACTAACACCTCACCAAAAAGATCCTGCATCTGATGCAGATCAATTCGCTCTTTCAGCGTATTCATCACACGCTTTTCGTACCCGGAGTACGCATGTACAACATACCAACGCTTAGACATGCCTATCGCCTCTTAACCTATAGCTCCAGATACCAGCCAGCTCAGCAACGAGTCCAGCCCCCACAACATCAAACCCACGATAAGAACAACCACAACAACAATCGCTGTTGTCTGTGCTGTTTCCTGACGTGTCGGCCATACAACCTTGCGAATTTCCTGTTTAGCTTCTTTAAACAGAGTAAAAAACGCTTTGCCTTTTGCTGTCTGCAAAGAAACAAAACCCGCAACCAATGCCAAAACAATCAAAGCCACTACGCGATAGAACAGAGACTGATCAGCGTAGACAGAGTTACCCACCACACCAACAGCCACAATCGCGACTACAACTACCCACTTAAGGGAGTCAAACTTTGAACCTTCGGAATCTACTTTCGCATTCACGCTTAGGGCCTCAGGGTTACTAAATGCTTGTTTCTTAAGATGCCAATCCAGAATGGATTGGCAGGCCAGGAGGGACTCGAACCCCCAACCTGCGGTTTTGGAGACCGCTGCTCTGCCAATTGAGCCACTGGCCTACTGCATAATAGGGAGGCGTATTGTATAAGCCTCCCTATCTCTTGGCAACACCTAATTGTTGATTTTATTCAACAATTTTAGATACAACGCCTGCACCTACTGTACGACCGCCTTCACGGATCGCAAAACGCAGACCTTCTTCCATCGCAACTGGGTTAATCAGGGTAACGTCCATCTGTACGTTATCACCTGGCATTACCATTTCTACACCTTCTGGCAGCTCACAAGCACCAGTGATGTCAGTTGTACGGAAGTAGAACTGTGGACGGTAGCCTTTGAAGAATGGAGTGTGACGACCGCCTTCTTCTTTGGACAGTACGTATACTTCACCTTCGAAACGAGTGTGAGGAGTGATAGAACCTGGAGCAGCCAGTACCTGACCA
>NZ_JAAEQH010000009.1 GCF_024231755.1 Neptuniibacter sp.
CGCGTCCTGCATGGAGAAGTTCCAGCGCTTAACACCACCCTGGAAACCTTTACCTTTGGACTGACCTGTTACGTCAACTTTCTGACCAGCTTCGAAGCGCGCAACAGTTAGCTCTTCGCCAACGTTGACTTCGTCGCCACCTGACAGGCGGAACTCCCACAAACCACGACCAGCTTCCACACCAGCTTTTGCGAAGTTACCTGCTTCTGGCTTAGAAAGGCGGTTAGCCTTCTTAGAACCAGTAGTAACCTGCACTGCTGTGTAGCCGTCGGTTTCTTCTGTTTTCACAGCAGTAACGCGGTTCGGTTCCACTTCGATGACGGTGACTGGCACGGATACGCCGTCTTCAGTGAAGACGCGAGTCATACCCGCTTTACGTCCGATAAGACCTACAGACATTTTCTTTTAAAACCTCTTGCCAGTTGTGTACGGGGCTGTTACCCACTACGGCTGCCCTTTCCAGAGCATTCCACACTAAATAAGCGCTTCATTAATTAAAATTAATTCTGCGCAGTTGCCTTATTAGCCGAGGCTGATCTGCACTTCAACACCCGCAGCAAGATCCAGCTTCATCAGTGCGTCAACTGTTTTTTCAGTTGGCTCAACGATGTCCAGAACACGCTTGTGAGTACGGATTTCATACTGATCACGTGCATCTTTGTTCACGTGAGGTGAAATCAGAACTGTATAGCGTTCTTTGCGAGTAGGAAGTGGGATCGGGCCACGTACTTGAGCGCCTGTTCTCTTTGCAGTATCTACGATTTCCTGCGCAGAAGAGTCGATCAAGCGATGATCAAAGGCTTTCAGACGAATACGAATTTTCTGATTCTGCATTTCGATCACACATTTCCAAATAATAAATTAACGGCATAAGCCGACCTCCCCCTATAATCAGGGGGACGCAAATATTACTGATCCAGAACCTCAAGGTCAATAGCAAGTAGAAATAATTTGCTCAAATAACAAGCAATTAAATAGGGGACAGATTTAAATCTACCCCCGAGCTAAAACCCCAGGCACAAAAAAGCCCTCACAAGGAGGGCTTTTTCAAATCAGCGAGTATTAATTACTCAACGATTTTAGATACAACGCCTGCACCTACTGTACGACCGCCTTCACGGATCGCAAAACGCAGACCTTCTTCCATCGCAACTGGGTTAATCAGGGTAACGTCCATCTGTACGTTATCACCTGGCATTACCATTTCTACACCCTCTGGCAGCTCACAAGCACCAGTGATGTCTGTTGTACGGAAGTAGAACTGTGGACGGTAGCCTTTGAAGAATGGAGTGTGACGACCGCCTTCTTCTTTGGACAGTACGTATACTTCACCTTCGAAACGAGTGTGAGGAGTGATAGAACCTGGAGCAGCCAGTACCTGACCA
>NZ_JAAEQH010000010.1 GCF_024231755.1 Neptuniibacter sp.
AGGAAGTCGAGCGGAATTCAGAGGAAGATAGTAGTCAACCATCTGGCTGTGTCGGGGCGAACCGTTCTTTGACTTATGGTGATTGTGATTTCTGCACACACTACTTTAGCTGCACCTGACCTGTAGAAGAAACAGTGGAGATTGTTGAAGAGCTGGACGAATTTACAGTGATCGACTAGTCAGCCAGTCACTCAGTCAATGAAATGTCCACCTTTGCTAGTCGTTGATGTTGTTCATCTGTTAAAGTTGTGCTAGTCAGATCCTGCTTGCCAATCCCTGCAACGACAAGCTTCCATCGTCGTTGACGTGCACACGAATCCAAAGGTTCCACCAAATACGTGCCGAACATAGGAGCCTCAAAGCTGATAATCCATAGCCGACTATCCTTCAACGTGGGATAAATTATAGGTATCCGCTATAGTTTCCCGCAGTAAAGCATACCGATTATTGCACTAAAGGGAAAACTCCACGATTATTATTTACTGACAGTTTATGCAGTGTCATAAAAATTATCTTCTAAAACTTGAGTGCGTTACTGGGATTTCACCCTTCATGCGTTAATGGGATTGGTGCGTTAACGAAACAGATTAGGTGCGCTAGAGCCCCGGTGCATTAGCGGAATATAACCCACAGCATCTCTGATATTTGCATTGAATCTACTGGATCACAAGATTCATCAATTGCCAC
>NZ_JAAEQH010000011.1 GCF_024231755.1 Neptuniibacter sp.
TGCCTTTTCTGAAGAGGGCTTTCGCAGGAAATTTATATTCAGGCTGGTGGTTACGGCGAGGGCCACTAATCCGATTTCACCCAGAATAGCTACGTAGAGTGCAACATCTGCCACTGCCATCAGCACAGGCCCTGATACTGTGCCGCCGGGCCTTAATTCTTCAAAGCCAATTTCATGGCTTAATACACAGGAGCGGTTACCAACCGACTCCACTGTGCATTTAGTTTGAGGGAACTCTTTACGCAGAAATTCTGCCATTTCTGATTTTGAAACCATTACTCTCTCCTGGCGTAATTCCTACCTAACGTAATTCTCTTAAACGTAATTTAGGGGCATAGCTGTACTATCAACTATCTTACGCATAATAAATGCAGACTTTACACCGGTTACCCCGCGGATACGGGTAATCTTACCAAGCAGGATATCCTGATAACGATCCATATCCGGAACGGCGATCTTTAGCTGGTAGTCGGCATCATGCCCCGTGATCAAGTAGCATTCCATCACTTCGGGGAGTGATTGGATAGTTCTCTCGAACTCCTCAAAACGTTCCGGTATATGCTTGTCCATGCTGATATGCAAGATAGCAAATAGGTTCAAATCAATTGCTTTTTCATTGAGTCGGACGACCCGATCCCTTATTACGCCAGATTCCTGCAATTGTTTGACCCTTCGAGAGCAGGGCGCTGCCGTAAGGCCTACTCTTTCAGCCAGATCCTGATTGGATAACTCGCCGTTGTCCTGCAACTCACGCAATATTTTTAGATCAAACCGGTCCAGCGAGACAGAAGTTTTCATGGCTTTTGTTTTTCGTGCAATATTATTTAATAGTTAAGTCTATTTTCTTTTATTAAATTGCGCAAATTATGTTTTTTGGGGTAAATGAGATCGGTAATTGCGCAGCAAGCGCTATAAACTTGTCTTCATCGGTTGAGAGGTAACAAACCACATCCAATCAAGGTGTGAGGGAGCAATCATCAAAAGTGAGCGCCGCCAGCCAGTCCGTTTTATCAGATCGGAAACTCAAAAACTGATGTCATAAGCATCTACTGAAAAATCCCCCGCTGCCATAGTTCGCTTTGAACGCCTGGCAGCGGGTTTTATTTTAAACAGCACTTTTTAGATAAGCTCAACTCACTGAAATAACGGATAAGAGTTATGTTTGATCATCGCAAATATCGTCGTTTTGAAACTGTCCGCCTGACTGACCGTACCTGGCCGGACCAAGAGATTAATAAAGCGCCTGACTGGTGTAGTGTTGACCTCCGCGATGGTAATCAGGCGCTAATCAATCCAATGTCTGTTGAGCAGAAAACTTGCATGTTCACCTTATTGGTGAAGATGGGGTTTAAAGAGATTGAAGTGGGTTTCCCTTCTGCGTCTAAGCCTGACTTTGATTTTGTACGTAAATTAATTGAACAGAACCTTATTCCTGAAGGCGTGACTATTCAGGTGTTAACTCAGGCTCGTGAAGAGTTGATTAAGCGTACTTACGAAGCGCTGGAGGGTGTGAAAAAAGCGAATGTACACGTTTATAACTCCACCTCTGTTGTTCAGCGAGAACAGGTCTTCAATATGAATAAAGAGAAGATCAAAGGTATCGCTGTTCAAGGAGCGGAATGGGTGCGTGAGTACGCCAAACAGTATCCGCAAACTGATTGGGAGTTTCAGTATTCACCTGAAAGTTTCACCGGTACTGAGATGGATTATGCGGTTGATGTTTGTGATGCGGTGATTGCTCAGTGGCATCCTGAGAGTGGACAGAAAATTGTGATCAACCTGCCTGCGACTGTGGAGATGTCTTCGCCGAATGTCTTTGCCGATCAGGTTGAGTATTTCTGTCGCCACCTTAAACAACGTGATCAGGTTCGCATTAGCTTACATACACATAATGACCGTGGTTGTGCGGTAGCCGCTGCTGAGTTAGGTGTTATGGCTGGTGCAGATCGTGTTGAAGGTACGTTAATGGGCAATGGTGAGCGTACCGGGAATATGGATATCATCACGATGGGGATGAATCTTTACTCTCAGGGTGTTGACCCAGAATTGGATTTCTCGGATATCACCGAAATTATTGAAGTCGTCGAGTACTGCAATGAACTGCCTGTTCCTGCACGGCACCCATGGGCGGGAGAGTTGGTTTACACGGCTTTCTCCGGTAGCCACCAGGATGCTATACGCAAATCTGTGAATTACCACAAAGATAATAATCGTCTGCACTGGGATGTGGCTTATCTGCCGATCGATCCACGTGATATCAACCGTGAATATGAGGCGGTGGTACGTATTAACAGCCAGAGCGGTAAGGGTGGCGTGGCTCTGGTTCTGGAACGTGACTACGGAATTGAATTACCGAAATGGATGCACATTCCGTTGAGTAAGGTGGTTCAGTCAGCAGCAGAAGAACGGGGTATTGAAGTTTCCCCTGTAGCGATAAACACATTGTATAACGAACATTTTGTTCAGGTTCCGGCTCAGTGGCAGTTACAGGATTATGATCTGCATACGGAAGATCATCAGGTAAATGCTAAATTCCGGGTGGGTGATTCCGAATTTAGTGGTACTGGTGTGGGTGCTCTAGAGGCGTTGTGTGATGCATTGAGTCGTGAGTACGGTTGTAATATCGAAGTGTGTCAGTTTGATGAGCATGCCGTTAGCGCTGGTACAGGGGCGCAGGCTTTGGCTTCTATCTGCGTTAAAGTAAATGATCAAGTCGAGTACGCGGTGGCTGAGGCTGACGATACTTCGGCAGCAGCTCTACAAGCCATGCTTACTGCGTTTAGTCGTCAGGCCGAAGAGCTTGTTAGCGCGGTAGCGTAGTTTAGTTTTTACAATAGGGGCTGTTACCAGCCCCATTATTTTCTTCCGCTTCTCATCCCTGATTTTCATCTCTAGCCTTCCTGTTCTAAGAATATTTCTCATCAGGAAATTGATTTCATACCTACAACCAATTACCAATACATACTGTAAGTATTTATATTCGAAAGGGGTATGACACCGTTCCCTGGTACTGCTATGTTTAAAGGATGTCTCACCGCATTTGATAAGTGATCGTTTTGCTCAGGGATTACAGGGTTGTTCAGGGCTGATCTAGTGAAATTAGTTTTTCGAATATTGATTCTACTTGGTGTATTTCTCGTGGCTGTTTCAGTGCGAGCGGATTCCCTGTTGCCTCAGGCCAGCATTCCATTGGTGATCAACAAACATCTGGATGTTCAGAAAGTCGGGATGCATATGGATTTGTTGGAAGACCTGGGAGCAACTCATAGCATCTACGATATCATGCAGCTTGCACAGGAAGGGGAGTTCGAAACCTCCCAACAATATGAGGTAAGCATTGGTACAACCTCTTCAGCTTGGTGGGTGCAGCTGACTCTAGAAAATAACACGGCTGATGATAAACGGGTTATCCTCAAGGAAGCATACTCTCTGGTAGATGACCTCCAGTTGTGGGAGGTGAAAGATGAGCAACTTGTGATGCGGCAGAGTGGTGATATGTACCCATTCAGCACACGTGAGATCAAGGTTAATGCGCTTAGTTTTATTCTCGATATCCCTGCGGATACTCAGAAAACTTTCTTCCTCCGCTATCAAACTAACGGTGCTTTGAGCATTAATCTTAATTTGAATAGCGAGTTATCCCTGACAGAGAACCTTGGGTTGCAGATGATTCTGCAGGGTTTGTTCTACGGGGCGCTCATCGCTTTAGCTTTTTATAATCTGTTTATTTTTGCGGTCGTAAAGGATTTCAGTTACCTGCTTTATGTATTGTACCTGCTCTCTTTAGGCTTGTTCTTGTCTGGTTTCAATGGATTGACAGCCCAGTACCTGCTACCTGAATCTCCGTGGTGGTCAAACCACAGCTTGTTGATTTCCTGGGGTGTCACGTTAACGATGGCCCTCTCTTTCAGTAAACACTTTCTTAATATGAGCCTCTATTCTCCTATTTTGAATAGAATCGCAAATGTTTTTATTGTGCTTGCTCTGGGGTGTTCTATTGCTGCGTTATTCCTACCTTATGGCGCAGTGATTAAAGTACTTTTCCTACTGGCGCCTCCCTCTTATATTTTGATTTTGGTGGTAGGAATCAGAGGGATGAAAAGGGGATATGCTCCTGCCAAGTATTTCCTCATTGCGTGGTCATCTCTGATGATTGCTGCAATCACTTCAACACTGATTAGTGCCGGAATTATTGATCAGTTGGCTACGCTTTCCCCTTATATCATCCAGTGGGGGGCAGCCATAGAAGCTGTTTTATTGTCTATTGCCCTGGCCAGCCGCATTCGCTCTTTAGAGCAGGATGCTTTAACTGACTCACTGACCAAGTTATACAACAGGCGTTTCTTTGATCGTCAGTTGGCAAATGCTGTGGCCGTTGCTAAACGTCAGGATTCTAGCTTTGCGTTGATGTTGCTGGATATAGATCACTTTAAGGATTACAACGATAAATATGGTCATGACAAAGGTGATCTTGTGCTTCAGGCTGTGGCCGAAAATCTATTACATACCGCGCGTAGAACAGACTTTGTATGCCGTTATGGTGGAGAAGAGTTTGCGGTAATCCTACCGGATACAACCATTCAGGGGGCATGGGAGATCGCAGAGCGGGTACGTAAGACCACCGAAGAACTGACCATTGAAGGTCACAGCATTACACTGAGCGTAGGTATTGCTACATATGATAGTGAGTTCGGTGTAGATGGTAGAGAGCTTTTCAAATGGGCCGATTCATCCCTCTATTCAGCGAAAGAAGGGGGGCGCAATTGTGTACGGGTATATGGGGAAGTTGTGGCTTATTGAGTTAAGGTTTAATTACTAAACCAGCAGTAGTTCCGACAAAATTCCATTGAACTGATCTGCTTCTGCAATCAGCGATTGAGCAGTTAATGCTTCGATGCCATACACTTCAGTCTTAACGCCAAACTTACTTTTGATCTTTCTCAGCAGTAGATCGAAATCACCATCACCGGATAGAAGAATGACTTTGTCTACCTTTGGCGCCGCTTCTAAAACATCAATTGTAATGCCCACATCCCAATCACCTTTGGCAGAGCCGTCTTTGCGCTGAATAAAGGGTTTGAGTTTTACATCAAAGCCGATGTGTCGCAGAGCGTCCTGAAACTTACGCTGACTGTCATCTTTGCGGTCGATTGCGTAAGCATAGGCGTGAGTGATCTCTCCTTGTGCTGAAACCCTCTGCCAAAACTTGCGATAGTTAAACTGGCAGCCAAAAGCTTGTCGGGTCGTGTAGTAAATGTTCTGGACATCTACGAAGATGGCTATCTGAGTCACAATGGGCCTTTATGCTGCAATATAATCTGTGTTCTTAGTCTAATGTATCTAAGTGCTGTTGGGGTACCCGAAATCTTTAAATAACAGACCGATGATAGCAGCCTTTGTGAAATCTCTGAGCTAAAGCTACACTATCGTTGCATGAGAGATAAAAAAAGGTTTTACTGAACCTTACTGATTGATTATTCGGAGCTTTTAATGTCTGCCTCGGACGCCCGTTCTGATTCTGGAGCGCCAAAAAAACCGTTCAATGTTGCTATTGTTTTTGCAATTTGCGGTGCTCTTTTTTCCCTTTTGATCTTTCTGTTCATGTTGAAGCAGGAACGGGAAGCAGTCATCCAGCAGTTTCAGATTGATATGAACTACAA
>NZ_JAAEQH010000012.1 GCF_024231755.1 Neptuniibacter sp.
CGAGTTGTAACAGTTTTGCTTGGCGACCATAGAGTTGTGGAACCACCTGAATCCATCCCGAACTCAGACGTGAAACGCAACATCGCCGATGGTAGTGTGGGGCTTCCCCATGTGAGAGTAGGTCATCGCCAAGCATTTAATTACGAAGAACCCCTATCGCTGACGCGGTAGGGGTTTTTTCGTTATTGAACCGGTGATCTATTGTTACTGCAAAGGGATCATGTGTACCCAAGGGGCATACAAACAACCGATGCGCCGCAGGTGCCAGGTTAAAGCGCCGAAGGCGTCGCGAAGCGAGTGGAAGCGCAGCTTTCAACTTATTGTAGGTCATTGCTCCTTACGCCTACTTCAGTTGGTCTGGAACTCAGCAGGCATCGCCTTTCAGGCAGCCTAAAGGCTGTGCAAAACGGCCTCCTGCCGTTTAGTCCCATGTGTACTTCACTACCGAGCGGGGCTTTTATCTGCTGAGTATGGAATTTCATTCCCTATTCTTTAAGTTTACTTTCAATTCTTCTTATATTGCCTCTTCAAAACTTGATCGATTTCGCTATGGATATCTATACTGCTTGATACCGACTTAGGTTTGTCTGGATAAGGCTGGTTATGATGTTGAAACTGAAGCGCTTTGTAATATCTCTCTTGGGTGTGTTGGCTGTAGGGCTATCAATGCCGACGGTGGCGGTAGAACAGTGTAAAAAGCTGACGGCTACTGGCAATTCAGAGTATCCGCCTTATTTATGGCGTGCAGAAGATGGTACTAAGGCTTTGCTCGGTGCAAATCGCTTAATCATTGATGAGTTGTCCAAACGCTTGGGTATTACTATTCAACTACAGGATGTGGGCTCTTGGGCTAGAGCCCAAGACATGCTGAGAACTGGGCGTATCGATTTGATGGCGGGAGCGTTTTTCACTATCCCGCGTATTCAATATATGGATTATGTTTATCCGGCTTTTTTAAACACAACAAGTGTTGTCTGGAAGAAAAAAGGTGGCGATTTTTCCTTCGCCGGTAACGAAGATCTTATTTCGCACTCAGGGGTAACTGTTATTAATAACAGTTTTGGACAAAGCTTCGATGTGTTTGCAAAAGAGAAGTTGGATCTAATGTATGTTGCTTCTTTGGAGCAGGCTTTCAAAATGATTAATCGAGGCCGTGCGGAATATGCTCTATATGAAAAGAACCCGGGGCTGGCTTATGCAGATCTGCTTGGGTTTAAAGAGTTGGATATTTTAGATCCTCCTATCAGTAGTGAAGGGCTATACCTTACCGTTTCGCATAAGTCGAAATGTAACTCAGGTCAGTTACGTGGCGCTTTAGCGAAGGCTGTTCATGAGATGATTGCAGATGGTTTTATGGATAAGGCTTTGCAGCAGGGCTTGCAGGATTGGAGTAGTTTTTCCAAAAAATAGCTGTGGATTTATAGGGATAAAGAAAACCCGGCTGATGCCGGGTTTTTTGTGCTAGAGAATAAGCGGTGGGCTTTTAGTGGAGCTGAGCTATAAGAGTTGTCAGTTTTTCACTGGCGTGTGACAGTTGTTCTGCTTGCTTCTTGTTGGTCTCTGCCGCAGCGCTTGTGTATTTAGTGAGTGAATTTGTTGTTTCGATGGTTCCCGCAATTTCAGATGTAACAGATGTTTGCTCTTCGGTTGAAGATGCAATTAAAACACTCATGTCATTAATATCACTGATAGAATTTCTGATAACTTTAATTGCTTGTTGCGCTTCCTTAGCGAGTTCGACTGTATCCAGAGCTGCTTGCTGCTGAACGCTCATTTTAGAGACGGTTTGTTCTGTTGTGCTGCTTAGTCGATTGATGATTGTTTGGATCTCGTCAGCAGATCTAGCAGTGTTTGCTGCCAGATTGCGAACCTCGTCTGCTACTACAGCAAAGCCCCGGCCTGTATCGCCGGCGCGTGCTGCCTCGATAGCGGCGTTAAGTGCTAATAGGTTAGTTTGTTCGGCGAAGCCTTGAATGACGCCAAGCACATTTTGAATTGCGATTGAGTCCTCTTGCAGTGCATTTAGTGAATCCGAGGTTGCAGCAATTTCCATATTTAACTGATCGATGTGATTTCCCGTCTCTTTTATTCTCTCGTATCCGGTAACCGCTAGCTGTGCTGCGTCCTGTGTGGCTGAGCTTGTTTGGCTTGCTCTGGTTGCCACTTCCATAAATGAGCCGTTAAGCTGCGTGATCTGTACTACTGCACTTTCAGTTGCTGACTGTTGTTGGTTTACTGTGCTTTCAAGTTGCCCTGCTTCTTGAATGGCATTGTTTTGTAGTTGTTTGAGATTATCTGTCTCAGTTCGTATCTCGTTTAGGAGTTTACTGAAGAAAGCCTGTAGCCTTTCAATTGATAAATGGAGTGTCTGTACTTCTGATAGTCGTGAGCTGATATTGATATTACCGCTAAACTGTCCGTGAGAGAGTTGGTCAATATATGCCGTAGTTTGGATGAGGATCTGACCTAGTTTTCTCAGTAAATAA
>NZ_JAAEQH010000013.1 GCF_024231755.1 Neptuniibacter sp.
ACCTTCAACGATATTGCCATCCGTATCAACTTCTACTGCAAACAACTGCAGTGTGTAGCCGGTGTCGGGTTCTTCCGGTGGGTTATCTGGATCAGTCGCATCTGTGATCGTTGTGGTCACCGTGCCTGTGTAGGCAACTGTTTCGTACAACTCATCGTTGCTCCAGGAACCATCCTGCAGGTTCAGGGTGAAGGTCTCACCTGTATCTGCCAGCGCATCATCTACTGAGTCAATGCTAAACGCGCTACCTACTGTCGCTATACGGGTCGCTGCTGAGTTGTGGTCCGCAAGACCATCACCGTCGTTTACAGCTCCTACGTTCACTGTCAACGTACCACCTGGCTGCGTATCCAGTACGTTACCGCTGGCATCTACTGCCAATACAGCATAATGCGCTGTGATATCGGCATCCTCATCATCGTTCTGTTCAGCCATGCTGTTCGCCGCACTTTCTGAACCTTCAACGATATTGCCATCCGTATCAACTTCTACTGCAAACAACTGCAGTGTGTAGCCGGTGTCGGGTTCTTCCGGTGGGTTATCTGGATCAGTCGCATCTGTGATCGTTGTGGTCACCGTACCTGTGTAGGCAACGTCTTCGTAAACGCTATCGTTGCTCCAAGTACCGTCCTGCAGATTCAACGTGAACGTTTCACCGCTGTCTGCCAAAGCATCATCGATTGAGTCAATGCTGAACGCTGTACCTACAGTCGCTGTGCGTGCCGCTGCTGAGTTATGGTCTGCCAGAGCATCACCATCGGCTACTGAACCCACATTCACAGTCACAGTACCACCCGGCTGGGATGCCAGAGGGTTGCCAGATGCGTCTACCGCCAGCACTGCATAATGAGCCGTGATGTCCGCTGTACCTGCGTCGTTCTGCTCTGCCATGCTGTTAACATTGGTTTCAGAGCCCGGAATGATATTTCCTTCACCATCCACTGCAACAGCGAAAAGCTGAATTTCAAGAACATCTGCTTCTGGCTCATCGATAATACCACCAAGGCCTACACCCTTACTGATAGTGGCGTTAACTGGATTGCTCAAAACAATCGTATAATTTTCCAGGCCTTCAGCAAGCAGGTCATCTGTAATTGGAACTTCAATTTGTTGTGAAGTTGTACCTACTGGGAAAGAAAGCTGACCGCTGACTGCATCGTAGTCCACATTTTCGGTGGCTGTGCCACCCTGAGAGATATAGTCCACAGTCACTGTATTGATTGGTGTATTACCCGTCAGCACTACAGTGAAGACCGCAACACCTTCATCTTCGTGAACAGTGATGTCATTGATCGACAGAGATGGAGGCGCTGTATCATCGATAATGTTCATGTCAGCAGTGTCATTATCACTGTCAACCAGAATCTGTTCGAAACCACCACCCGTTACATTAGTGATAGTAATGTCTACAGTTTCAACATTTTCGACGATTTCATCGATCAGAGTTTCAATCGCCAGCGTTGTGCCATCACTGCCTGCTGGAATAGTTACCTGAGCAGTACCGTTATAATCGTCACCGTTAGTCGCTGTTCCGCTATAACTCAGAGTGACAGTAACAGGCGTAATAGCGTCTACCAATGCACCATTTTCATCACGCAGCTCAATTGGGAAGTTTCCAGTACCACCCTCTGTTACATCGGTCACTGGATCGACGATGCTTACAAATGCAGTATCTTCATCACCTGGAATTGGCTCATCAACAATACCACCCAGACCTTCTGGATCACTGATCGTTGCATTAACTGGGCTACTCAGCAGAATAGTGTAATTTTCCAGCCCTTCATCGATCATATCATCAGTGATTGGCACTGAGATTTGTTGTGTTGTAGTACCTACAGGGAAGTTCAGAGTGCCGCTCACACCGGTATAGTCAGTACCCTGAATCGCAGTACCACCAGAAGAGGCATAGTTCACACTTACTGTGTCAATAGGTGTATTACCGCTCAGAGTCACGGTAAAGATAGCTACACCAGCATCCTCGTTTACAGTCACGTCATTGATACTTAGGCTAGGCAGCTCAGTATTATCAATGATGTTCATATCAGCAGTGTCTTTCGCAGTATCGACTTCGATCGCCTCGAAGCCACCACCGCTGACACTTGTGATCGTAATGTCTACCGTTTCCAGATTTTCAACAATTGAATCTGGCAAGGTCTGAATATTCAGCAGTGTGCTGGAGCTACCAGCTGGGATAGTCACCTGAGCGATACCATTGTAGTCAGCACCGTTGCTAGCAGTACCACTGTAGCTAAGGTTTACTGTCACATTAGTGATGGCATCAACAAGACTTCCATCTTCATCACGTAGTTCAATCGGGAAGCTACCGCTGTTGCCTTCCACTACACTTCCAACGTTATCCACGATGCTGACAAACGCAGTATCTTCATCGCCCGGAATTGGCTCATCTACGATGCCGCCCAGACCTTCTGGATCACTGATGGTTGCATTCACCGCATTGCTTAGCTCGATGGTATAGTTTTCCAAACCTTCATCGATCATGTCATCAGTGATTGGAACAACGATCTCTTGTGTTGTTGTACCTAATGGGAAGGTCAGGCTTCCGCTAACACCGGTGTAGTCTGTACCTTGGATGGCTGTGCCACCAACAGAAATGTAGTCAACAGTTACAGTACCTGCAGGGGTATTACCGCTCAGCGTAACCGTGAAGACCGCCTGTCCATCATCTTCGTTAACGGTAACGTCATTGATGCTCAAGCTTGGCAGTTCAGTATCATCAATGATGACAAGGTCTGCCGTATCATTCTCGCTGTCGATTTCGATTGCTTCGAAGCCACCACCAGCAACACCAGTGATAGTGATATCAACGATTTCATCAGGCTCTACGATCGCATCGGTCAGGGTCGCAATATCTAGATTTATACTGCTGCTACCCGCTGGGATGATCACCTGGGCAACGCTAGTGTAGTCGGAACCATCTGTAGCAGTACCGCTGTAGCTCAGGTCAACTGTCACGTCAGTGATGGCATTAACCAGATTGCCATCTTCATCGCGTAGCTCAACTGGGAAGATACCGTTGTTGCCTTCGATTACATCACCAACATTATCCACGATGCTGACGAACGCAGTATCTTCATCTCCTGGAGTCGGCTCGTCTGTGATACCACCCAGGCCTATGCCATCCGCAATGGCAGCATTAACAGGGTTGCTAAGTTCGATGGTGTAGTTTTCAAGTACTTCATCGATCATGTCGTCAGTGATCGGAACAACGATCTCTTGTGTTGTAGTTCCTAGTGGGAACGTCAAAGTACCACTCACACCGTCATAGTCGACGTCCTGAGTAGCCGTTCCCCCAACACTAATGTAATCAACTGTTACAGCACCCGCTGGTGTACTACCGCTCAGGGTTACAGTGAAGACTGCCTGGCCGGCATCTTCATCAACAGTGATGTCATTAATGCTTAGTAGTGGTAAATCTGTGTCATCGATAATTACCAGATCAGCAGTATCGTTCTCAGCGTCAATTTCAATCGCTTCGAAGCCACCACCTGCAACACCGGTGATAGTAATATCAACAACTTCATCTGGTTCTACAATATCATCAACCAATGTTGCGATATCGAAGTTGACGCGATTGCTACCTGCAGGAATTACAACCTGCGCTACGCTTGTGTAGTCAGAACCATCTGTTGCTGTACCGCTGTAGCTTAGATCAACAACAACATCGGTGATCGCTTCAACCAGAACACCATTTTCATCGCGCAGTTCAAGTGGGAAAGTACCAGAGAAGCCTTCGATTACTTCGCCAACTGGGTCCAGGATGCTGACAAAGATAGTGTCTTCGCTACCCGGTACACCTTCATCAAGAATAGTGGTAGTTACAGTGCCATCAATAACAACATTTTCGTAGTCAGCTGCGTTGGAGTAGCTATCCTGATCGATACTTACAGTAAATGTTTCACCACTATCAGCGATGTAATCATCAATCGTATCTGTGGAGAATGCCACGCCCAGCGTCACAGTCTGAGCTGTCGCAACATAGTCAACAGCACCTTCGGCTGTTTCGTCTGTAAAGCTTACATTTACAGTACCTTGAGCATCGGTAATGATATTACCATCTGGATCGATCGCAACTGCCACGTAGGATGCAGGGTTACTTTCTTCTACTGCATTTGCCAGTACTAGATTGCCTTCAGAATCAACTAATGGCTCGCCGTTCTCACCAGCCGCCGCCAGTGCAATTGTTACAACCTCTTCATCCGGCTCGTCAGGAGTATCCGGGGTATCAGGATTGGAGTCATCAATAATGGTGGTAGTTACCGTACCATCAACAACCACATTCTCGTATGCAGCAGCATTAGAGTAGGTACCATCGACCAGATTCGCAGTGAAAGTTTCACCGTTATCTGCAATGTAGTCATCCAGAATATCAGTAGAGAATGCCACACCCAGAGTAACTGTCTGACCTGCATTTACGTAGTCTTCTGAGCCTGTAGCAGTTTCATCTGCAAAGCTTACATCAACGGTACCCTCTGCATCAGCGATGATGTTGCCTTCTGGATCTACTGCAACAGCAACGTAAGAAGCTGCTGTACCTTCAGGAGCTTCATTGGCCTGGACAAAGTTGCCTTCGTCGTCAGTCAGTGGTGCACCGTTTTCATCGGCTGCAACCAGTGTCAGGGTAACGTTTTCCTGATCAGGCTCGTCCGGAGTATCCGGCGTATCTGGATTGGAGTCATCGATAATGGTCGTGGTTACCGTACCATCAACAATTACATTTTCGTATGCAGCGGCATTTGAGTATGTGCCATCAATCAGATTCGCAGTGAAGGTCTCACCGTTATCCGCAATATAGTCATCCAGAGTATCAGTGGTGAACGCAACACCCAGTGTCACAGTCTGACCAGCGTTAACATAGTCTTCTGAACCTGTTGCTGTTTCATCCGCAAAGCTCACACCTACTGTGCCTTCAGCATCAGCAATGATGTTGCCTTCAGGGTCCAGAGCTACCGCCACGTAGGAAGCTGCTGTGCCTTCTGGAACTTCGTTAGCAAGTACAAGATTGCCTTGAGCATCAGTCAGAGCAGCACCATTTTCATCAGCTGCTGCCAGGGCAATAGTTACATTATCCTGATCTGGCTCATCTGGCGTATCCGGTGTATCTGGGTTGGAGTCGTCGATAATAGTTGTGGTAACCGTACCGTCCAGCTCGACGTTCTCGTAATCTGCAGCGTTAGTGTAGCTGTCAGCAACGATAGAAGCCGTGAACGTTTCGCCGTTGTCGGCAATGTAGTCATCCAACAGTTCTGTACTAAACGCAACACCCAGGGTTACAGTTTGAGCAGTCGCATCGTAATCTTCATTACCGGTCGCTGTTTCATCTGCAAAGGTAATATCAACGCTACCTTCAGCATCATCAATCACATTACCTTCTGGATCTAAAGCAATGGCAACATAAGAAGCGAACTCGCCTTCTGCACCTTCATTAGCCGTAACGAATCCACCCTGACCATCGCTGATTGGCTGACCGTTTTCATCCGCAGCAACCAGAGTGATAGTGACAACCTCCTGATCTGGCTCGTCTGGCGTGTCTGGAGTATCTGGGTTGGAGTCATCGATAATCGTTGTAGTAACGGTACCAGCAGTGATCACATTCTCGTAAACATCTGCATTGGAGTATGTCTCATCAATGATGTTTACAGTAAAGGTTTCACCGTGGTCAGCAATGTAATCATCCAGCAGTTCGGTACTGAACGCGACACCCAGAGTAACTGTCTGGGAAGTTGCATCGTAATCTTCATCACCGGTTGCAGTTTCATCAGCAAAGCTTACATCTACCGTACCTTCAGCATCAGTAATAACGTTGCCATCTGGGTCAATTGCTACAGCGACATAGGAAGCAAACTCGCCTTCAGCAGCTTCGTTCACTGTAACAAAGCCACCTTGACCATCACTGATCGGCTGGCCACTCTCATCAGCAGCAGCCAAAATGATTGTTACGCTTTCCTGATCAGGCTCATCTGGAGTATCTGGTGTATCTGGGTTGGAGTCATCGATAATGGTGCTGGTTACCGATCCGCTAACAATAACGTTTTCGTAAACAGCTGCATTTGAATAAGTGCCTTCAACCAAATCAGCAGTAAAGGTCTCGCCATTATCTGCCAGGTAGTCATCCAGCAGCTCGGTGCTAAACGCAACACCTACAGTTACAGTCTGACTAGTAGCATCGTAGTCTTCGTTACCTGTCGCACTGCCATCATTGAAAGTAACTTCTACTGTACCTTCAGCATCTGCAATGACATTACCCTCAGGATCTAAAGCCAATGCAACATAGGAAACAAATTCACCCTCAGCCGCTTCATTAGCCGTAACAAAACCGCCCTGACCATTACTGATCGGCTGACCACTCTCATCAGCAGCAGCCAAAATGATTGTTACGTTTTCCTGATCAGGTTCATCCGGGGTATCTGGTGTATCTGGGTTAGCATCGTCAATTACAGTTGTTGTAACAGTGCCCTGCCCAATAGTTAGATCGTCAAAATCGCCACCGGTAACTTCCGTGATACTCGCCGTGTACTGCTCACCTGAATCAGCAAAGTAGTCGTCCAAAGCAACTACATCGAAATCAGCACTGGTTTCACCCGCCGGGATAACAACATCTTCAACAACAGGAACAATATCGCCATTGTCTGTTGTGATATGACCTGTGATAACACTTACTGTTACATCTTCACCACTCTCACGGCTAAGAGTAACTGAGTACGTCGCCACTGCGCCCTCAGCGACGGTATCTGGCCCAGAGATACTCACCGCAGCAGAATCGACTCCCAGTCCTTCCTCTTGAATTAGTTCCTCAGGAGTACCGTCAAAACCAACAGTTTCATGACCAGCAGTAGGATCAACCTCTTCGCCTGTACGCAGAACGTTTACAGTTGAAGAACCTTCATTCCCTTCACCACCCGCTGCAGTTTCACCAGCAGCAGTTGCTTCAGCTACCTCAGTCGGGTCAACACCCGCCAAGATGGCTTCCTGAATGGACTCAATGTCAGCCACTGCTTCAGTCAGATCAAAATCTTCCGCTTCGTTGAAAGTCTCATTGCTAACCAACCAACTTTGACCGGCATCAAGTCGAACGGGCTCACCACCTTCCATGGAGATTTCGATAGAGGAGTCAGGCGAAACGCGAACCATTTCATCAGCAAAGACCTGATCACCAAGCGTTAGAATTCGCTCTGAGCCATCAGCCTTGATTGCAACAGCACGACCTACCAACTGTGAAACTGTACCTACAATACTCATATCAATATATTCCTTTGGATATTCTTTGGGCGATTACACCCTTTATATAAGGGGGCAAACACAAAAACTATTGTACCGAGGTACAGGTAGGGGAATTAAAGAAGAAAAAAGCGAATAACCTGCTCTAAATCAGCAAAAATATCAGCGGTTCTGATCAAGCGATAAACACCCCCCTAACTCTTTTATAAAATTGAATAAAAAGCCCTTGACGATAACCAACTACCTAATTAAGATACGCCGCACTTTCAAGGCTGATCCCTGATAGCTCAGTTGGTAGAGCAGTAGACTGTTAATCTATTGGTCGCTGGTTCGAGTCCAGCTCAGGGAGCCAACTAAGCCTGAAAGTACGACTGATGATCCCTGATAGCTCAGTTGGTAGAGCAGTAGACTGTTAATCTATTGGTCGCTGGTTCGAGTCCAGCTCAGGGAGCCATTTAAGGTATAGTTCGGAGTGTAGCGCAGCTTGGTAGCGCATCTGGTTTGGGACCAGAGGGTCGGGGGTTCGAATCCCTCCACTCCGACCATTTCAAAATGTCAAAATCCTAGATTTTCAGTGCCGGTATAGCTCAGTTGGTAGAGCAACTGACTTGTAATCAGTAGGTCCCGAGTTCGACTCTTGGTGCCGGCACCATTATCTACCCGCTGCGGAGCGGTAGTTCAGTTGGTTAGAATACCTGCCTGTCACGCAGGGGGTCGCGGGTTCGAGTCCCGTCCGTTCCGCCA
>NZ_JAAEQH010000014.1 GCF_024231755.1 Neptuniibacter sp.
AGCCTGGCCGTCGGTTTATTGGATCATGTACGGTTATGCTCTGTAACCTTTCAGCGATCACAGAGATCAGCAGACTGTGCGCACCGCGAGCAGCTTGGATCAGTGTCAGGGCATAACCATAAATGATCGAATAAACCGCCAGCAAGGAGCCAACCTGGACTTCGGTTTATTTGATCATTTACGGTTATGCTCTGGCGCCTTTCAGTGCTGACATTGAGCAGCAGACTGTGGGCATCACGCCCAGCCTTGAAAAGTGTCAGGGCATAACCGTAAATGATCGAATAAACCGCCAGCAAGGAGCCAAACTGGACGTCAGTTTATTCGATCATTTACAGTTATGCTCTGGCGCTTTTCAGTGCTGATTGAGCAGCAGACCTTGGGCATCGTGACCAGTCTTGAAAAGTACCAGAGCACTACCATAAATGATCGAATAAACCACCAGCAAGGAGCCAACCTGGACGTCAGTTTATTCGATCATTTACGGTTATGCTCTGGCGCTTTTCAGTGCTGACATTGAGTAGCACACCTTGGGCATGGCGACCAGCCTTGAAAAGTGCCAGAACACAACCGTAAATGTTCGAATAAACCGCCAAGAAGGAGCCAACTTGGACGTCGGTTTATTCGATCATTTACATACGATAATGGATTGGCAAGCATTTCATCAACCTGACAAAATTTCATCAATTTCATCAAGATCGGTTTTCATGACTAAATTTCAGAATAATAATGTTACCATTAAACACCCTGCATTTATCAATTTATTACTAAACAGTAAATGTAAGATCAGACCACTGCGGAAATTGAAGCCGATGCAAAGGTATTGTGAAGGAAGATGATAGCATTTCAGACAGCACAACAGTATCAGGCGATCCGAGGTGGAGGCACATACAGTGGTTTCTTTGGAAGCGATGGGCGTCTGTTCAAGGGGGAAGTCGGCGGTCTCTCTAGTGGAACTGAATCAAAACTAAAGCGTCCCGATGAAGAGGGCTTGAAGGAGCTGGTTGCGAAAGGTCTCTGAAGGTCATCCAAAGTTCGCATAAATTGACCAGGGCTACCTGACCGAACAGAGGTTGGACTGCTGTCATTTTGCCTTGTAGATCTCTAAAATAAGACTTGTGTTCATAGACGAATACAAGTATCAGGGCGTGTAAACACCAAAGGGGCCGCCGGCCCTCACAGTACACGTCCGCTTTGCCATTTCCAAGTTTTAAAAATATATGCTAACATTATTAGCTCTTAGCTTACTAGTTTAAGCTGGCCCTTGTGATATCGCCAGAAGACTTGGAATATCTCTGCCTACTTATAGATTACTAACGTGCATGCAGACACACAAATTTCGCACATACTGATAAGAATTTCTGCAAGTTTCCAGTGCATGCTAACATTATTAGCCATCAGCTTATTAATCCAAGCTGGCCCTTGTGATATCA
>NZ_JAAEQH010000015.1 GCF_024231755.1 Neptuniibacter sp.
AAGATGCAACGTACGAGAATGTAGCGTACGAAGGTGATGTAACGACTACTATTACCGATGCATCGGATCCAACTGATCCACCGGAAGAGCCAGACACAGGCGTAACCCTGAAACTGTTCGCGAAACTGGAAGATGGCACGCTGACAGATGCCAACACCATCGCAGAGCAGAACGATGCGGGTACAGCGGATATCACAGCAACTTATGTTGTCCTAGCCGTTGATGCAGCGGGCAACCCTCTAGCCGCTGGCGATCAGCCAGGTGGTACAGTGACTGTTAACGTAGGTGATGCAGGCGATACAGCTAGCACAGCCGACTACAACTCTGCAGCGTCTCGTACAGAAACTGTGGGCACTGAGTTCACCATTACTTCAGCAGACGATGCCCTGGCAGATAGCGGTGAAACCTTCAGCCTGGGACTGGCAGACGGTTCCTGGAGTGAAGATGCGACTTACGAGAATGTAGCGTACGAAGGTGATGTAACGACTACTATCACAGATGCATCTGATCCAACTGATCCACCGGAAGAGCCAGATGTAGGTGCAACAGTATCTATCTTTGGCCCAAGCACAGTTATCGAGGGTCAGCCAGCGACATATAGCATTAGTGTTGATACTGCGCCTGTTGAAGACATGGATGTAGTGGTAGTGACCGGTTACATCGCAGGTGAAGCTGATTCTAATGACTTTACCGCAGTGACTCAGACGGTAACGATCAAAGCGGGTGATACAGTTCCGCGTGATGCGCTTGGTAATGAAATCACCATTACGGTGAACACTACCAACGACTCTGTTGTTGAACCTGATGAAGACTTCCGTGTTGAAATTCAGAGTGCTACCAACGGTGGATTCGAGAGTGTTGAGATTGGTGATCCAGTAGTAACAACTATTCTGGATGATGATGACGCTCCAGACATTCTGAACCTTCAGAATCTGGCAGTATCGGAAGAGGGCCTGTTTGGAGGCTTGGCTGATACGACTGGTTCAGATAATGAGATCTCACCTGCGGATACTACTGATGATGTAGACGCTACGGGTACACTGAACTTCACTGATGCTGACAATTCAGGTACTGACTTCACAATTGCGCTTAGCGGCCCAGCAACAACTATCAAGTCTGATGGTGTCGATGTCACTTGGTCATGGGATGCTAATGCAGGGGTGAATGGCGTACTTACAGGTACAGCCGGTAGTGTTGAAGTTGCTACCATTACTTTAGGTGCAGTGAGCAGCAGCAACGGTTCTCACAGTGCTAATTACACGGTTGAACTTAAAGCGCCTGTTGATCACCCAGAAAACAGTAATGAAGATGTGTTGGCACTTCAGTTTGGTGTAAGTGTATCTGATGGTGCTAACCCAGCAGATACAGGCAGCTTCATCGTTAATATTGAAGATGATATGCCTATCAGTGGTGATATCAACGACACTATTACCGTACCTGTTTCTCAGGTTAACGTAATGCTTGTTCTGGATTTCTCCGGAAGTATGGCTGGAGCTGAATTAACAGCTATGAAGGCTGCGGTAACAGAGATGCTGCAGGCTTACGAAGATACCGGTGATGTGCTTGTTCAGATTGTATCCTTCGCAACTAGCGCATCTGTCCGTGATGATGGCGGTTGGATCAGCGCGAGTGATGCTATTGATTTCATCGATGGCTTAACTGATAGCGATATGGATGGCTGGACAAACTATGATGATGCGCTTGCTAAGGCAGAAACTGCATTTGCTGAAGATGGCAAGATTGATGGGGCTAACAATGTTTCATACTTCCTGTCCGATGGTGAACCAACTGCCTGGGTAAATGATAACGGTACTATTGGTGATCCAAACAATCCTGGTGAAAACACCGGTACTGTGGGTATTGATGCTGGGGAGCGTGCGGATTGGGAAGCATTCCTTACCACTAACGATATTGATTCCTACGCTGTTGGTTTCGCTGGTGCAGATGTAAGTGAGCTTGAACCGATTGCTTACAATGGCGCTGATGGTGCAGAACGTCCAGCACTTGATGCTACAGCTGCGGGTTCGGATCTAACCGACACTCTGCTGCAGACTATCATTCAGCCTACAGTGGGTAACTTGTTCGGTTCTCTTGCAACTGGTGGCTTTGGTGCTGATGGTGATGGACATGTGACCTCTATCGACGTAACTGTTCCTGATGGAGCGGGTACTAAAGTCATTACCTTCACTTATGACGGTACTACTTTGACTGATAACAGCGTAGCTGGTGATAACGTTGTTGTGACTGGTAGTAGCTTCACGGTAGAAACATCTAACGGAGGTATGCTAACGGTTGATATGGCGGATGGAGATTACAGCTATACTCCTGATGCAACACTGACTGGATCTATTACCGATACCTTCCTATTCTCCCTACAGGATAACGATGGCGATATCTCTACAGGTAGTGTGAATCTGAATGTTGAGCGTGAGATACCGCCAACTGCAGAGCTGGTATCCAATAGTAACGCTGTATACGAAGCAGATATGTCTACCGGTACTAATAGTGCAGGTAACGGTGAAACTGCTACAGGCAACATCCTAAGTGATGACACTATCCCAGCAGGCTTCTCCCTGACTAATGTGACCATCGTTGGTGGTACAACGGTTGAAAGTGGCAACACTATTACAGTCACAACGGCAGAAGGTAATACTCTGGTTGTTAATAAGACAACGGGGGCTTATACCTACAACCTGTTGAATGCTGTGGACCATGCTACATATACGCCTAGTGGTAACACAATCACTCTGGATTCCGATGACTTTAATAGCGGATTTGATGGTTGGACGGGTACCAACATCATTATTGACGGTGGTAGTGATGGTTTGCGTATTGATGGTAATGGAGATACTGCGACTAAAACGTTTAGTTACGGTGATGCTTACGCGGGTCAAACCGTCACTATTGAATTTACAGTGCAAACTCCAGGGTCATGGGAGAGCGACGATAGTGCTGTCCTAACAGCAGGTTCAACCACTTATACAATCAATAATGGTGAAGCTTCGGGTTCACGAAGTGTTGATGTTGTTCTCGATCAGAACGGAGAGATTACTGTTGAAATCCAAGTAAACAGTGATGCTAACAACGAAGATCTGAGGATTGATAACTTCACAATTAGTGGTCCAGAAATGGTGGTAGACGGTACTACTGATACTTTGGTTGATAGCTTCACTTACACAGTGGCAAATCAGTTTGGTGGTAGTGCGGCTACGGCTGACCTGGATATTACAATCCATGATGATGCGCCTATTGCACAGCAGCAGACTGTTGATCTCACTATCGAGCCTGTAACCACGAACTTGGCATTTATCATTGATATGTCAAGCAGTATGAATAATGCCGATCGTGAGTTGGCTAAAGAAGCTGTTGAGGCTTTGGTTGCTGAATATGAGGCTCTGGGTAACGTAAATCTGAACATTGTTGAGTTCTGGGGTAATAACAATACCAACACGGGTTGGGTTGATTCCTCGTATAACTACACTTACCAGACGGGTACTAGTGGTACGGATATCGAGCAAGGCCTGCGTGAAATGGTTGAAGGTTCCTACAGTGGCAACCAGCCTGATGCAGATCAGAATGTTCTGTACTTCTTCGGTGACGGTAATACATATGATGCATATGAGACCGACTTCAATGCTTATACCGGTATTACGAACCCAGCAAATAACCCTTGGGGTGATTTCGTAACCGGTGGATCGATTGACAAGCTGTTTAGCTACAGTGTCAATACAAGTTCTGTTCTTTCTGATATCACGCATCTTGCGGATAATGGTGAGAATCTGGTATCTGCTGATGCGGTGAACATTAGTGATATCAATGACTTGGAGGCAGCTGTTACTGAGACGGCTGGCGTATTCACTGAGGGTAGTTTGCTTGAAGATGTGACCGGTAATGCAATCATTGAATATGGTGCTGACGGTGGTCGAATTTCTGAAGTAACGATTGGTGCTATAACGGTTAATTATGATTCTGCGAACCCAGTTCAGGATGTGCAGGGTGCCCATGGTATCTTCACGTTGGATTTTGAAACTGGCGGTTACACCTATAAGTCAACGACTCTTGGTGGACTGGATGTAACAGAGGTTGTGAATGTCTCCATCACAGATAGTGATGGCGATACTCTGGATACAGTTCTATTGAACATCAATATTAACTTTAGCCCAGAGTTCAACAAGATTACCGGTACTGCAGGTGATGATACTCTGACAGGTACTGATGCTAACGAAAGCATTAGTGGTCTGGCGGGTAACGATATCCTGACTGGTGGTGACGGTGGCGATCTGTTTGTCTGGAATCAGTCTGACCTAGGCACTACAGCATCTCCATATGCTGATGTTGTGACAGACTTCAACACAGCTGAAGGTGATGTTCTGGATCTGTCGGATGTTCTGGTTGACCCAGAGTACTCCATCGGTGCGGTAGAGAATGGTGGTCATCTGCAGTTGCAGATCACTAACTCTACATCTGATGTTGTACAGACTGTTGATGTTCAGAACTTGTCAGTGTCTAACGATACCGACGCGCAAGCATTGTTGAATAACTTGCTGGCTAACGACCATATCGATGACGGTAATTAATCACTAATTGCTTAATCGATTATAAAAAGCACCCTTTGGGGTGCTTTTTTTGTGTCTAAAATCCTCTGGATTCAAAGGGATAAAAAATGCTTCCATAGAGTGATAATTTACCCCTTATCCCACTACTGTTTTTCCGCTAGAATCGAACGCTTATATTTGGATTATTTAGCTGCGGATTAACGCTTAATGCTGTTTAACAAACTCCCTGATAACTTATTTATGCCCCTATCCGGGCAGAATAAACAGGTTTATCAGGCTGTACTGCTTTCGCTGGCCGACCTGTTTTTCGATGAAGATCTGGTTGACCCGTTTGTGCCAAAGGATCTGGTGCGTTCCACAATTGAAGGAGCGGTGATCCGTCTCGGTGTTCGTCGCTGGGAACCGGAAGAAGATGACTCGGAAGAGGAACAGCAAGAACTGCCGCGTTCTACGGCTGAATATACCAGTCGAATCTATCGCCGCCTGGTTAAGACAGGTTGGTTAGAAGAGGAACAGCGGATCTACCGCACCTATGTGCTGTTGTCTCCAGCCAATAGTTTCCTGTTAAGAACACTGGTTTCTATCGCAAATCTGGAAAAGCGCAGTTACGGTGGAGCAGTCCTTAACGTATTGAGTTCCCTGGAAGCTGCGATTAATGATCCGCAAGGCCGTGGTATTACCCTGTCCGAAGCCGCTCAGACTGCGGCAGACTTCAGTGCACACCTGACCGATATGATGCTGGGCCTGCGAGAGTTGAAGATTACTCTGTCGCAGACCAATAATCCGCAAGAGATTGTTCGCAGCTTCTTTGATCGCTTCGTAGAGCATATTCTGGTTTCAGATTACAAAACTCTGAAAACCAAAAATAACCCATTCCGTTTCCGTCAGCAGATTCTTTCCATGCTGCGTGAACTGCAGTTCGATACCATCAAACTGAATCAGTTGGTTGAGCATTATCAGCAGCAGTTTGAAACCGACATCCATGATGCGGAAGCTAGGGTACACAAACATATCAACCGTATTATCCGTATCTTTGAGTCAGTGGATCAGCGCCTGGCGACCATTGATGATTTCCGTTACCGCCTTGAGAAAAGGGTATCTGATACGGTTCGCTACATGGATAAAACCACACCGGGCATGGCATCACGCCTATCCCGTGTGATCGCAGAAATCTCGCAGAAGGATGGACGTGAGATTCCGCGCATCCGTAGCCTGGAAACCGTTGGCTTTATTGCGCCGGGTAGTGTGCGCTCTCCAGTTAAGCGCCGTACGCCTGCTGAACCAACCGTGATCACAAAGCAAGAGATCGATCCAAAGGTTCTGGAACTGCGTCGTTTATTTAAAGAACATAAAGATCGACGTACCGTTAAAGTTGACCGAATTGAAGCTTATTTGGAGCGTCACCTGATTGGGCGTGAACAGGTTAATGCTTCTGACTTCAGTATCGAAACCATCGAAGATTACATCTGTTTCAGTTATATCCGTCATTTGAACTCGCTGGGTAAAAAGGCGCGCAAAACAGCTGAAAAATACGAAGTACAACTTCAGGAAACATATATCAGTGTGGCCGACATGGTTGAGTGTCGTGACTTCGTGATAACTAGAAAAGATCAAGCAAAGGAAGTTTCAAATGTTAGGTGACCTACAGAAAATTATCGGTCGCAGCGATCAATATCAGGCCAGCGATTTTAATCGTGCGGCAAATCAGCTGCTGACCAACCAGTTCCTCTATGCGGAACGCCCAGGTCATCGTGAAAGTTACTTCCTGGTTGCTTCCCATGTGGACTATTTTACAAACCTGTTTGAAGCGATTGGCTGGACGTTTGTACATCAGCCAGATGAAGCTTACATGGGGATTCTGCCTAAAGGCGAAGAGCGCTTTATGCGTTTGCGTCTTGATGAATCGCTGTTGCTACTGTGTGTACGCCAGCAGTATGAACAAAAGTTGGAAAGCTTTGAGGTTGAAGCAGGGCAGGCCTATACCAGCACGGATGATCTGCTGACTCTATACGAGAATCTGACAGGCAAAGAGATCCCGAATGAAACGCGTTTGAAAGAGATCCTTTCTCTGTTCTCCCGTCACGGTGTGATAGAGCGTGGTAAAGCTGATGAGATGGACCCGAAGAATATCCCGTTGAAGATCAATCCGGTTATCCGTCAGGTGGTGGTTGAAGATTATATCCGCCAACTTGAAGCACTCTGCGATCCTGAAGAGCAGATCGAAGCGATGCTGGATGAAGCGGTAGATCAGGCAGAAGTGACTGCTGATGACGCTGAAGAAGAGCAGCAAGAGAATGAAGAAAACAGTGTTGCAGTGAATGAGACTGAAAATGTTGCAGCGGAAGAGGTAACTGCAGAATGAAACAGCTAAACCGAATTATCCTGGTTAACTGGTATGTTCTGGGTGCCGTTGAAATCCCTATTAAAGGTAACGTTGCGGTAGTTGGCCCTAACGGTTCCGGTAAATCCTCTCTGTTGGATGCGATCCAAACTGTATTGATGGGTGGTAATAAGCGCCACCTTAGCTTTAACGCCTCTGCTGGAGAGAAGAGTGAGCGTAGCCTGCGTACATACTGTCTGGGCTTTCTGGATGATGATGGTAAGAAAAATACCGCCCGTCACGATTCTCTCTGTTATCTGGCATTGAGCTTCTTCGATACTGAAACAGCAAAAGAAACCACAGTAGGTGTAGCGATCAGTGCATCCACGGCATCTGCTGACGAAGATGTACTAGGGCGTTTTATCCTGCCAGATTGCTCAGTATCTCTGGATGACTTTACAGATAAACAGGGTGCTGGCCGTCTGCCTAAAGCCTGGACTGAAGTACGCGACAATCTGATGAAGCAGTGCCCGGATATGATTCTGGAGAAACGTTCCAGTCGCTTTGTCCGTGAGCTGGTAACTCGTCTGAGTTATGACGAGCAGATGCCGAATGATGACGATAAGTTCGTTAAAAACTTCAAGAACGCACTGAAGTTTGTGCCGATTGATAGCCCAACGCGCTTTATCCGTGAATTTGTACTGGATGAGAATATTGTCCACGTTGGCGCTTTCCGTAAGTCTCTGGACGAATACCGCTTAATGGAGACTAAAACCCGTGAAGTGGCTAACCGTATCGGTGAACTAGAAAAAGTTCAGGAGCTTTGCAACGGTATTCAGCGCAACGTGAAAAATGCGGCTGAATACGAATGGGTTGTACATGAGACCCGCTTTGAAAATGCGGATCTGCGTAAAGAAGATGCGGCTGAACGTCTTGAAGATAATCAGGAAAAAGAAGAAACTCTGCAGAAAGAGCTGGAAGCTAAAAGCGAAGAGCTTAACCAGATCATGCAGAGCCTGGCAGATGCGCGTGCCGAGCTGAATACTTCTGATTCGGCGCATAAAGTTAAAGCGCTAGAATCCTCTATTGCTGCTAAGACTCATGAAGTGAATGTGGTGAAAGAGCGTATTCAAGGCGTGTATAGCTTGATGCGCACCACAGTAGGTTTTGCTGATAATGCCGATCTGCTACCAGAAAAGTTCGTGCCTGTGGTTCAGCAGTGTGTTGAACAGTGGCGTGCGGGTCAGGACATTATGGCTGATCTTTGGCCGCAATCTCCGGTTGAAGTAGACAACGTTCTCGAAAACCTGAAGCTTCAGGTGGAAGGCGTACGTCGTGAAGTTGCACGTCGTTACGAACACTCAGTTATCCGCATCAACGAACTGCGCTCAGATATCCAAAATCAGAAAAGTGCCGTGGAAGCACTGAAGCAGGGCCGTGCTCCAGTTCGTCGTAATACCCGTGAACTGATGGAGCTACTGCAGGACTATGGCATTGAATCCACACCGATCTGTGAGCTGGCTGATATCAACGATGACAAATGGCGTATTGCGATTGAGTCTTTCCTTGGCGCTCGTCGTGAAGCGTTAATTGTTGATCCGGATCGGGTTAAAGAAGCGATCACGCTTTACCGTCGTAAAGGTCGTCATCTGAAAGGCTGCCGTATTGTTAACACCACCAAATCCGGTGAGTGGCTTAATCGTTATAAAGCAGGCTCTCTGGCGCACTTTATCGATACCGATAATGATCATGCCCGCGCGTTTATGAACCGTGCCCTGGGCGGCGTGATGGCGGTTGAAACAGAAAATGAACTACTGCGTCAGGAACGCGCCTTGACTTATGACTGCATGTTGCAGACAGAAGGCTCAACTACCTCGATTAATGAACTCCAGCCAATCATGGGTATTCGCCGCCGTTCCGATCAGGCGGCTATGCAGGGTAAACAGGTTGATCAGCTGGTTAACGAGTTTACTGAACTGGGTAAAAATCACGATTCATTGGAAAAACTGCGTGATGCTCTGATCACGTTGAATAATGGTCTGGATAACATCAATGAGCGTGTATTTGATCTGGTTAACCAGCGTGAACAGCTGACGACTGAGATTGATGGTCAGCGTCAGGCAATCACTGATCTACGTAATCAGGACGATACAGGCATCCAACAGCGTATCGCTGATTTTGTGGCTGACCAGAAAGAAGCCGAGCAGATGCAGCGTAGCCTGATGGATAAGTTGCAGAAAGTACGTACCTCTATCATCAAAGACAACGCTGCTCTGGAAGTGTACGACCAGGAACTGGAAGAACACTCTGCTGCGCGTACTGTTTGTGAAGAGAAAGCTGAGTTTGATGCACAGTCTGCTCAGGAAAAACGCGATTACCTTGATGAGTCCTGCTCTGGCGAGCTGGAACGAATCATATTTGAAGCAGCGAAGAAGGCTCAGTCTGAGCTATCCCTGCATGAGAAGAAGAAAAACGCGGTACGTGATGGTGTAGCGCAATACCGTGCGAAATACCACGGTGGTGGTCTGAGCCATCAGCAACTGGATAAGATTACTCCGGATTCTACCCACGAAGAGCTTTCATCCTTTGTCGATGATACGGTTCAGGCGCTACAAGAGTCTGAACTGGCTAACTACAGCCAGAAAGCAGAACGTGCCCGTCAGGAAGCTGAGACCGCATTCCGTTCTGACTTCGTGGCGCACCTGAACGACCAGATCAACAAGATCAAGGATATGATCCGTGAGCTGAACCAGCATCTTAAAGGGCGTCCGTTCCACAAAGAGATGTACAGCTTTGAGATGATGCCAAACCCGGAATTGAAAGATATCTTGGAACTGGTTGAAGCTTATACACAGATCGATTCTGCGAATGTGGGCTCACTTTTCGATCTTAAGTTTGATAACGACAAACCGCATCAGGACGCCCTGGCGAAAATCCATGAAGTGCTGAAAGATGAAGGTGAAAGCAGCCTGCTGCAGGATTACCGAAACTTCTATAACTTCGAGCTGGTCGTTAAAGATCTGGACGGTAACCGCAAGACGACTCTGTCTCAGCGTATCAAAACCGGTTCCGGTGGTGAGCACCAGGTACCATTCTATGTGGCGATTGCTGCAGCAATGGGTGCAACCTACCGTCTGCGTGAAGGCAGTGATGGTCAGCCTTTAGGTGGTATGAGCCTGTCCGTATTCGATGAGGCGTTCAACAAACTGGACTCCGAGAATACAGTAACCTCGCTTGGCTTTATGAGTGACCTGGGTTTGCAGACAATTATTGCTGCACCCGATGAGAAGTACTCTCTACTCAGCTCCTGCATGGATACCATCATCAATGTATGCCGTGATGGCCGTGTCGTGGATCTGGATGTTGAGTTTCCTACGCAGAAGGGTAGGGAGTTGCTGAATTCAGATAATCCGTTGAAGCTGATGGCTGAGATGGAGGCGGAAGATGCTGAACGAGTAGAAGAGGATGAGATGTTGGAGCCGGTTTAAGGGTTTAGCTTTCTTGTTTTTGGTGAAAGGCGCTTCGGCGCCTTTTCTTTTGAACCTTGAACCAACTACAAGTGTTAGTAGGCGCCTATGGCACGTAGATATTGTGTCTGAAACACATCTCTTTAGATATTGTGTCTGAAACACATCTCTTTAGATGTTAGTCTTCGTTTCGCCGAAAGCGAGCAGGGGTATTTGTTTCGGCAAATACCCCTGCACCCCAAAGCCGACCCAACTGTTTGGTTGGCTTCGCCAACTACCCTGTGCGCTTCAGGTTTAATCGGGGCTGTAGAACTCGACTTCTTCGAAGTCTCAAACAGGCTTCGCCCTTTATCGATTAAACCCTGCAGTGCTCGGCTGCACAGATGGGAATTGTGTGGTGCCATAGTTTAGGTTCAGGTTGGGAAATGGGAGACCTGACCCCGGGTTTTCTGAGTTTTTCCTGAGCATCTTATTATGTGTTTATAGGATAAAACTTCCCAGCTCTCCGTCTTCAGAAAGTGTAAAGAATGTACGATTTGCTTCACTGATATAGTTTTTATAAACCTTAATATTTGGGCTTAGTGATTTTTGATTAAGAAGCTCCGCTAGCATTACAAGAAACTGTAATAAAACTTTAGCCTGATCAACAGCCACCTTCTCACCTGCAATCGTGGAGAATGGCATAAGCCTACCCTCAACTTCTGCCCATTCTTTATTATTCTTTTTAATAAGTTCCAAGTCCTTACTATTTATATAGGCATCATTTTTTACAAACGGCATCAGTAATTTGATAATTCCTTTCTTTGGGTGGTCAACCAATAAACCTTGATCAAGAGCGAATAGGTGGGTTGGCCCGATATCATCAGAACTTGGGTCAAACCAGCCTGAAAATGTATCGAAATTTGAAGTTGTGGAGGAATAGGCGAAGATAAGCCCTAAAGGTGGCGTTGTTGATTTTGTAAGAAAAAGCGGCGTATCTGCTTTTATTTCGGTAAATGGCTCAGTTATAGGATGACGAAATTCTTCTTTTATATATTCTAAGGATTGAGCTGAGCGGATGTTCGCTATTGCATCTTTTGTTTTAGTGCTATCAAGAGTTGTTTTAACCTCGATTGTTGCGTATACAAAGTCCACCGGGAAAAACTTTGCGCTAGTTAGGGAAAATATTTCTGGGTAATTCACAGCATCAAAGATGACAATATCGCACTGTTTACTTTGAGTGCCAGATTTGTCGACTACAATTCCAGTGCCAACCCCGTACTTTTTAGGAAGAAAGTTACATAATAGATCAATGAGTACTGACTCATTGCCGACACCCTTTACTCCTTGATGATCAAACATCCCATTTATAGCGTGCACTTCTGACTCAACACGAGCCATTATTGCTTGATAATAGCTATCAAATACTTCCATATTAATTAACACTCTGAATACACATAACGCTGCAATCACCGAAAAAAAGGCGCGCAGCGATTGTTTTATCCGTGTGCGTTGTCTTGTTAGAGCTAATTCTCATTTAATCTCCGCCTTTAGCCCCACATATGAAGACTGCTTTTCACGGAAAGGCCTTATCCTTCTACAGCCTGCACCCAAGAGCCCCTTAATCAGAGGCCCAGGATCAGAAATGTTATCAAGTACTATTGTGAGCGAGGACACTAATGCTCGTTCGATAATTTGTAGAGTGTGTTTTTGTTCGACATTTGCTATGTATATAGACCGCGCATCTGGAACCAATGCTATTAACTCGCTGAAAGTCTTGGCCGCCAAGCACTGACCCGCACACACACCCTTCTTATCGATTCTTTCAACTTGGATTTCACACTCTACAGGCTTATAGAATGCAGTCAGTATAGGATAATTGTCAGCTTCTAAATCGGACTCCAAAGGGTCAATTTTAAATGTGAATTTAGTTCTGTCCCAGCTACGAAACGACGACGATTCATCAATCACGACGCGAACAGAAATTGACGGATTAACTCCCTCATTCGATTCAAAGATGTTTTTTGGGTCCGATCCGTAATAAGTCATAAGCTCTAACGCCCAACATAAAGGGCAGACAAAGCAGTGCTTTGGCTGTCCAAGCCCGTAGGGCGACTTTTGATGTTTTTGTTACACGTCACCGGCTAATTCTTCCAATAAATGTTTGTGCTCTGAGCCAGTCTGTAAAGCATTCCAGATCTGTAAAACTGTCTCCCGATTCCTATCAAGCCAGCTAGATACATCACTGTCATACCTTTTAGGCAAGTCCCCTTCAATTCTCTCGCCTGATTCAATTGCGTAACTTGCAGCATGATGCTGCCTACCATAGTCAATATGAATATGTGGGAGGTGGTGACCTTTTTCTTGGTATATTTTAATTTTCATGTTTTTTCTCTTTATTAAGAGAATTTCCATGAAACCACTGCCTGAAGAACAGGTCTGCTCGGTCAGCGAGTCTGTTTGCGCAAAAAGCCTTTGCAGCTCTTTAAATTCTTCTTCAAGGCTCATATATCATCCATTGACGCGCTTGTTAGCTGTGACATTACTTAAATAATTCCTCTATTCTCTGAGATACGGCGTCAAATACCATTTCACGCTCAACTTCATCAAGTAATCCAACCGGTTCATCAGGAGAATTAATTGCTTGAAACTCATTTAGATTGACATCTCTGGTAAAACGGCATGGCTTCAGAATAACGGGGATAATTGTAGCGCCCTCGCTATTAGCTTTTTGAAGAAGTGGGGGGAGCTCATTATCCACGATAAAATCAGAAGCCAAAAAATCTGCACTCACCAACAAGACGGCTGCCTTAGCGCTGGTTAGAGCTTTTTCAATTTCCTTCTTCCACCTGTCGCCAGCCATTAACTGAGTGTCAACCCAAGCATCAATTAGTTCTTTTTTCTCAAGGGGTTTTAGATGAACAAGCAGCCTTTCTAAATACTTCTTATCTTGATGGCTGTAGCTAATAAATACTTTTTTTCGCTTACTCTGGCTACGTACGGAATCAATATCATTTTTCTTCCTTTCGGGGATAGCAATATGATATTCATTTATATCTATTTCGAGAGCGGTTAGAACAGAATATAGCTTTGGCGGCGAAACTTGATACCCCCTTTCTATGCGGGATAAGGTCGCTCGACTCATGTTAGCTACCCTTGAAAGCTCATTAACCGACATTCCTCGATCAAGCCTTGCCTGACGAATTGAATCAGCCAATCTATTCCAATTTATTGAACCGTATTCCATTCTTTCTCCTGCAGCTAACAGTTAAATATCTAGACAGATCGACACAATTAATTACGATAATCTGAGCATATATCACAGCGGAAAATATTGAGAAAGATGGTTAGATCTTTGAGTTGCATAAACTTTCCTTGTCTGAGGCTTTCTCCATCATGGAGAAAGTTACAAAATTGTCCGTATATCCTTGCACAACCCATTGATGAATTAAACACTGTTCAGAATTACAGCATTAGATCTGCTTCAATATCACTTCACCTAGGCGAGAAAAAGTATGCAGGAAAGTAAGGGGATAGGCTCCCACACCATCAAACTAACTATTCTGGCTTCGCCGATTAATGCGGCCACCAATCAAACTGGTGCTTCGATTTTCAGTGAAAAAGAGCTCACCCTTGATGACTACAGCGGCCTGTTTATTACTCCAAGAATAGAAGCAGAAAACTTTCGCCATCGATTCAGCAGGTCTGATTACAAAAGTGATTGGCATATGGCGGGTGACCCTACACTGATCATCATCCGTTCCGGTACGTTAAGAGTTGGTTTACGCAGTGGTGAGCAGAGGGATTTCAGTGCCGGTGATATGTTTGTTGCGCAGGACTATCTGCAGCCAGAAGAAGATTTTGATGACCAGGTTCATGGTCATAATGCGCAGGTTGCTGGAAATGAACCAATCGAAGCGCTGCATATCAAACTCTCAGCCCGTTACGATATTGATTGAACTGCTGCTGAGTGACCAATGACCCAGAAAACCCTCTTTGCCCGTTATCTTAAAGACCTGCCTGAAGGCCAGTTGCAATGGATTGGGCTGCGTCCCGGTCATAAGCAGGAGATGCGTAGTGTTGAATCGGTACAGGCGATTGCCCGGTTGGGTTTAGAGGGTGATCACCGTTGTTATAAAACCCCTGATTCGGGGCGGCAGGTCACGCTAATCTCTACAGAATTTATCCATATTATCGGTACCTACACGGGGTTGGGGCAGATTCAACCTGCGCTGCTGCGCAGAAATCTGGTGGTGAGTGGAATTAACCTGAATGCACTTAGGCATCAGCAGTTTCGTATTGGTGGAGCTCTGTTTGAGGCGACTGCACTTTGTCATCCTTGTAACCGAATGAATCAAACCTTAGGGCAGGGCGGTGCTGCTGCGATGTTGGGATACGGTGGATTGTGCGCGCGTATTCTTGAGTCTGGCGAGATTCGCTTAGGTGATAGCTTATCGCCCGTGATTAGCTGATGGGCGGAGTTAAGCTTTTTTCTTCAGGCGCGGCTCAGGCCATTTCAGTTCAGGGATCAGGCTGATAAAAGGCTGTTTGCCCCTGAATATATGCAAGCGCCCTTTATGTGGCTGGCCAATACACTGCTCTACAGGATCAAGCAAAATCATCTGAATCTCTGGCAGCGATGGTGGAGGAGAACCACCAAACACTTTGCCGTGTGATAGCGCTTTCTGCTCATTGCGCAGGTCTTTAAACTGCTGGTTGCTGATCAGACAGCTTAGCGCGTGACTATCCCAAACGTCTGGTTGAGCTGAAAGAGGTTTTAACAGGCCAATGCTATGCGGTGCGACGATATGTTTCTCGCGGCTGAAATATTTTCTTACGGTCAGATCGGTATGCACTTTCAGCAGAGAGTTATCCCGCACGTTACTGCCAAAATCCATCTGTTCCATACCCTGAATAATGGCGTGCAAATCCCAGTTACAGGCTTTGATCAAACGCCATACCGGCTCCATGCTGATACGCGAACCCAGACTGTATTTGATACTGTCGTGGATAAGCGTGCCTTTAGGCAGCAGGGTGATTTTTAGAAAGGTAGACTGAAAGTCGAGTAAGCATTCCGGCTGTTCAACGAAACAGTAAGGCGCTTCTCGGCGGCAGAATTCCATCCACTGATCGCGGGTGTTGAGAGTGGGCAGAACAGGGATGATCACAAGACGCCTTCAAAAAATAACTGTTATCGGTTTAACCATAAGGAACCTACGAATAAGTCTCATACTTTTTCAGTGGGTTATAAAGCGACCAGATACGCGAAAGTCAGCGCAGTGAAATGTCGAGACCTTTTCAAGCTGACTGACAAAGTAGATGGTCGTTTTAGAACCCACCCTACGGGGCTTACAGAGCAACTGAATCACTTTGTTAATGATTTTCGACAGGCAACCAGCATGCCTG
>NZ_JAAEQH010000016.1 GCF_024231755.1 Neptuniibacter sp.
AGGAGTTAAGGTGATAGATAAAGTCTTTCACATTCAAAATGTTAACGCCTATCACAGCCGTCTGAAAGCGTGGATAAAACGGTTTCACGGAGTAGCCACAAAATACTTGGAACACTACCTAGGTTGGTTCAGGTTTATGGATACTCCAGAAAACCTTAACGAAAACAGGCTCTTTTCGATTCAACAACAGTTAATCCGAACATAGCCTAGAAAAATAATAGCTGAACGCAACTTACATCAGAACAAAAACCAAGACCATTGGCCGTGCAAATTTGAGGTAAGTGTAACTTCAGCGGTATCACTGCCGGAGGACCGAATGTCCCAATTAGAGACCTTTTACGAAGTCATGCGGCGACAGGGGATTACCCGTCGCAGTTTCCTGAAGTATTGTAGCCTGACCGCTGCTGCATTAGGCCTGGGCCCTGCGTTTGCACCGCGTATTGCCAATGCCATGGAAACCAAGGAACGTACCCCTGTGCTGTGGCTGCACGGACTGGAATGTACCTGTTGTTCTGAATCCTTTATCCGCTCTGCGCACCCTTTGGTGAAAGACGTTGTACTGTCGATGATCTCACTGGATTACGACGATACGTTAATGGCGTCAGCAGGCCATCAGGCCGAAGCGATTCTTGAAGAGACTATGCAGAAGTACAAGG
>NZ_JAAEQH010000017.1 GCF_024231755.1 Neptuniibacter sp.
CTTATGGACTTTGTTCAAAAGCAGTAGCTTAAGATCTTAGACCTGGATGTCTATCAGAATCGCGGATCACCCGATACGTTTCGGTCTGACTGGTAATCAATTGCGAAGTGTGATCAAATCGTAATAATAGTTTATTAAGACGCGTAGGTATGCAGCAGAAATAATAGTAATATCAAGAGAGTAAGCGAACACGGAGCAGCCGCTTGAGAGCAGCCACTCGCGTCTAGTCCCACACCTTACACTAACTGACTACTCTCTCACTGATGGATCAATAATCAAACAGGCTAAAGCGAACACGGAAACAAACAAGAGGCTGCACAAGGCTGCTGTTGAGAGTTTCCGTAATAATGGAGCTCTGCTGCATCAAACAGAAACCAGCGAGCTGACTAATAATGGAGCGGAGCCGCACATGGCACCCATTCCCGACAATAATCAATCTATAGAACGTTAGAACATGGCGCTATACATAATACACAGGCAAAGCGCCTCAACAACAAAACGCTCCTATCAGAGGCTCAATAGAACTTGTACGTAAACTAGAAACAAACTAAAAACAGGCGCTTGTTGCCTATATGTAATGTTGGGGCTGAGTTTAAATGAACTTTACTGAGCAGAGCAATTACAAAACCAACCAAGCGAAGCAAGCAGAAAATGAGCAGTGGATAGGAAAACAAGAACGATCCAAACGGGCGAAAACAGTAGGGCAGGAAACACACGAAAATTTACATGTGTCGCCTTACTAGGCGCGAAGTTCAATTAATGCATACACAGGCAATGAATCATTACAAACTCCTATGTACACTATCGGCATGACACCACACTATGCACATATCGGAACTCGGACCTAACTATCTAACATCATTACTATAGGGGGCCACCCCAGCCTTCGGCCGGCAGCCCCAATAATAGCCAGGACCATCTGCTGATATCCACTGCATTGGAACTGCTGGTTGTCATAATGAGGGAATTGTGGCTGACTGTATCCACGCGGAGTGCTTGAGTAGCCATGCAGGCCCCGAGCATACCCCGTCCC
>NZ_JAAEQH010000018.1 GCF_024231755.1 Neptuniibacter sp.
CGAAAAACTGACCCCAGTCCCACTCGCTGATGCTATCGATAAGTTTATTCAGCGACTCGGTCTCACAATCGCTTGGGCTTATGTTGTTCTGGTGCTGGTCATTATGTTGCAGGTTATCCTGCGTAAAGGTTTTGCCAGCGGCTTGATTGCTCTGGAAGAGCTTCAGTGGCATCTGTATTCCATCGGTGTGATGTTTGGTCTCTCTTACGCACAAACGACCAACTCCCATATCCGCGTCGATCTGTTCTACTCTCGATTAAGAGCTAAAACCAAGCGCCTTATCGAAGTTATCAGCATCCCAACAATGGTGCTGCCGTTCATTTTCATTATCTTTTTCCAGAGTCTGGATTTTGTTGCTGAATCCTACCGTGTTAACGAGGGCTCAGAAGCTGAATCTGGTCTGCCATGGCGTTGGCTGATTAAAGGGGTAATCCCCGTAAGCTTTGGCTTGTTGGCCCTTGCTGTGATTTCCCGCTTTATTAGAGATATTACTTTACTGATTAAGGGTGACGACTGATGGATGCGAATGAAGTTCTCGTAATCGCGATGTTCCTGTCGTTCATCGCGCTTCTTTTTACAGGTATTCCGGTAGCCTGGGTTCTAGGTGGCATCGGTATTATCTTTGCTTTTCTGGGTCAGTTTACTGACACCTACATGGATACAATGACAGGTCTGGATTACACCACACTGGGACTGGTGGTGAACCGTCTCTGGACCATCATGGAAAACTGGATTCTGGTGGCTCTCCCCATGTTCATATTTATGGGGATTATGCTGGATAAATCTGGCGTAGCAGAACGCCTGATGAAATCGATGCAAGAGCTGTTTGGTCGCGTTCACGGTGGCCTGGCAATTACAGTTACCGCTATCGGCATCATTCTAGCTGCCTCAACTGGTATTATCGGCGCTTCCGTAGTTCTGCTGGCAGTTATGTCTCTGCCTGCGATGACTAAACAGGGCTACAACATGCCACTGGCACTGGGCACAATCGCTTCTGCCGGTACACTGGGCATCCTGATTCCACCAAGCATCATGCTGGTAATTATGGCAGATCAGCTAGGTCTGTCCGTTGGCGACCTGTTCATGGGTGCAGTATTCCCAGGACTAATGTTGGGCGCATTCTATATCGTCTATATTCTGGTACGTGGTTTTATTAAGCCAACAGATCTCCCTGTACCTGCAGATGCCAAACCAGTAACAGCAGGTATTGTCTTTAATGTACTAAAAGATGTACTTCCAACTGTACTGCTCATCTGCGTCGTACTGGGCTCAATCTTTGCTGGTATTGCCACTCCAACAGAAGCTGCAGGTGTAGGTGCCTTCGGTGCGACAATGTTAGCGATGTACAACCGCAAGTTCAGTTTTAAAGTACTGCACGAGGTTGTTGGCGGGACAATGAATACCACCGCTTACATCTTCGCTATCTTCATCGGTGCAACCTGTTTTGCCCTGGTTCTGCGTGAACTGGGCGGTGATGAAATGATTGAAGAGTTCCTGACGGGGCTTCCTTTCGGCCCGTATGGCATCATCTTCTTTATTCTTGGTGTAATCTTCCTGCTTGGTTTCTTCCTGGACTGGATCGAAATCACGCTGATCATTCTGCCATTGCTGGCACCCGTTATCTCAGCATTGGGGCTGGATATCACTGCACCAGGCATTGATAATCCAGAACTGGTTTGGTTCGTCATGCTTGTCGCCATGGCCTTACAAACCTCGTTCCTCACCCCCCCCGTCGGGTTCGCCCTCTTCTACCTGAAAGGTGTTTGCCCACCGAATGTGAAGATTACAGACATCTACAAAGGTGTTATTCCATTCATCATTCTGCAGCTGGTTGCACTATTGGTACTGGTATTCTGGCCGCAACTGGTTCTTTGGCTGCCGACAGTCGCATATAGCTAAATACGTGATCAGCCTCCTCTGTAGCGGATGCGAACAGAGAGAGGCTGACAAATATAATTAGTTAAACAATGCTTGAGAGTTTAAGTATGTCTAACCACGGTTTTCTTGATGAGCTGATCTCCATTCTAGGAGAAAAAAATGTACTGACTGGTGATAACCAGACAGAACATTACCGCACAGGTTTTCGCTCCGGTCAGGGTTCAGCGTTAGCAGTAGTTTTCCCCACAACTCTGTTAGAGCAGTGGAAGGTGCTAAAAGCATGCGTGAAAGCAGATATGATTGTTATCATGCAGGCAGCCAATACTGGCCTGACAGAAGGTTCCACTCCGAGTGGTGATGATTATGATCGCGATATCATTGTTATCAATACTACCCGAATGAGTAAAATCTACCTGCTTGATGAAGGCAAACAGATTATCAGCTTTCCAGGTTCTACCCTGTTTACGCTGGAAAAGCTGCTTAAACCGATCAACCGTGCTCCGCACTCTGTTATCGGTTCTTCCTGTATTGGTGCATCTATCGTCGGCGGTATCGCTAACAACTCTGGCGGCGCTCTGGTACAACGAGGCCCTGCCTATACAGAACTATCTTTGTTTGCCCAGCTGAATGATGAAGGGGAACTGGAACTGGTAAACCATCTTGGCATCGATCTGGGTGAAACACCTGAGGAGATCCTAACTAATCTGGAAGAGCACAACTTCTCAGATAGTGATGTAAAACCAAGTGATCAGAAAGCGTCAGCAAACGACTATCCAGAGATAGTCCGTGATGTTGATGCTGACTCTCCAGCACGTTACAACGCTGACACCAGCCGCTTGTATGAATCGAGTGGTTGCGCGGGTAAGGTTGGTGTATTCGCCGTACGTCTTGATACCTTCCCTGTTGCTCAGAAAGAGCAGGTTTACTACATAGGCACCAACAGCGCAGATGAATTGACAGAGATTCGTCGTCATATCCTTCAGAACTTTAAGAATCTACCTGAAGTGGCGGAGTACATGCACCGCGACATCTACGATATCGCTGAGAAGTATGGGAAAGACACCTTCATGATGATCAATTACTTCGGTACTGATCCTCTACCTCGCTTGTTTGCGATGAAAGGTCGCATCTCGGCTTATCTTAACAAGATTAGTTTCTTGCCAAAGGATATCCCGGATCGTGCCATGCAAATTATGAGTAAGTTTTGGCCAAATATCCTGCCAAAACGTATGCGTGATTATCGTGAGAGGTACGAACACTATCTTATTTTAAAGATGAGCGATGTGGGTATTACCGAAGCAAATGAATATCTAAAGCGTTTCTTCGCGAATAGCTCACAAGGTGACTACTTTAAATGTGATGCCGATGAAGCAAAAAAAGCGTATCTACATCGCTTTGCAGCGGCAGGTGCAGCTATTCGTTATCAGATTATCCACCAGCATGAAGTAGAAGATATTCTTGCATTGGATATCGCGCTGCGCCGTAACGATCCTGATTGGGTTGAAAAGCTTCCAGAAGAGATCAGCCAGCACATTGTGCATTCGCTTTATTACGGTCACTTTATGTGCCACGTTTTCCATCAGGACTATATTCTGAAGAAAGGCGCTGACGGCAAGAAAGTTAAAAAGATGATGCTGGACCTGCTCAAAGAGAAAGGGGCTAAATACCCAGCTGAGCATAACGTTGGCCATCTTTACGAAGCGGAACAGGGACTACAGGATTTCTACGTAAGCCTTGACCCAACAAATAGCTTTAACCCGGGCATTGGTAAAACACCAAAATCTCGTTGTGGGTGTGGCACACCTCATTAATGAAGCATCACTCACTAAATATTGAGCTAGGTCTATTAAATACTGAGTATTTCTTAGACCTTAAAAGCTAAGTGCTAGAATGATCGCAACACAATACTTTAGTCTTACAGCATTATAGGAAACTGATCATGGCTCTTCCAAATATCAAAACTATTCTTTACGCAACTTCTTTGGGTAAGCATACCCGACCTGTTTTCCGCCAGGCTGTTAAGCAAGCTAGCCTGACAGATGCAAAAATCATCATGCTACACGTTGTAGAGCCTATGGGTGAAATGGGGCACGCCCTCATTCAGAACTACGTCTCTGAAGATCTGATCAAGAAAATGCATGACGAAGGCATCTCTGAGATCCACAAAACCATGCAAGAGCGCATCGAAAAGTTCTGCGCAGAAGAACTACAAAGCCTGGATCAACCTGTAGTATTAAATGTTGAGCACGTAGTCGCTGAAGGAAATCATACTGATTCGATTCTGGAAGCTGCTACATCCTTTGATGCAGATATGATTATTCTGGGTGCAGAAAACCGTTTTGGTCACCATAGTCATACAGGACAGCAGGTAATTCGTAACGCTAAGGTTCCTGTATTGGTAGTACCAACAGGTAAAGAGTACGACTAGAAATTAGTAAGTACGCCCTCCGGTCAAACGAGTTTCGTGTATATCCCTTAATTTGAGGAAACAACCTTAATGGAAACACAAACTCTTTTATTGGAAAGGATTTTCCTGACCGTTTTCCCACTGGTGGCGATCGTCACCGTGGGTTTTTTCTATGCCCGCCGTCACAGCCCAGATATGAATGTGGCGAATCAGATCAATATTGATATATTCGTTCCCGCACTGATCTTCGCTGTCCTATCTGCCGAATCTTTTGATCTGATCAAATACCAATCCCTAGCCATTGGCGCCGCCGTTATTGTGCTAGGTTCTGGCCTACTGCTTTTACCGTTCTGTAAACTTTTAAAGGTTCATCCCAAAACCTTTATCCCCCCCATGATGTTCAGTAACAGCGGTAATCTTGGGATTCCTTTGGTCGTGCTGGCCTTTGGTGAAAATGCGCTGCAAGCTGCTGTAGTACTGTTTCTGGTAGAAAACCTGCTGCACTTCACAGTAGGCATCTACATACTCGATCATAAAACCCGACTGCTTAATCTACTGCGGATGCCCATGATCCTGGCTACTATTCTAGGCCTGGTCTGGAGCGGGTTTGATCTAGCAATTCCTAAAGCCGTGCATACCTTTATTGAGATGCTGGGACAGATAGCAATCCCACTGATGCTGTTTGCTTTGGGGGTACGTATGACCAGTGTGGATTTCTCGAACTGGCGCATCGGCACCTACAGCGCAATCCTTTGCCCTATGAGCGGCATAATCATCGCTGTTATTTGCCAGCAATTCCTGCAACTAGACGAAACACAATTTGCTTATCTGGTTGTATTTGGCGCACTACCGCCGGCAGTTCTGAACTACATGGTGGCAGAACGCTATAACCAGGAACCACATCAGGTTGCCTCTATTGTTCTGCTTGGCAATATAGGAAGTTTACTGTTTATCCCCGTTACATTAGCCTTTGTACTTTAATATTAGGTTTACCACAGGGGCACTGAGGGCACTAAGAAAATACTTTTTCTAAGTAAATTCTACCTTTCTATGGCTAGCACCTCGGTAATCTGAAAACTTACTGTTTAGCCCGGCTACATTAGCTTTTGTTCTCTGTGACCTCTGTGCCTCTGTGGTGAAAAGGCTTTTTAAAATGGTTTTAACGGGAGCCATATCATGCGGATTGGTATCGATCTCGGCGGCACAAAGATTGAGATAATCGCAATTGACGAATCCTCAAATGAGATTTACCGCGAAAGAGTTGCTACACCACAGGACAGCTATCCAAAAACAGTAACTGCATTAGTACAGCTGATCCGTGACTGCGAAGCTAAGTGTAATATCACTGCTACAAGTATCGGCATAGGGATTCCTGGCGCCATATCTCCCGCCAGCGGCTTGATCAAAAACGCCAACTCAACCTGCCTGATAGGACAGAGGCTAGATAAGGATTTGGAAGACCAATTAGACCGCCAAGTTAAACTGGCCAACGACGCCGATTGTTTTGCGCTATCTGAAGCCACTGATGGAAGTGGACAAAACTATAACTCGGTTTTCGGCGTCATTCTGGGAACAGGTGTTGGTGGCGGGATTATTATCAACAAACAGTTACTTCAGGGGCCCAATGCCATCTGCGGTGAATGGGGCCATAATCCACTGCCATGGTTATGCGCTGATGACCTGCCAGGCAGAGACTGTTATTGCGGAAAAGACGATTGCATAGAAACCTTTCTTTCCGGCCCAGGTTTCTCCAAAGCCTATAGCCTGCACAACTCTGTTCAAAGAAATGCTGAAGGGATCTGGACGGCAGCTGATGAAGGTTCGGAACAAGCGGTAAAGTTCTGCAATCTATATATTGAGCAGTTAGCTAAAGCCCTAGCATCAGTAATCAATATACTGGACCCAGAAGTAATTGTGTTGGGTGGTGGACTATCAAATCAGGACAGAATTTATAGCCAAATAGATGCTTACTTAGGCAAATACGTTTTTTCGGATCGGGTAACCACTCCAATTATGAAAGCGACACATGGTGACTCTAGCGGGGTTAGAGGAGCAGCATGGCTGTAAATAAGCTGCATGTGTTATTTAATGTCTTTAAAGTGCCAGCACTTTTTCAAAAACCCACAACAAGATGTCTCACTAACAATAGTTAATCAGGAGGCAGTCTTAAGTCTGCCTCCTGATTAACAAACTTTATTCCTGTTTTTCTTTATCTGGTGTTGGAGAACCCACCATTATTAACTCGCGGTTCTTATTAACTGTCGCCGCTCCAATACCTTTCACTTCGACTAACTGATCAACGGATTGGAAAGGCCCATGCATTTCCCTGTAAGTAACGATAGATTGCGCTTTAGCAGGCCCAACACCTTTTAGGGATTGGGCTAACTGTTCCGCAGAAGCGGTGTTGATATCAACACTGGTCGCAAAGACAGGGAAAGAGAAGAAGCAGGCAAACGCTAACAGTAGCGCTCTTAATGAACGGAGTTTCATAGTAAATTCCTTTTACTTGTTTTAATGCTTGGCATCATCCATGTGCCAAGCTTATTTATAACCTGCTCTTGTGGTTAAAGCAATGGAGCTTAATTACCAAAGCTAGAGCAAAGGCGCCAGATCAGCATCGATTCGCGCCAGCGAGTCAATCGGTGATTCAGCTTTTGTAATAGGTCGACCAATCACTAGATAATCACTACCGGCCTTAATCGCATCTACTGGGGTCATTATGCGTTTCTGGTCACCCACTTCCGCATCCGCTGGACGAATTCCCGGTGTTACCAGTTTAAAATCTGCGCCAATCACTTCACGTAGAGGTTTTACTTCCTGGGCAGAACAAACTACGCCATCAAGGCCACTCTGTTCTGTCAGTTTTGCCAGACGCTTTACCTGTTCCAGTGGATCGATATCCAAGCCCAGATCAGCCAAATCAGAACGCTCCATACTCGTAAGTACCGTCACCCCGATCAGCAGTGTATTTGCACCATTAACCTGTTCCAGTTCATTTCTCGCGGCTTCCATCATACGACGCCCACCTGAAGCATGAACATTTACCATCCACACGCCCATTTCAGCAGCAGCTCGGACTGCTTTCGCTGTCGTATTTGGAATATCGTGAAATTTCAGATCCAGAAAAACATCAAATCCTGATGCGTGCAGAGACTCAACAATAGTTGGCCCACAACGAGTAAAAAGCTCTTTACCCACTTTCACCCTGCACTTAGCTGGATCAAGCTGCTGAGCCATTGCCAACGCTTGTTCTTTATCAGGGTAATCAAGAGCGACTACAACTCGTTTCTTATCTACAGACATATATGTTCCTAAAAATTCTATTATTCGCCTTCAAGCCCTTGAATTGGCTTTGTAGTTCCCCAGCTTTTGCATGAAGGGCACTGCCACGACAAAGTACGACCTGAGAAGCCACAACTGTTACAGCGGTACACAGGCTTGGATAACTCCAACTGCCCGGTCAGACCACGCAGCACCTTTAAGCTATCCTTTGCAGTTTCCGAGCCGTATTCTATATGAAGATCGATCAAGCTATTAAAACCTTTTACAGAAGGGCGCCTTTTCAACTCTTCCGTAATAAAACTACCTGCAGCATAAACACCACGCTCTCCCTTTACTTCATCCGCCAGCGCAATCATGACTGATGTGGAGGGTGATTGGGCCAGGCTAGTCCGGAGGTATTCAATGTAATCTTTCTGTGAACCCGCCTGCTGAAAACACTGTTTTAAGGGCTGAACGGTTTCAGATACAAACAATCTGTCCTGTTTACTAACAGACTTTAGATGTTTGATCGCTGACTTCCATTGCTCGTTCTCCATGGCGATACGAGCTTGAAGCAAACTAATACGCACATTACCCGCTTCAAATTGGAGTGCTTTTTTCAGGTAGTTCCCAGCTTTCTTATTCTGGCGAGCAGAGATCGCAAGCTCAGCCAACTCACAGCAATAATGAGCCAATTCTGTGGCTATATTGCGCCGAGCTTCCTGGCCTAACTGCTCAGCCACATCGAGGGCATTTTGCCACTCACCCTCTTTTTCATAGAGTTTAATAAGCAGAAGCTGTGCTTTCTCCTTCACTCCCTTCGATGGAGATTTAATAATCTCCTGCAGTAAATTTTCAGCTCGATCCAACAAACCAACAGCGTAATAGTCGCGCGCCAGGGCCATCTGGATACGCATGAAATCACTTCGATTTAGATCAGGGCGGGCAAGAAGGTTTTGATGTATCTGAATTGCTCTGTCTACATCGCCTTTACGTCGGAACAGTTTGGCTAGAGAGAGATGCGCAGGGATAGTGTCTGAATTTATTTCCAAAGCACGGATGAAGCTTTCAATGGCTTCATCCATTTTCTCATTAAGGAGATAATCCAGACCTGTGAAATATTCTTTGCTCAGACTGGGTGATGGCCGGGATTTGACTGCTGTAGCCTGCCTTCGACCTAACCACCATCCAATCCCAACGGCAATAAAAAGGGGGACGATCAGTAGATAGTTATCAGTATTAAACGGCATCTTTGAGGGTAGATACTCTCAATTGATCAATCTCTTTCTGCGTTGTATTAATCTTACGGCGTGCCGATCCCAAACGAGTACGTAACATCAGAATAGTCAACGTACTTAACAACACACCCAGAAAACCACCCAGAACAAAAGTTGCAATCAACCACAGCGATAAGCTGGCTTCTGGTAGCTGTACAAATACTAGATCAATGGTTACTTTGTCGGTGTTATGAATAGTAAACATGATGCCCACCATCATCACCGCTAAACACAACAAACCCACGATCAATGTTTTTACAAAGCGCACCTTTAAAACCTCAAATCTTAATTATTAATTGAGTCATTCACCTGTTCTCTCAACTCCTTCCCAGGCTTGAAGTGAGGAACATATTTAGCATCCAAAGAAACGGATTCGCCCGTTTTAGGATTTCGCCCTGTGCGGGGCGCACGGTAGTGCAGCGAAAAGCTGCCAAAACCACGAATCTCAATACGGTTGCCCTGAGATAAAGATTCCGTCATGTGATCCAGCATGGTCTTAACTGACAGTTCAATATCCTTAACTGACAGTTGATCATGACGATCAACCAGTAATTCAATCAGTTCGGATTTAGTCATAACAAACTCCCTTGATCCCTAACTGCCGACAGTGATTATTTCGAGTCACCTTTCTGCATTTGCGCTTTAATCAGATCACCAATAGTTGTAGGACCTGAAATCACATTTTCAGACTGCTGACTGATCTGATCCATAGCCTGTTTCTGCTGTTCAACCTCAAGCTGTTTGATTGACAGCGAAATAACCCGGTTACGACGATCAATATTGCTGATGACAGCCTCTATCTCATCACCCTCTTTAAAGTGATCCGACAGGCTATCAATTCTTTCTCTGGAAGCATCTCCGATTCGCAAGCTCGCTTCCACGCCCTCTGCTAGAGATACGCTGAGTGCTTTATCGGTTACCGCGGAAACAGAACCCTTAACGATTGCACCTTTACCATTATCTGACGTGTAACTGGTAAACGGATCAGAATCCAGCTGCTTAATACCCAGAGCAATACGTTCTCTCTCAGAATCGATAGAAAGAACAACTGTGCTTACTTCATCGCCCTTCTTATACTCTTTTACAGCATTTTCACCGGTATCATCCCAGGAAATATCAGATAGGTGAACCAGACCATCGATACCACCTTCCAGGCCGACAAACACACCAAAATCAGTAATCGAACGGATTTTGCCTGTAAGCTTATCGCCTTTTTTATGCTGACTGGAAAACTCCTGCCATGGGTTAGGCTTACACTGCTTCATGCCGAGAGATATTCGACGACGCTCCTGGTCAATATCCAACAACATCACTTCAATCTCATCACCCACCTGTACCATCTTAGATGGATGTACATTTTTATTGGTCCAATCCATTTCAGAGACATGGATCAAACCTTCAATGCCGTTTTCAATCTCAGCGAAACAGCCGTAATCGGTCAGATTGGTTACCTTAGCCGTAGCTTTTGCACCCACTGCATAGTTGGAGATCAACTGTGTCCAAGGATCATCGGTCAGTTGCTTCAGACCAAGAGACACTCGATTTTTCTCTTTATCAAAGCGCAGAACCTGTACATCAAGCTCCTGCCCGACACTTAATGATTCACTTGGATGCTTAACACGCTTCCAGGCGATATCAGTAATATGAAGCAGGCCATCGATGCCGCCCAGATCAATGAAGGCACCGTAGTCGGTGATATTTTTAACAACGCCTTTAACAACCAGACCTTCTTTGAGGCTGGCAAGCAGTTTCTCGCGCTCTTCACTGTATGCTGCTTCCAATACTGCACGTCGCGAAACCACAATATTGTTACGTTTGGCATCCAGCTTAACTAATTTGAATTCTAGCTCCTGCGTTTCCAGATGACTGGTATCACGCAAAGGGCGGACATCTACCAGTGACCCTGGCAGGAAGGCATTTATAGAATTGACGTTGACTGTAAAACCGCCACGGACCTTACCTGTAATATGACCTTTAACTATTTGATCAGCTTCATAAGCTGATTCCAGTTCAGTCCAGGCTTCCGCACGCTTAGCTTTTTCACGGGAAAGTTGAGTTGTGCCATAACCATCTTCAACCGCTTCCAAGGCGACTTTAACTTCGTCACCTTCGGCAATGGTTAGCTCACCCTTCTCATCCAGAAACTGACTAACTGGGATAACACCTTCAGATTTAAGACCTGCATTAACAATAACAAAGTCATTATCAATGGCGATCACCGTACCTGTAACAATGGCACCGGGTGCCATTTCCAGCTCTTGAAGACTCTCTTCAAACAGTTCCGAAAAGCTTTCGCTCATATCAGTTTCATCCCGCTTTCAGTCAGTAGAGGGTATCAACGAAGCCCTTTGTGCCTCGCCTCATCCATTACAGCGGCTAGGACCTCTTCAATAGACATTTTAGTCGTATCAAGAATTACTGCATCCGCCGCGGGCTTAAGAGGAGCAACAGAGCGGTTCATATCACGATCATCACGCGCTTGAATATCCTCTAATATAGCCTGAAGACTAGCACCCAGTCCCTTGTTTATCAACTGGTTATAACGCCGTACCGCGCGCTCTTCAGCGCTCGCATCCAGATAAATTTTCAAGGCTGCAGCAGGGAAAACCACCGTTCCCATATCTCGCCCATCAGCAATGAGCCCCGGCATTTCAGCAAATGCTCGCTGACGCTCCAGCAGTGCATCACGCACTGAAGGGATAGCCGCAACAATGGATGCATCTTTACCAACAGCTTCAGTACGGATCGCGTCAGTGACCTCTTCACCTTCCAGAATGATCTGAACGGTATCATCTTCACGGGCAACAAACTGCACATCAAGATGCGCAGCCAGCACAACCAAGGCATCTTCATCATCGAGATCAACACCATGATGACGCGCTGCCAAACCAACCAAACGATAAAGGGCGCCGCTATCCAGCAGCTCCCAATCTAACTCTCGCGCCAACAACTGGCAGATAGTTCCTTTACCTGACCCACTTGGGCCATCAACGGTAATTACGGGCACCTGTCCGGTAGACATCAGCCCTCCTCCTTCTCAACCTTAATGCCAGCTGTTTGAGCCAGTTCCACAAATCCGGGGAAAGATGTTGCTACATTCGCACACTCATTGATCGTAATAGTGTCAGTAGCGCGCAAAGACGCAACACAGAAAGACATCGCAATACGGTGATCATCATGGCTTTCAATCACGCCACCACCCATTGGACCGCCTTTAATGATCGCGCCATCCGGAGTGCCTTCAATATCTACGCCCAGAGTTTTCAAACCATCAACCATGGCCTGGATACGATCACTCTCTTTTACACGCAGCTCTTCCGCACCTGAAACCACCGTGGTTCCTTCAGCGCATGCCGCAGCAACAAACAGCGCAGGGAACTCATCGATAGCCAGCGGTACCTGATCTTCAGGAATATGAATACCTTTAAGAGGCGCGTATCGAATATGGATATCAGCAACAGGCTCACCACCGACTTCACGCTCGTTCAGAAGCTCAAGATCAGCACCCATCAGACGTAAAATATTGATAATGCCGATACGCGTAGGATTGATACCCACATGCTCAAGTGTCAGATCCGACCCTGGAGCAATTGCAGCAGCAACCATAAAGAACGTTGCCGAGGAGATATCTGCGGGCACATCGATACGGGAAGCATGCAGTTGGCCCCCAGCACTTACAGCCGCAGTTGAACCATTCTGTTTAACCGGATAACCAAACCCAGTCAGCATACGCTCAGTATGGTCACGGGTTGGAGCAGGTTCTGTTACCGATGTTTCGCCATCTGCATAAAGACCTGCCAACAACAGGCAGGATTTAACTTGAGCACTGGCCATAGGCATATCGTAATGGATGCCAGAAAGCGCCTGACCACCCTTAATTTTCAGTGGTGGACGACCATTCTCAGCCGTTTCAATCTCAGCTCCCATTAGACGCAATGGATCAGCTACACGCCCCATGGGACGCTTAGTCAGGGAAGCATCACCAGTCAGCTCTGTATCAAAAGCTTGAGCTGCCAGCAGGCCTGACAGTAGACGCATTGAAGTTCCGGAGTTACCGACATACAGTGGACCCGGCGGCTCTTTCAATCCGTTCAAACCCACACCATAAATGGTCACTTCGCCATCATTTGGACCTTCAATAACAACACCCATATCACGGAAGGACTGCAGCGTTGCCAGACTATCCTCACCTTCAAGGAAGCCAGTTACCTCAGTCACACCATCAGCTAGTGAACCCAGCATAATAGATCTGTGGGAGATTGATTTATCACCTGGAACTCGGATTTTTCCACTCACGCTGCCACCAGGCTGGGCACGGAAGGTTACTTGTTTATCGCTCATATCTTGTGAATATGCTGTACCAGAAAGAATTCTTGAAAAATGTTCTCTTGCAGCGCGTGCCCGGGTAAATGTTCCCAGCATCGTTTCGCTATCACTGCATTCAATTGCCGTTCTAAGATTCGCTAAACCTGTCGTAAACCGATCAAGCTGAGTCAAAAGCGCATCTTTATTTGCCAGACAGATATCGTGCCACATGGTCGGATCGCTACCTGCAATCCGGGTGAAGTCTCGGAAACCTCCCGCTGCATAACGGAAAATATCTGTATTGTTATCTTGTTCCTGAGCCAGAGTATCAACCAGAGAAAAAGCCAGCATATGCGGTAGATGACTGGTGGCAGCTAAAACCTCATCATGCTTATCAATCTCCATCACCAGCACCTCAGCACCAGTTGATTGCCACATTGAGGTCAAGATTGTAACTGCTGCAGATGAAGATTCTGCTAAAGGGGTCAGAATAACTTTATGCTGTTCAAATAGCGTTTCGTCCGCCGCAGCCACACCACTCTTTTCTGAACCAGCAATAGGGTGCCCCGGCACAAACCCAGTAGGAATAGTTCCAAAAACACGATGCGCAGCTGCGACCACATTGGCCTTGGTACTACCCACATCTGTTATCAGTGTTTCTTCCGATATAAATGGCGCTATATCGGTCAACACGTTTTCCATTGCCTTAACCGGTACAGCCAGAATGATCAGGTCAGCAATTGATACTGCATCCGGCAAGCTGGTAGCGGCACTATCGATCACACCCGACTCCACTCCCAGCTGAGTTTCGTCAGAGTCCCGATCAAACCCTATTATTTGGCCAAACTGCCGGTTATGTCGTAGCACCTTCGCTAACGATCCACCGATCAGCCCTAAACCTATGATGAGTGTTGTATTTATTTTATAACTCAACGTTTCTCTACCACTTTCGCCAATACAGCCAGGCAACGCTCATTTTCTGGCTGTGTACCGATACTGATACGCAGATGATTTGGCATCGCGTAATTAGCCAGTGGACGGACAATCACGCCCTGCTCCAGCATCGCCTGATATATTGGCATCGCATCTACAGCCATATCGACTGTAATAAAGTTCCCAACGGATGGGATATACTCCAAGCCTAATTGGCTTAACTGCTCTTCAAATAACGCTAATCCCGCTCTGTTCACTTGCACAGTTTTTTCCAGATGAACTTCATCATCTAAAGCAGTTTCTGCCCCTAGCAACGCAAGATTATTGACGTTGAACGGCTGGCGAACGCGGCTTAACACATTAGCTATCTGTTGATTGGATACCGAATAGCCTACCCGTAAACCCGCCAGGCCATAGGCTTTGGAGAATGTACGAGTTACAACCAGATTCGGGTATTGATCCAATAACTGCAGACCATTAGGAAACTCAGACGAAGCAACATATTCAGTATAAGCCTCATCCAGAACCACAATGATTTGCTCAGGCACTTGATCCAAGAATGCCTGCAACTGCTCACGCTCAATCCAAGTCCCTGTGGGGTTGTTTGGATTAGCGATAAAAATAATTCTTGTACGATCTGTAATTGACGCAAGCATCTTATCCAGATCATGCCCCCAAGCTTTAGAAGGCGTTACAACAGCTTTAGCACCGCAGGCTTGAGTGACTATCGAATACACAACAAAAGCATATTCCGAGTAGATAACTTCATCACCTGAACGTAGATAGGCCCGCGCAATCAGCTCAAGTACATCATTCGAACCATTGCCAAGCGTGATCTGCTCCGCGGCTAAACCGAACTTTTCAGAAAGTGCTTGCTTTAAACGGTAGCCGCCACTATCGGGATATAGTGAAAGCCCCGCAAGCTGCTGTTGTAAAACCTCAGTTACCTTTGGTGAAGGCCCCAATGGGTTTTCATTACTGGCAAGCTTTACAACATCAGTCAGCCCGAGTTCTCTCTCCAGCTCATCAGCAGGCTTGCCCGGAAGATACGGATGCAGATCTTGCACACCTGGTGTTGCTAGAGAGATATAATCACAGCTCATAGGTCTTCCACTCGGTTTTCTACTTAGAGTACAGCGCGAGGATATGAGCCCAACACTTTAAGTTCAACACTGCCTTTTGCTAATTCAGACAATGCTTGTTGCACCAACTCATCTTCGCAATGCCCTTCAAAGTCGATATAAAACAATGAGTTCTTTGAAGACGAGCGAGTTTCAACTCGCGTCAGACTCAGCTGATAACGCTGGAACGGTTCTAATTGCTGGTATAAAGCACCTGGTGTATTCGGCACCGAGATCAGAATTGAAGTTTTATCATCTCCGCTCGGCCCTACATCCTGGTCGCCAATAATAAGGAAACGTGTAGAGTTATCCGCCTGATCTTCAACATTCTTAATAACCGCATCAAGATCATACAAGTCAGCGGCCATGTCACCTGCAATCGCAGCACAACCATTGCCTTCCTGAGCAGCAATACGAGCAGCTTCAGCATTTGAGCTAACCGCTACTTTCTCTACCTTCGGATAACGGGCATCTAGCCAATCGCGACTCTGGGCCAATGATTGCTGATGAGAGTAGATTCGCTTGATCCCATCAAGATCATCTCCCTTGTTCAGGAGCAGATGTAGATGAACAGGGACCTCTACTTCGCCACAGATTTTCAGATCATATTGTTTGAACAGATCCAAAGTGTGACTAACAACACCCTCTGAAGAGTTTTCAATTGGTACTACGCCATAGTGTGCAGCACCAGATTGAACTTCACGAAAGACATCTTTTAGAGACTGCATCGGCAAATTACGCGCAGAATGTCCAAAATGTTTCATAGAAGCCTGCTGAGTAAAAGTTCCCTCAGGTCCTAGAAAAGCGACACGCATAGGCTCTTCAAGCGCCAGGCATACAGACATTACTTCGCGGAATAGACGTGCCACCTCTTTATCAGGTAGCGGCCCTTCATTACGTTCCATAACGGCACGTAATACCTGAGCTTCACGTTCAGGGCGATAAAATACTGCAGAGGTTTCACCCTGATATTTCTGCTTAACTTCAGCCACATTCTGCGCACAGGTTGCACGGCGATTAAGCAACTCATGAATCTGGCGATCAATACTGTCTATCTGATCACGTAGAACGCGTAGTTCTTTTTCCTGTTCACTCATACTCTTCTACTTATCCTGTGATGGCATTAAGCGTGCTGCTTCTCAAACTGCTGCATAAAGTCGATCAATGCATCGACCGCTGCTTCTGGTACTGCGTTGTAGATACTTGCACGCATCCCACCCACTGAACGATGCCCTTTCAGATTCAATAAACCAGCTTCTTCTGCCTGTTCTAAGAAGAGTTTATCCAGCGCATCATCAGCCAGCGTAAACGGCACATTCATCCAAGAGCGGTTTGCCACCGCCATCGGGTTAGCATAGAAATCACTGGTATCGATCGCGGAGTATAGTTTGTCCGCCTTACGCTGATTAATCTCTGCCATCGCCTTAACACCACCTTGATCCTTCAGCCACTTAAATACGAGGCCCGCCAGATACCAACCAAATGTTGGTGGTGTATTACTCATTGAATCCGCATCAGCGTGGACTTTATAGTCGAACATGGTAGGCGCACCAGCGACCACGTTACCCAGCAGATCTGCACGTACAATAACTACTGTAAGCCCTGCTGGACCAATATTCTTCTGAGCACCAGCGTAGATCAAACCAAACTGATCCACATCCAGAGGACGAGAAAGAATGGTTGAAGACAGATCTGCTACCAGCGGCACATCCCCCGACTGAGGAACATAGTCAAATTCCAAACCACCGATGGTTTCGTTAGGTGTATAGTGCAGATAAGCGGCATCTGCATTTAGCTGCAGAGCATCTTGAGTCGGAACAGCCGTAAAACCATTCTCTTCGCTACTGCCAACAACATTAACATCACAGAAACGAGAAGCTTCTTTGATCGCTTTTTTCGACCAGATACCCGTATTGATGTAGTCCGCACTGTTTTTACCACGTAGGAGATTCATCGGAATCATTGAAAACTGTGTTGTGGCTCCACCCTGAAGGAACAGCACCTTGTAGTCACTACTGATACCCATCAGGTCACGCAGATCCTGTTCAGCCGTTTCAGCAACAGAAACAAACTCTTTACTGCGGTGGCTCATTTCCATGATGGAAAGACCTTTACCATGCCAGTCGAGAAGTTCTTCCTGAGCCTGTAGCAATACCTCGTCTGGTAAGCCTGCAGGACCTGCGCTGAAATTGTACTTACGTGTCATCTACTTAATTCACTCTAACAATATAAAAAAGTGCGGCACTTAAGCGCCGCACTGTCTTGGTAGAAATTACTCTTCTACAGGAGGCTGGCTGTCAGCTTCAGCAGTTTGCTCATCTGCTTCACCCTCAACCACTTCCCCTTCCGGCACATCTTCTTCGTCCGGTTCCTCGATCCGTGCCACACTGACCAGACGCTCATCATCACCCACACGGATCAGAGTTACACCTTGTGTGTTTCGGCCCAGTTCAGAAATACCATCACAACCGGTACGAACCAATGTGCCTTGGTCACTGATCAGCATGACGTCATCGCCGTCAAATACCTGCACAGCACCCGCTAACTGACCATTACGATCGGAACACTGCTGGGCAATGACACCCTGACCACCACGGCCTTTAACCGGGAAGTCATTAACATCAGTTTTCTTACCGTACCCGTTTTCAGAAGCGGTCAGGATCTTACCACCCTCTTTAGGGATGATAAGCGAGATAACCTTAATACCCTCATCCATCTTCACGCCGCGTACACCACGTGCTGTACGGCCCATTGGACGAACATCATCTTCGCTGAAGCGCATAGACTTACCTGCGCTGGTCATCAGCATCACGTCATCATTACCATCAGTGATAGAGGCACCGATCAGATGATCATCATCCAGTAGATCAAGTGCTATCAGACCACTGGAACGTGGACGAGAGAAATTAGTCAGAGATGTTTTCTTAACTGTACCGGATGCAGTCGCCATGAAGATAAACTTATCTTCTTCATACTCACCTACCGGTAGAATCGTACTTACGCGTTCACCTTCATCCAGCGGAAGGATATTCACGATTGGGCGTCCACGAGCAGTACGGCTAGCTACAGGGATTTCGAATACACGTAACCAGTAAACTTTGCCCCTATCGGTAAAGCAGAGAATCGTGTCGTGAGTATTGGCAATTAGCAGATGCTCGATGAAATCTTCATCTTTAATTGCCGCTGCAGATTTACCTTTACCACCTCGACGCTGAGACTGGTAGTCAGTCAGCGGCTGAGTTTTGGCATAACCACCGTGAGAGATGGTTACTACCATATCTTCTTCGGTGATCAGGTCGGCAACTGTGAGATCTTTACGTGACGCTGTGATCTCGGTACGGCGCTCATCGCCGTACTCTTCCAGAATAGCTTCCAGCTCTTCACGAATAACTTCCATTAGTCGCTCGTGAGAACCCAGAATCTTCAGCAGTTCCGCGATACGTTCAAGAAGCTCTTTGTATTCAGCAATCAGCTTCTCATGTTCCAAACCAGTCAGGCGGTGCAGACGTAGTTCGAGAATTGCCTGCGCCTGCGCTGGGGACAGATGATAAGCACCATCTCGCAGACCATACTGCTCTTCCAGATCTTCTGGACGGCAAGCATCTTCACCCGCACGTTCCAGCATCTGAATAACATCACCCGGAGCCCATGCGGCTTCAATCAGTTTTTCTTTCGCTTCTGCAGGTGTCGGAGACTTCTTGATCAGCTCAATAACCGGATCAATATTTGCCAGCGCTACTGCCAGACCCTCAAGGATGTGGCCACGCTCACGCGCTTTACGCAGCAGGTAAACCGTACGACGAGTTACCACTTCACGGCGGTGACGGATAAAGCACTCAAGTGCAGTTTTAAGATCCAGGATGCGTGGCTGGCCATCTACCAGTGCCACCATATTGATACCGAACACAGACTCCATCTGTGTTTGAGCATAGAGGTTATTAATCACAACATCAGGCATTTCGCCACGGCGCAGTTCAATAACAATACGCATACCGTCCTTATCGGACTCATCGCGCAGCTCAGTAATCCCTTCGATCTTTTTATCTTTTACCAGCTCAGCGATCTTCTCGATGAGACGAGCTTTGTTCAACTGGTATGGGATCTCAGTGATGATCAGTGACGGCTTACCGTTCTTCTCATCCTCTTCGACATGGTATTTAGCACGCACGTAGATGCGACCACGACCAGTACGGTAAGCCTGCAGAATGCCTGCACGACCGTTGATAATACCGCCCGTTGGGAAGTCAGGACCTGGAATAAATTCCATCAGGTCATCCACGCTGAGATCTGCATTCTCAATCAGCGCAATACAACCACGAACGACTTCTGAGATATTGTGCGGCGGGATATTTGTCGCCATACCCACAGCAATACCGGAAGAACCATTCACCAGTAAGTTAGGTACACGGGTAGGCAAAACTTCCGGGATTTTCTCGGTGCCGTCGTAGTTATCTACAAAATCGACGGTCTCTTTTTCCAGATCTGCCAGCAGCTCATGGGAAATTTTATCCATGCGAATTTCGGTGTAACGCATAGCTGCAGCGGAATCACCGTCGATGGAACCGAAGTTACCCTGCCCATCCACCAGTGTGTAACGCATGGAGAAATCCTGCGCCATACGCACAATAGTGTCATACACAGCGCTATCGCCATGAGGGTGGTATTTACCGATTACATCGCCCACAACACGGGCAGATTTTTTATAAGCTTTATTCCAATCGTTGCCCAGTTCATTCATCGCGAACAAAACACGACGGTGTACTGGTTTCAGGCCGTCTCGCGCATCTGGCAAGGCTCGACCGACGATTACGCTCATTGCGTAATCAAGGTATGACTGCTTCAGTTCATCTTCGATGTTAACTGGCAGAATTTCTCTGGCTAGATCACCCATTCCCTATCCTTGAATAACTCTCGAACGGAAGGTTTCCGCGGATATTTTTAACCGCCGGAGTATATCACAATTCCCAGGATTGAATCCTGAAAAATTAAGGGTTTATCCATTTATTAAAGAGATCACCTCTACCTCTATTTTTAAACGGGTTGTGAATGCTAGAATGCTGCTAAAATTTTGACTTCAAAAACGCCATGTCACATTCAGAAAACAGCGCTAACAACAGCTCCCAGCAGAACATCGATCCAGAAGAGATTGCTAAGTTTGAAGAACTTGCCAGTAAATGGTGGGACCGTAATAGCGAATTCAAACCTCTCCATGATATCAATCCGCTCCGGGTAGGATTTATCGATCGCATTGCGCGACTGGCTGAAAAGAAAGTACTGGATGTTGGATGCGGCGGCGGTATTCTTTCCGAGTCTATGGCGCAACGCGGCGCTGAGGTTATGGGCATTGACATGGGGGCCGCACCACTTAAAGTTGCCAAACTGCACGGATTGGAAAGCGGCGTTAATGTCAGCTACAAACAGATCACAGTGGAAGAATTAGCTGCAGAACAGCCTGAATCATTTGATGTAGTCACCTGCATGGAGATGCTGGAGCACGTACCTGATCCATCATCAATCGTGCAATCCTGCGCCAAACTCTGCAAACCCGGCGGCACAGTTTTCTTCTCCACCTTGAACCGCAACCCGAAAAGCTACCTGTTTGCTATTTTGGGCGCAGAGAAAGTACTGAAACTTGTTCCTGATGGCACTCACGATTTTAAAAAGTTTATTCGCCCATCAGAGCTTGGCGGTTGGATACGCCAAAGCGGGCTTAGCAGTACTGAGATGTGCGGCATGACCTACAACCCTCTCACAAAGACATACAGCCTGACGCCTAATGATGTTGACGTGAACTATATGATCGCTACAGAGAAACCTGCTTAACCACATGAAACAACAACCAGACTCCGTTTTATTCGATCTGGACGGCACACTGATTGATACAGCTCCGGATTTTCATTGGGTGATCAACCAACTTCTTATTGAGGAAGATCGAGAGACCGTCAGCTATGAGTTTCTGCGCAGGTACGTTTCCAACGGCGCCCGCGCAATGGTTGAAGCAGCGTTTGGTTTTTCTGAGGGTGAAACCGAATTTACTCGCCTTCATCAGCGCATGCTAGAAATCTATCTGACCCACCTGGATGTGGACAGCAAGCTTTTTCCTGGACTAAACAACTGCTTAAACTGGCTTGAAGAATTGCAAATCCCCTGGGGAGTAGTTACCAACAAACCAGAGCTGTATACCACTCCAGTCATGACCGGACTTCATCTAATCGAAAAGGCAAGCAGCGTAATCTGCCCAGACCATGTAACTGAACGCAAACCGCACCCGGAATCACTTTTTCTTGCTTGCCAACAAATTGGCTGCAACGCAGAAAATAGCATCTATGTAGGCGATCACATCCGGGACATCGAAGCAGGCAACCGGGCAGGCATGACCACAATCGCAGCAACGTACGGATATCTGCATCAGGACGAAGACCCGAGCACATGGCAAGCAGATCACTACATATCAGCTGCCACAGAGCTTAAGCCCCTGCTACAATCTTTATACGATATTTAAAAAGCGCTATTTATAAGCCTCAGGAAAAGAGCAACCATGTTTGAATACCAAGCACCAGAAAACATTCTTCAGGACCGAATCATCCTGGTTACCGGTGCCGGTGACGGTATCGGCCGAGTAGCTGCCAAAACATTCGCAGCCCACGGGGCCACCGTAATCTTGCTGGGCCGCACCCTGGAAAAGCTCGAGAATGTTTATGATGAAATCGAAGCTGCAGGCCATCCACAACCAGCACTGGTTCCGCTCAATCTGGAAAGCGCCCAAGAACACGATTACATTGAGCTAACCAACACTCTGGAGCAGGAGTTTGGCAGACTGGACGGCATCTTACATAACGCAGGTATTTTAGGCGTTCGTACTCCAATAGAATCCTACGACCCGGTAATTTGGCAACAGGTCATGCAAGTTAACCTCAATGCGCCATTTATGCTGACACAAACATTGATGCCGTTACTGGAAAGATCAGACAATGCTTCAATTATCTTTACCAGCTCAGGCGTAGGCCGAACAGGCAAAGCATATTGGGGAGCTTACGCAGCATCTAAATTTGCCACCGAAGGGCTGATGCAGACTCTGGCAGACGAACTGGAAAATGTGACCAATATTCGTGCAAACTGCATAAACCCTGGCGCAACAAGAACCAAAATGCGTGAAGCAGCTTATATGGCCGAAAACCCAGCCACCGTCACACCGGCTGAAGATATTATGCCCCTCTACCTCTATTTGATGAGCAAAGACAGTCTTGAGGTAAACGGACAATCACTGAACGCCCAGTAAAACTTGACCGAAATTCAGACAATAAAAAAGCAGCCTAGGCTGCTTTTTTATTGCTCAAGATCCATGAGATACAGGCATCAACTCCCTTCCTGACGGCGAGCCTTCTGTTTTTTATAACGGCGCTGCAGAACCTGCTTTTCTGCGATAGACATTTTCGGTGCCGATTTTGGCTTCAACTCCAGCATTTTAGACAGAGAGTTAACCTCTTTTACTGTCATTTCCTTCCAAGTGCCGGACTTAACATCACTCGGTAAGAAGACTGGCCCAAATCGAACTCGCTTCAAGCGATTTACTTGAACTTCTTGGGACTCCCACAAGCGACGCACCTCACGGTTACGACCTTCCATCACAACACAATGGAACCACTTATTTGCACCTTCCCCATCGAAGAACTGCACATCAGTGAATCGAGCCATTCCATCTTCAAGCAACACACCATCTTTCAAGCGCTGCAACATTGCGTCATCTACATTACCCAACACACGCACAGCATACTCTCTATCAATCTGCGCTGAGGGATGCATTAATGCATTAGCCAACTCACCATCTGTCGTAAACAACAACAGTCCTGAGGTATTTATATCCAGACGACCAATCGCGATCCACCGACCCTCCTTCAAAGGAGGAAGATGCCTAAATACCGTCGGCCGCCCTTCAGGATCGTGACGAGTACAGATCTCACCAACCGGTTTATTGTAGATAAGCACTCTGCGCTGTGCCTGCTTATCAAATATCAACGGTACATTTTTACCATCGACAGCAACCGAATCCTTTTCGGAAATTCGATCACCCAGAGTAGCCAGCTCACCATTAACATGAACCCGCCCCTCTTTTATCCAACGCTCCATCTCACGACGTGAGCCGACTCCGGAGCGCGCCAAAACTTTATGTAACTTTTCATCAGACATTGGACGCACCTCAAGGGGGTTTTAATCACACAAACAAAAAAGCCCTTTCAGGGTTAGTGAAAGGGCTTATCAAATCACCGGGGGATTTTAAATCAGACAGTCGTCTTTAGTAAATCCTTTATCGAAGTAAGCCTGGAATGCCAGAGGCGTTCGACCACGACCAGACCACTCATGCACATTACCTTCATCATCAGTAATTCGATATTTAGGCGATACTTTTTTCTTAGGAGCAGCAGTTTCACCCACCAGCGCCATCAGATCATTAATATCCACGCCGGCATCTTTCATGCTTTGACGGATAGCTTCAATCTTCGCTGTTTTCTCTTGCTCCGCCGCAGCTAAAGCCTCTTCCTCAGCACGTCTATCCTCGGCAATCACAGTCAAATCAGAAATTACTTTCTCCAATTCGGAGACACTCAAATCCTGACACTGCTTACGAAGAGAGTTTTTACGCGTAAGAATTTTCAGAAAATCAGACATTATTAATCACCTTGTTAAATAAAAGCATAACGCATTATATTTATAGCCAACTTTTTTTAAACAATAAACTTTTAAATAAATCTATTATATAAAATCCGAAGTATCTCCTGCACCCTGCCTAATAACCTCAGGAACATCTTCCACAAGATTAATTACACTGGTTGCCTCCATACCACAATAACCACCATCAATTACCAGATCCACTTGATGCTGTAGCATTTCACGCATTTCATAAGGATCCATCAACGGCATATCTTCTCCCGGCATAATTAATGAAGTGCTCATTATTGGTTCACCGAGTGTCTCAGTTAATGCCAGCGCTATAGGGTTCTCAGGCACCCTTATCCCGATCGTCCTTCTTTTTGGGTGTAATAACCTGCGAGGAACTTCAGAAGTTGCATTTAAAATAAACGTATAAGCGCCTGGGGTATGAGCTTTCAAAAGGCGATAAACAGTATTATCAACCTTTGCATATGTACTTATCTCACTCAAATCACGACAAACAAGTGTAAAGTTATGCTTATCATCAAGCTGCCGAATACGTTTAATTTTCTCTACAGCAGCTTTATCACCTAAGTGACAACCCAAAGCATAGGCACAATCAGTCGGATAGATAACCACACCGCCCTTATTAATTATTTCTACCGCTTGATTTATTAGTCGCTGCTGAGGGTTTTCCGGATGAATTTGAAAAAACTGGCTCACGCCCACCTACCCAATTAAGATTTTTTATAAATTTTAGTGCAAACCTGCTGACAAAGAAATCGTCTAATTAAGTAACCGACTTAAAATATGGTTTTCTTCAGATTTTAATGGGGGATATTTACCTATATCAGTCCAACCCTGCCCTGGAGAATGGAAATCGCTGCCTGCGGATATCAACAAGCCATTATCTTTCGCAATTCTGATTAAATGAAATTGATGATCAGGAGTTACACCTGGATAAGAGATCTCAATCCCTTCACCACCAACTGCCACAAAATCAGCAATAGCCTCTCTAATTTTAGTAAATGTCATTTTATATTTTGTAGGATGTGCCAGCACGGCAATACCCGATGCAGACCTAATAACTGAAACCGCCTCTTCCAGAGATGGCCATTCCATTTTCACATCGCCTTTTTTGCCAACCCCTAAATATTTCTTAAAAGCTTGCTGCTCATTAGATACAACTTTCCGAGCCACCATAGCCCGCGCAAAATGAGGCCTACCGATACTTCCACCGCCTGACTGAGCAGCCGCATCCTCCAACAGGTCAGGCAACCCCATTTTTATTAGTTGGGCTGCAATTTTTTCTGCTCTGCTTTTTCGCAGCTCAGACAAACGAGCAAAGTACTGCCGCAACTCCGCTGCTTCCGAATCAAACCCCAAACCGACGATATGTAAAATCCGTCTATTCCAGGCGCATGTAAACTCAGCCCCGCTAATAAAATGCAGATCAGATCGAAGTTCTTGTAACTTATAGACACCCTCAATCGTGTCATGATCAGTTAACGCCAGAACCTCAAGCCCACGGGCTTCAGCTCGTTGCACCAAATCTTCTGGAGAAAGGCTACCATCGGACATAGTCGAGTGGCAGTGCAGATCGTATCGTGGTAAATCCATACTCATTCAATTGTTTATATAAAGTTCTGGCAGATTTATACTCTACCTTTATTCAACTTATTCTCATTAATTATGAAACTGCTACTCGATTTTTTACCGATTGTTATCTTTTTTATTGTCTATAAGACAACAGACGACATTATTCTCGCTACAGCCATCCTGATTCCAGCCACACTTTTACAGATGCTCTACACCTGGATAAAGACACACACTATCGAGAAGATGCAGCTCGTTACACTAGTGTTAGTGGTTCTGCTCGGCGGTGCTACTGTACTGTTTCAGGACAAGACCTTTATCCAGTGGAAACCCACCGTCGTAAATTGGCTTTTCGGCATCGCTTTCCTAGGCAGCCAGTTTATAGGTGAAAAAACCATTGTTGAACGCATTATGGGCAGTAATATTTCCCTGCCTAAACCCGCTTGGAAAACACTAAATTTAGCCTGGGTAGTTTTTTTCCTACTCATGGGAGTTATTAACCTATTTGTAGCCTACTCCTTTAGCGAAGAGGTATGGGTCAACTTTAAACTCTTTGGCATGCTAGGCCTGACCCTGATCTTTATTATTGCCCAAGGCATCTATTTATCTCGACATATACAAGAAACCGATAATAACGACCAGAAGAACGAGGAAGCTTAAGTGTACTACGCCATTATTTCTGAAGATATTGAAAACAGCCTTGAAAAACGTCTTGCAGCAAGGCCTGAACACCTTGCTCGCCTACAAGAACTCAACGAACAAGGCCGCCTACTAATTGCAGGACCTCATCCTGCAATAGATAGTGAAGACCCTGGTTCAGCCGGTTTCACGGGAAGTCTTGTCGTAGCAGAGTTCCCTTCATTAGAAGAAGCGCAAAACTGGGCTGATCAAGATCCTTATATAGAAGCTGGGGTTTATGCAAAAGTAACGGTAAAACCTTATAAAAAAGTTTTACCTTAATTAACTGAAGTACCTAGTGTTCATTAATTCCTAATCACTAGACACATATAAGATAACACTTATATACTTATTTAAGTTAAATAAAAGCAGTACCAAATAGGCTTTTTTGCCCTTGTTTAACTAAGGTTAAGCTTAGAAGAGTTGTAATAACGAAATTATTACTTATTATTCCAATACAGAACCCCAATCGTATTAA
>NZ_JAAEQH010000019.1 GCF_024231755.1 Neptuniibacter sp.
ACAGTACATCTCTAGAGGCAACTCGTTGAAATCACGGCATTATGAGATGTTTGTCCAAGGACTGCTGATAAAAAGCTTACGAAAGCAATCTGTAAATATCGCACTATGATGGCGTTTCCTGGGTATCCGGGAATTGCTGATGGTAATCCTTGGTTTGTTGCAAAAGATGTTTGCGACATTCTCGAATATGCAGATCCGAATGTAGCTCTCAAAGGGCTTGATGATGATGAAAAGCTGCTCCATCAAATCGATGGAACAGGTCAACGGCGGAAGATGCTCATCATCAACGAATCCGGCCTCTACACCCTCATCCTCCGTTCCAACAAACCCGCCGCGAAACCCTTCCGCAAATGGGTCACCGCAGAAGTCCTGCCCGCGATTAGAAAAACCGGTTCGTATCAACAACCGGGCGCAGATCCGAACAGGCCCGAAACCCTCCTTATCGTCGCCCGTGAGTTCCGGGCCGCAGTCCGCATAGCCAGAGCAGCTGGTCTGCGGGATACTGAAGCGGTTATGGCCGCTGACAAGCTCACCAATGAGCTGACCGGTTTTTCTCCGGTGGCCCTGCTGAACCACGACGTAACGAAGCTGCCTGAAGAGGCCCTGTAGAACGGGTGGCCGGAATGGTAGGGGCAGCCCCCTGTGTCTGCCCGATACTCGCAGCGGCGGGGAAAACATCCCAGCCAGCTCTGGAAACGGAGGCGTGATCTTTATGATTGCGCCAAAGAGGGGAACTGATGACCACTCATAAGAAAATAAAACAGGAGCAGCTTGAAAATACTCTGCTCGATCTTGCTACCTATTCTATTTCTCTGGGATTTATCGGCAGGTTACTGATTGATGCGGACCGGTGTTATGATTCCGTTCTGATCGGGAACATTATTGATCATTACACCGGTCGTATATCCGACGGACTGATTGAGCTTCAGGAGGTATTGAACTGATTTGATTAAAAATAACGAGATAACGATTTATATAACGTTATCTCGTTATTTTTTTGTCTTTTTGAAGTGTTTTTTCAGGTACTGCTGAATATCTTCAAAAGAAATTCCTTTGAGGCGATCACTTAATGAAAGCCCTTTAAGGCGGTCATCGGGCGTAAGCACTTCCAAGTGATTTTTGACATAATCTCTTTGAAAATCTTGCATAGTGTAGGACACAGGGATTCCCTCCATATTGTAATTATCAAACAGGCTGTTCAGCACGGTGCTGATTTCCTGGGTTTTG
>NZ_JAAEQH010000020.1 GCF_024231755.1 Neptuniibacter sp.
CTTAAAAAAACTTGGGCTTTGCTTAGGAATGCACAAAGAAATGAGCTTCTGCCGGCCGAAGGCCGATAATTTCTGTGTGGGTAAGCCTGGGCTAAGGTATCGTTTCCGATGGCGGCGTAGCCGCCATCAGAGAAACGATTCCTTAGCCTGGGCTTAATTACTCCGTCTCCGATCATTGCCTTACTAATGCCCCAACCTTATACTGGCTATACTGGCTATATTAACTATTCCTACTATATTAACTCGCACTCTGTCCCCTATACTGTCTATGCGTTTCCAATCATTACGCATAATAGGCTGTCAGTTAGGGGCGGTTAAGTAAGGGATAACTGTCACTATATTAACTGTATTCACTATAACCTTTCACTACAAGCTCGCTTCGTTTACGAACAGTAACAATGTAGTCCTTGTCCCTGAGACACTGGTGACGCTTCAGACCTCACGAACAGCAAGAAGCTTCCGAGTTTTGCCTGTCTTCTTAAAAAAACTTCGGCTTTGCTTAGGAATGCACAAACAACCCTATATTATCTATATTAACTCCCACTTTCACCCTACCCCACTTAACCCTATACAGACTGTATTAACTCTACTCGTTGCCCAATCGCATATCACCTTCATTACCATACTATTAACTATATGAACCATATTACCCCCACTTTCACCCTATCCCATCTAACCCTATACAGACTGTATTAACTCTACTCGCTGCCCAATCGCATACCACCTTCAGTACTGTAATTCCTAGTATGAACTATATTCACTATACATCCATCCCCCACTATAAAGTATCAGCTACACATTCTTCCATGTGAGCCAGCTTGGCTCAGTTGGTTGCGTGTTAGCCTATGGGCGTCGAGATTGAGGGTTCTAACCCCTCTAAGCCCATTTGTCTTATTTCTCTTTCAGGATTTTTTCCGCAGCGTCAATTGTGACGCTGCGGCAGCGTTCTGCAACGCTGCGCTTTGCGTCCAGCGTAAATGTCCCAGCGTCCTCTCACGCTGGAATTCCCATATGAACTGGACGCTAATATTAA
>NZ_JAAEQH010000021.1 GCF_024231755.1 Neptuniibacter sp.
AAAGAAACTTCATAAACCTAATTAGACCCCTTCGACGCAAAATATTAGGTACTAGAACTATATAGATAGAGGTAAATAACAGGATTTCAAGCCCCACATATCCTCACAAATAAAATGGTCTTTGCGCATTTCATGAACAATGACTAAATAATACCAAAGTACGACCACTATAATGCATTGCAAAAAAAACCCAGTCATTCATAGACTTAGCATTCGCAAAACAGGACTAAAGTTCCTGTTCTTAAGTTTATAAAGCCTATTGATAAATGAATACCCGTATCCACTTATGGACTTTTTTGCAAAAGCGAGATAAGTTTAAATTCTGCACAATGACGCAACGCACAAAAACAGAGTCAAACCGAAGTAAGGGTAATCCTCAATGGAACTCAAAGATAAAGTAATTGTTGTAACCGGCGGTGGCCGTGGTCTTGGTCGCGCTATGGCGCTTGAACTAGCAGCTAAAGGTGCCAAGCTAGCACTGGCTGACCTGAGCCAGGAAGATCTGGACACTACTGTAGGTCTTTGCATGGAGAAAGGTGTTGAAGCACGCGCTTACATCTGTAACGTAGCAAAAGAAGACGAAGTAGAAAAAATGTTTAATGACATTGTTGCTGATTTCGGCACTCTACACGGTCTGGTAAACAACGCTGGTATCACTCGTGACGGTCTGTTCATGAAAGTCGATCGCGAAACTGGCAAAGTAGCTAAGAAAATGTCTATGGACCAGTGGAACCTGGTAATGGACGTTAACCTGACAGGTACTTTCCTGTGTGCTCGTGAAGCAACTGCACACATGATCGATCTGGGCGTACCAGGTTGCATCATCAACATCTCTTCTATCTCTCGTTCCGGTAACATGGGCCAGACTAACTACACTGCAACTAAAGCAGGCGTAGAAGCAATGGCTGTTACTTGGGCTAAAGAACTGTCTCGCTACGGTATCCGTGCAGCGTCTATCGCTCCAGGTTACATCGGCACTGAGATGGTAATGAGCATGAAACCAGAAGCACTGGAAAAAATTGCTGCTGGCATCCCTGCTAAGCGTCTGGGTAAACCAGAAGAGATCGCTTCTACAGTTAACTTCATCCTTGAAAACGATTACATCACTGGTCGTTGCTTCGAGGTTGACGGTGGTCTGCGCATCTAATTGCGTAACTACTAAAAAAACCGGCTTTATGCCGGTTTTTTTGTGCCTGTTCGGGGACAGATTTAAACTCTGTCCCCAACGGTATCTGGATAGGCCAGATTTTACGCGCCGATCACGCCACCATCTTCACGTGTAATCATCACAATAGTTGAACGCGGTTTGCTGTCTCCACCCGCCGGGAAGTGTGAAGGTTTTCCTTTTTCACCCGGGTGCTGAATACCTACAAACATGGTCTTCTGATCTGGCGTAAACGTCAGACCTGTTACCTCACATGCGATTGGGCCAACCAGGAAGCGATGGATCTCACCCGTTTCTGGATCAGCACACAGCATCTGGTTGTTACCCATACCTGCAAAGTCATCCTTATTGGAATATTTGCCATCGGTCATGATCCACAAACGACCGCCTTTGTCGAAACCCAGGCCATCAGGGCTGTTGAACATGTTTTCAGCCGTAACGTTGCTACTACCCGCCAATAGACCCTCTTTGTGTACTGAAGGGTTGCCTGCAATCACAAACAGATCCCAGTCAAATTCGGTAACCGTATGGTCTCCATTTGCAGGCGTCCAACGAACGATCTGACCATATTTGTTTCCTGCACGTGGATTCGGGCCAGTAACAGGCTGATTATCTTTCTTGCCACGGTTCTTATTATTCGTCAGCGTACAACATGCACTCATCTTGTTAGGATGAACCGCTACCCATTCTGGACGGTCCATTGTAGTACCGCCCACTTGAGTTGCTGCTAAACGCGTGTGAATCAACACCTCTGCCTGACTGTTAAAACCATTTTCTGGCGTTAGGCCATTCTTACCAAATGTCAGCTCGATCCACTCACCTTTGCCTTTCAGCTCACCCTCGTTGGCAGAGAACTTGGCAACATACAAAGTACCTTCTTCCAATAAGTTACGATTTGCAGATTTGTTAGCTGCATCGTATTTACCTTTTGAAACGAACTTGTACAGGTGTTCGCCACGTTCATCGTCACCCAGGTAAACAACAACATGACCGCTGTTGTCGACCATCAAGGCAGCGTTTTCATGCTTGAAACGACCCAATGCAGTACGTTTCAGCGGCTTAGATTCTGGGTTCATTGGGTCGATTTCAACAACCCAGCCATGGCGGTTTGGTTCATTAGGGTTTTTAGCCAAATCGAAACGCTCGTCAAACTTACTCCACTTATAACGTTTATCTTCCGGTTTGATACCGTAACGTTTCTGCTCTGCTGGCACCTCATAAGAGTCATCCGCAGTACCAAAGTAGTTGTGGAAGTTCTCTTCGCAAGTCAGGTACGTACCCCAGGGAGTTTCACCGTTTGCACAGTTATTGAATGTACCCAGAACTTCAATACCGTTGGCATCTGCAGACGTTTTCAGAAGATCATGACCTGCTGCAGGTCCTGTAAGCTGCATAGGTGTATTAGCAGTGATACGGCGGTTAAGCTTACCAGAGCGGTCCACGCTCCAACCTTTAGAAGTTTTCTTGATTTCAAAAACAGAAACACCGTGTGCATTTTGTGCTTTTAGAACATCATCCGCTGTCATATTTTCGCCTTTATGGTCAAACAGCAGATCGTTGTTCGTATATTCGTTGTTAACTGCCATAACAGCACGATCATCTGCAAGAGGGAACAGAGTCATCCCATCTGTGTTATCACCAAACTGAAGCGCCTGTGACGAAGCAGGAGCCTTTCCAGAAGCGTCAAATTCAGGTGCACCGGCAAAGATTGGATCACCCCAAGAGATCAGGTTAGATACCTTATACCCTTCTGGAACAACAACCGTATCCGCTGTGCTTGCAGCGATTGGCTGGAAACCCATCAGTTTGCTATGAACTGTTGTTTTCATTGCTGCCTGAACTGATTGAGCCAATGGCGTTGTGGCAACAAACGCACCCAACCCTAAAGCCCCCATACCCGCTAAGAAGCTACGACGGGCAACCGCCTTGTCCATCAACTGAGTAAATTCTGAATCCTGCTCAGTATTCAAATTGCTGCATAGATCATGTGAATTGTTATAGCTCATAGTGTTCCATCCGAATTAACTTTTGCCATCTCACCCAGATGGCCCGTGAAGCGAAAGGGCTAAAACCTAGACTAGTCTTATGACACTGAAATTACCGTAAAGTGATTCTAATACTAATTTTTTAAAAACCTACCCTCACCGGGAAGCTGCAGCTTAATTATTATTTCACTTACAAAAAAGCCTACAAGATTAAGAGGCACTCTCAGCCTTGCTGCTCAAATAACAACCAAAAACCACATATAAATTAAGCCTAATTGTGCGAAAAACTTATTGAACATCTAGATTGAACAATCATTAAACAACTATTTCAAATCAGAAATAAAACCGTAAAGAAAACTTAAAAAACATCCACAAAAACGAAACATAACTGAAATAAAACTCACCTATTATTGCGCCGCAACAAAGAAACGTTATTTAAGGCTTTAAAGTTGAATTATCTAAATAGCATAAAAAAAGCTGCATTATATGTGGCATTAGTTATTTCTCCTATTTCAGTTCAGGCTGAGAACATTTTAATTCTTGGCGATGGCATAAATTTACATGCCAGCAATGAAAAAGAAGTTAACTCCGACAAGCTATTTTCTAATTCAACACAATATAAGCTGCCGAACGGATTAAATCAGATTCTGGTTAGCTACACGGCTGAAATCCAGAAAGGAAGCGATCTTGAGATTGAAGAGAGCAATACTTTTGTTCTTTTATTTGAAAGCCACGACTCCAAGCTAACCCTTGAGGCGCCTGAAGTTAAGCGCTTAAGAGATATAAACCGATTTGAACAGATAAAAAATTGGTCTCTGCATAACGGAAATGGCGAAGCCGTAAAATACAAAGTTGATCTTATTAAAAAAGGCGGCTTTCAACTCAGCCGCGATTATGAAGATGAACTAGAAGAATACAATAACAGTAATGCTGTAGCCGCTTTACCTAAAAAAATAATTAATGCACCTAAACCACGCAGCATTAAACAAGAAGCTCCTCAAGAAAGCCCGGCGAATCATAGAAAAAACATGGAATTAGAAATGTTGATCTATTGGTATAACCAGGCCGATGCAAAAACCCGAAAATCATTTAAAGAACTTATTAACAAGTAAGTTATTTAATCAATTATTTATTTTATTTAACTCCCTTTATTAAACTCTCTGGAGAGAAAAAATGAAAAAGCTGATCCTGGCTTCTGCAATTGCTGCTCTTGCTGCTAACTCTGCGACTGCTGCAACTGTTTACGAAAACAAAGGTCTTACTTTTAAAATCAAAGGTGACTGGCAGGTTCAGTTACGTGATAACCACAAAAAAGCAAAGACGCTGAAGTTGAATTTGATGACCTGGAAATCAAAAACACTGTAATTTATGACCTGGGTAACGGTCTTAAAGCATACGGTCAGCTGGATTTCGGTTTCAAAGATGCTGCTGAAGACAAGCAGTCTGGTGATGATCTGGAAGAAGCATACCTAGGCCTGTCAGCTCATAACATGTCTATTCAGATCGGTAAGATGGACAACGCTGCTGACGACTTTGGTGTTGAAAAAGCGATCGAAGAAAACCTGAAAAAAGACGTTTTCCACAAGTTTGGTTCTTACGCAGGCGATGATGTAATTCGTTTCGACGCTTCTTTTGACTCTGGACGCATCGCAATCTCTCACGAACTGGAAGCAGACGGTGAAGACAGCGCTAACAACGAATCTACAGAAGTTTACGTTGAAGGTAACTTTGACGTTGTAACGCTGGGTGCTGCTTACCAAACTCTGAAAAGCTCTCCAGACGCGGACTCTGAAGATATCTGGGGTGTAAGCGCTAAATTTAATGCTGGCTTCGCTAAAATCGGCGTAGATTACGGTGTTTCTGACCAGGGTAGCTCTGACGATGATGTCGCTATGACTAACTTGGTTGCGACTTTCAAAGCAAGCAAAACAACTAAAATCTCTGTAGGTTACCAGGAGCACGATTACGATGCTGACGGTAAAGACATCGAAGCTATCTACGCTAACGTAACTTACAAGTTCCCAGCACAGAAGAACGTATCTGTGTTCGCTGAAGTAACGCACATCGATGATGATGCGGGTACTGATTACGATCTGGATATGCTTGCAGGTATGCGTATCAAGTTCTAATAAAGTTTAAGCTATAACCTGCTCCCCCCTTCAGGCAGGTTATGCACAAAACTTTTGAGGTCCGGTTTTTACCGGGCCTTTTTTATTGCCTTATCAGAAAGTCAAAGAGACAATACTCTCTTATTCACGGAAGGCATCTACTTCACATGAGCACAGTCGACAGCAAAACAAGTAACTCAGCACAACAAAGCTGGCTGGACTCAATCCGCATCTATACTCACCCACGAGCGGTGACATTATTCTTTCTTGGCTTCTCATCTGGCCTTCCACTGTTACTCGTTTTTGGCACCCTATCCTTCTGGCTACGCGAGGCAGGCGTTGAACGCAGCCTTATTACCTATTTCTCATGGGTTGGATTAGCCTACGGTTTTAAATGGCTCTGGGCGCCCCTGGTAGACCGCCTGGAATTACCGATTCTCTCAAGGCTCTTAGGTAGAAGGCGAAGTTGGTTGGCCCTATCACAGATTATGTTGATTAGTGGGCTTGTAGGTCTCTCCTTCTCTAATCCGCTGCAAAATTTAGAGTATATGGCGATACTGGCCGTGGTTGTTGCCTTCAGTTCAGCGACTCAGGATATCGTAATCGATGCCTATCGTATTGAATCCGCTGGTGAGCGTTTACAAGCAGCGATGGCCGCGACCTATATGGCGGGTTACCGAATCGCGATGATTGTTGCTGGCGCTGGAGCCTTAGCCGTCGCCGCATGGGTTTCTCCTGAACCAGAAGGCTATGTGCAATCAGCATGGCAGATCGCCTACCTCTGTATGGCTGGTTGTATGTCTGTAGGTTTAATTACGACTCTGGTTATTGCCGAACCACGTAAGGTGGAGATGGATGAAGAAACTCTGGAGCAGCAAAACAGGATTATCGAATTCAGCGAAAAGAATGCTCACCTACCTGATTTCCTAGCTCGCTTCCTCGGTTGGTTTTATGTGGCTGTCGTCTGCCCATTTACTGACTTTATTAGTCGCTATGGAAAACAAGCCATAATCATTTTGGCGCTGATCGGCACCTATCGAATCTCCGATGTAATCCTTGGGATTATCGCTAATGTTTTCTATGTCGATATGGGTTTCACAAAGGAAGAGATCGCACAGATCATAAAGATCTACGGTGTGATAATGACCATTGTCGGCGCAGGCCTTGGCGGGATTTTGGTAAATAGATTCGGCGTTATACGCATCCTGTTCATTGGCGCATTGATGGTATCCCTTACCAATCTGCTCTTCGCATGGCTGGCAACACTGGGGCACAATACAGCTGCACTTACACTGGTTATCTCACTAGATAATTTAAGTGGAGGTATCGCTACAGCAGCCTTTGTCGCATACCTTTCAAGTCTGACCAATATCCAATACTCAGCGACGCAGTATGCGTTGTTCAGTTCGGTCATGCTGTTATTCCCAAAATTTTTGGGCGGGTTCTCTGGAGGCTTTGTCGATAATTTTGGCTACGAATGGTTCTTCACTTGTGTTGCCCTGCTTGGCCTGCCGGTATTGATCCTGATCATGCTAGCCCCAAAAGAACGATAATGATAATAAATATCATTTACATTCAATAAAAACAGATCTATAGTTCCTCTTACTTAATTGATAAATAGAGAGGGAACTATGACTTTTCTTATTGATGCTTGGTTGGAACGCAGCAACCCTTATCTGAAAGTGATCCATCGTTCAACCGGGGTTCCTGTAGTGAGCTGGCATGGTGAAACACTGCTTAAGAAATTTCAGAGTGGATCGATCTGTGCTGAGGATTTTGAAGAAACGCCCTCTCAGGAATTGATTAAGGAGCTGTTTCTGTTGGATTGTCTGGAGCAAGAAGTGTGACACTAGAGGGACAGATTTAAATCTGTCCCTCAGGTTATGAATACAGGTTTAATCGCGGAAGTTATTAAACTGTAATGGCAGCTCAAGATCAGCTTCGCGCAGCATAGCGATTACGCTCTGTAGATCATCACGCTTCTTGCCGGTTACACGCACCTGTTCACCCTGAACCTGTGCTTGTACCTTGAGTTTGGCATCCTTGATCATCTTGACGATTTTCTTGGCAAATGGCTGATCCAGTCCCTGCTTAAGAATGATTTCCTGACGTGCCCGCATGTTCGCCTGCTCTGGATCTTTTATCTCAAGGCAACGTACATCAATTTTTCGGCCGACCATTTTGGTACGCAAAACATCAAGCATTTGTTGTAGCTGAAAATCTACCTCAGCATGCATAGTGACAGAACTTTCATTCTGTTCAAAACTGGCATCCACTTTTTTAAAGTCATAACGCATCTGTAGTTCACGATTAGACTGATCCACAGCGTTAGTTACTTCGTGCATATCCAGCTCTGATACGATATCAAAGGATGGCATAGTCAAAACTCCAAGATTTTTTTCGCGATTTTAGCTGACCTTAACCGGCATTTCACGTCACAATAGAGTGAGTCGTTGGTTGGGAGTAGATAGATGAAAAAACGCTGGCACATACTAGGCGCAGGCGCGATTGGCAATTTATGGGCCTGTCATCTGACCAGTGCAGGCTTTCCTGTCACGCTTATCTTACGCTCCCAGGACAAGCTTAATAGTTTTTCCGATCAACACGGCATAAAACTGAAAGAGGAGCTTTACCTCGCAGATGCGGAATTGGCTGACAGCCCCTACCCCATTGAACAGCTGCTTATCACGACTAAATCCACAGATACTAAAACCGCCTTCAACAGCATTCGAACACGGATAAGCAGCCATGCCAGAGTTATCGTTCTGCAAAACGGTATGGGAACTCAACAGTGGGTCCGTGAACAACTACCCTCTGCAGAAGTAGTTTGGGCTTCGACTACTGATGGTGCCTGGCTGAAACAACCCTTTGACCTGGTTCATGCGGGTCAAGGTTATACCAGAATGGGTATTCCTGATCAGGAATGTTACTGGCTTGAAGAGCTGGGTAACGGCTTTCTAAAAATTGAACTGGATGATGACATTGCAAAAACGCTCTGGCGCAAGCTGGCAATCAATTGTGCAATCAATCCCCTCAGCGCGCATTTCCAATGTAAAAACGGGGAACTGATAAATAACCCCAATTATCTGGTTGAAATGGCCGCCATATGCCGTGAAGTTGAAGCGGTCACTAGTGCTGCAGGCATTAAACTTTTTGACGGTCCGCTGATTGAACATGCCTGTCAGGTTGCAGAGCTAACCGCTGAAAATTATTCCTCCATGATGCAGGATGTTAAACACGGTAGATCAACTGAAATAAGTTCAATAACAGGCTACCTCTGCAAGCTCGCTGAACAGCACAATATTTCGATCCCTGTTAATCAGAAGTACCTAAAAAAGATCCAAGAACTACAAACATAAAGATAGGGGTATACCCTTATTTTTTCATTTCCCCCTATCCTTTGATTTGAATCAGGAATAGCACATCTCATAGGCGCATAATCAAGTTACGATAAATAACACATAAGGAGAAAGCCTATGAACCAAGAAGTCCAATCACCTGATGTTCAAGAAGCTATGCCTACACCTGTTGAAGAGGGGAAAAAGCCAGATTGCCCCTTGGAGCAGGACCTCACTGATAGCTTTGAGGCAAGCGACTATCCTTATGACACAAAAATTTCTCGTCGCGAATATGAAAAGCGCAAAAAAGAGCTACAGATAGAACTGCTAAAAGTACAGAACTGGGTCCGTGAAACCGGGCAGAAGATCGTGATCCTATTTGAGGGGCGTGATGCAGCGGGTAAGGGCGGCACCATAAAACGCATGATGGAGCACCTTAACCCTCGTGGTGCTCGCGTAGTCGCACTGGAAAAACCTAATGAGCAGGAAAAAGGTCAGTGGTATTTCCAGCGTTATATCAACCACCTGCCGACCGAAGGTGAGATCGTTCTATTCGACCGTTCCTGGTACAACCGTGCGGGTGTAGAGAAGGTCATGAACTTCTGTTCTCCTGGTGAATATCTGGAATTCATGCGTCAGACCCCAGAGCTTGAGCGCATGCTGACACGAAGTGGCATTCGTTTCTTTAAATTCTGGTTCTCTGTGAGTCGAGAAGAACAGTTCCGCCGCTTCCAGGCACGCCGTGTGGACCCTCTAAAACAGTGGAAGCTATCACCTATTGACCTAGCCTCTTTGGATAAGTGGGATTCCTACACTGAAGCTAAAGAGTCCATGTTTTTTTACACCGATACTGCCGATGCTCCTTGGACAGTTATCAAGTCAGATGACAAAAAGCGTGCCCGTCTGAATGCGATGCGCCATTTTCTAAGTAGTCTACCCTACCCAGATAAGAACGAAGAGATCGACCTGCAACCAGATCCATTGATCGTCTGCAATGCACAAAATGCGCATGCAAATACACACCCCGGTCAGTAAGGAGTTACAAAATGACAATGAAGCAAACCCAACACGCTCAGAATGTGGTTAACTCTTTTAAAAACCTAATTCCAGATTCATTAGAGAATGATATAGGTGATGCCCATTTTGATGAGCTTGCCCTACTGATCGAATCTGCCATCAGCGCAGCGGTGCTACAAGAGATGGAAAAAACAGCGGATCAGATCGATAAGCTGGCACACGATGTACGCAACTTTGCCGAACATTTCGATAAGTAAGCATCTTTCAAGAGAGTAAAAGATTTCTTTTACTCTCTTCATTTCTTTGAACCTTTCCCGCAAACTGCACTCTTATTTTTACCGAATTTTTACCGAAAATTCCCCCTGCATTATCTTTTGAAAAAGCTGGTTTATAAGAGATGTCCAACAGACTTAGTAAAATCTACACCCGTGGCGGTGACAAAGGAAAAACCTCCCTGGCTAACGGCAATCGAGTCAGTAAATATTCACCTCGAATAGAAGCACTCGGCACTGTTGATGAACTTAACAGTTTGATTGGTTTGGTCCTCTCCGACTTTGCAGAAAGCTCTCATCTATCAGCAACGCTCTCTACTATTCAGCACCAGCTGTTCGACTTGGGCGGAGAACTGGCAGTGGCTGATCCCTCTTATATTGTTATTGAAACGGAAGAGATTGAATTTCTTGAGAAATCATTGGACCAGATGAACGATAAACTGGAACCCCTGGCTGAATTTATTCTTCCAGGTGGATCAACCAGTGTTGCTCAGATTCATTTGGCCCGCACAGTCTGTCGTAGAACCGAACGAGCAATCATCAGGGTACAGGATGAGCCTTCAGAACAAGTTAATCAAAATGCTGTAATCTATCTGAATAGGTTATCCGATCTATTATTTGTAGCTTCACGCTACTTAGCAAAACAATTGAATGAGCCCGAGATCCTTTGGCAACCGAAAGCAAAGCGTAAATAAAGAGCGTGATATGAAAAAACTTATTTCCCTCATTGTACTAATGGCCCTATCGCCTCTGGCTATGGCTGATTGCTCCACTGAACAAACGATTTGCGAGACCAAATGTTCAGTCATGTATCTGAATGATGAAGCGGCAGAGCTGGGCTGCAAGTCAAAATGTGTTGCTAAACGCGCACTGTGCTCGACCGAATCAGGAGCGGAAACCGCTGTTGAAACCGGTGAAGAGGTCATTGATAAAGGCGTTGAAGTCAGTAAGGAAGCTTGGCAAAACACAAAGTCGTTTGTTAAGGGAATGACCGAATAGTCATTCTATATTACTGTTTTCGAGAGGCTTAAAGGGAATTATTCTGATACTGCCCTCTGTGCAAGCTTGACACTCTAAAGCATACTAGCCACATTTAATGGTAGGTTTCTTTCTAGCGTTTTACATTAGGATCATGCATGAACAGCCCGGACACACAAGCTGTCGTTAAGCAGTTAGCGGAGTTAACTGGAGCATTAACCTCAGAGAAAGATCATATTAAGCTCTTGGATAGAATCATCCTGGGGTGTATGGATCTGACAAATGCTGACGGTGGAACGCTATATACCATTAATGAAGATGCGCCGAATGAATTACAGTTCACAATACTGCATAACCGTTCATTAGGAATACATAGAAAGCCGAGGGATCTTCCCCCTATCCAGATCTATGACGCACAAAAAGCGACCTCCAAACTTGTCGTCTTACAAACCTATGTACAACAGCATCCGATCAATATTCCCGATGCTTACGCGTGCAATGAGTACGATTTCTCAGGCACGCGTAACTTTGACAAGCAACTAAGCTACCACTCCAAATCTTTTTTATGTGTTCCCCTTACTGATCATGAAGGGGAAGTCATCGGTGTATTACAGCTGATTAACGCTATTGAAGATGGGGAAATTGTTCCGTTTCCTAAGACGCAACAGAATCTTGTTGAATCTTTAGCCTCTCTCGCTGCAACGGTTCTGACAAAACGCCGCCTGATTGATGCACAGCGTCACTTGTTTGAGTCATTCATTAAATTGATCGGCCGCGCAATTGACCATAAATCTCCAGTAACGGGGAAACACTGTGAGCAAGTACCAGAGATCGCCATGCTGCTTGCGGAAGCCGTGAATGATGCAAATTCGGGCACCTTTGCTGAGATGGCCTTCAGCGATATTGAGATGTACGAACTGAGAATTGCTGCATGGCTACATGACTGCGGCAAGATTACTACACCAGAGTACATTATTGATAAAGCAACCAAGCTTCACACAATGTTTGATCGCATTGAGCTGGTAAAGTCGCGTTTTCGCGAATATAAACAGCACCTACAGATAGACTTATTAAAGTCGCTTCCGCAACTCAGTGCAGATAAAGCGGCTGAAGCACAGCGTAATTTTGACCAACTACGCCTGCAGATCGATGATGACCTTGAGTTTGTCTGCCGTTCCAATACCGGTTCTGAGTTTATGGCTGATGAACATAAAACCCGGATTATGAGTATTGCAGAAATCAGCTGGATCGACGATACAGGAACGCTAAGGCAACTGCTGACCAAAGATGAAGTGGATAACCTCTGCATCAGCAAAGGTACTCTTACCGATGACGAACGTCAGGTGATGCGTGACCATATTAAGGTCTCAATCGATATGCTGGAGTCACTAAGCTATCCGAAGCAATTGTCACAAGTTCCAGAAATTGCCTGCAACCATCACGAACATATGGATGGTAGCGGCTACCCGCGTGGACT
>NZ_JAAEQH010000022.1 GCF_024231755.1 Neptuniibacter sp.
GTATTTAAGAGATACTGATCTCGTGGGTAATAATAGTACTGATAGTGAAATTAACGTAGTAAAAGATACAGATGTGCCACAGTCAACAGTGAGCGTAGATACTGATCCAATATATGAAGGAGATTTAGTACAGATCGTAACTGTAACTTATGATGAAGCCATGAATCCGTTAGTAACACCGGTTGTAGGTTTTGCAAGCAATGTGGGCGCGATAACAACACAGGGCGACGGAGCATGGACAGTAGGCAATACAGTATGGACCGAGACATTTGATGTAACAGATGCAGATGAAGAAACAGCTACGGTAACAGTAAGCTCAAGTGGAGCAGAAGATGAAGCTGGTAATACAGAAGGAGCAAGTACAGCAGATACGTTTGCGATAGATACTGCTGCACCGGCTGTAAATATTACTTATCCGTTGGCTGGGAACAGAGTAAATGGGACAGCGGTGATCACCTTTACAGATGATGATTTAACTAACGCACAGGTATCGATTGATGACACTAATTATGTAGCTGTGGTAAGTGGCATAACTACGTTAAGCGATATTACGGGATTTAATGCATTAGGTGATGGTAACTTCACATTGTACTTACGTGATACAGATACGGTAGGTAATGTTGGAACAGATACAGAAGTAAATGTGGTAAAAGACACAGATGCGCCGCAGTCAACAGTGAGTGTGGATACTGATCCTGTATATGAAGGCGACTTGGTGCAACAAGTTATTGTAACCTATGATGAAGCGATGAACCCGGCTTCAACTCCGGCAATTAATTTTGTGGGGAATACCGGAGCAATCACAACGCAAGCTAATGGTATGTGGGTTAGCGGTAATACAATTTGGACAGAGACATTTGATGTAACAGATGCCAATGAAGAAACAGCTACGGTAACGGTAAGTTCAAGTGGAGCAACAGATGAAGCTGGTAACATTGAAGGCGCATGTACAGCAGAGACTTTTGCGATAGATACTATTGCACCGGCTGTAAACATTACTGCTCCGTTGGCTGGGAACAGAGTAAATGGGACAGCGGTGATCACCTTTACAGATGATGATTTAACTAACGCACAGGTATCGATTGATGACACTAATTATGTAGCTGTGGTAAGTGGCACAACTACGTTAAGCGATATTACAGGATTTAATGCATTAGGTGAAGGTAACTTCACATTGTATTTGAGAGATACAGATACAGCGGGTAATATTGGAACAGATACAGAAGTGAATGTAGTAAAAGACGCAGATACCCCACAAGCAACGATAAGCGTGGATAGCGATCCAATATATGAGGGCGACTTAGTTCAACAGGTAACCTTGGCTTATGATGAAACCATGAATCCGGCTGCAACACCAACTATAAACTTTGCGGGTAACTTAGGTGCGATTACTACACAGAGTGACGGTGCCTGGACAGTAGGTAATACAGTCTGGACTGAGACATTTGATGTTGCAGATGTAGATGAAGAAACAGCTACTGTAACTGTATCCTGTGTAAACGGAGAAGACTTAGCAGGTAATGTAGAAGGAGCACCGATTACAGATACATTTGCAATTGATACTCTAAGGCCGAATGTAAATATCACTGCTCCTTTAACCGGCAATTATGTTGGGTTAAGTACAATCATTACATTTACCGATGACGAATTAAACAATGCTGAATGTTCAATAGATGGTACAAATTATACATCAGTAGTCTCAGGGACAAGTACATTAAGTGATATTATTGGATTTAATGCGTTACCGGATGGTAACTTCACATTGTACTTAAGAGATACAGATCCTTCCGGCAATGTTGGAACAGATTCAGAAGTTAATGTTATTAAAGATATCAATGCGCCAAGCGGAACCGTAACTGTAGATACAGATCCTGTATATGAAGGGGATTTGGTGCAGATTGTAACCGTAACATACAATGACACCATGAATCCGGCAGTAACCCCGACTATAGGTTTTGCGGGTAATGTTGGTGCGATAACTACTCAAGGTGACGGGGTCTGGAGCGGCGGCAATACGATCTGGACAGAAACTTTTGATGTTGCAGATGCTAATGAAGAAACAGCCACGGTTACGGTAACTTCAAGTGGAGCAGAAGATCTGGGAGCGAATCCGGAAGCGGTTTGCGTATCTGCTAATTTTGCGATAGATACGCTTGGCCCGAATGTAAATATTACATATCCGTTAACCGGAAATTATGTGATTGGAACGGATGTGATTACGTTTACGGATGATGTATTAAATAATCCGGAATGTTCAGTAAACGGCAGTGTGTATGTGGGTGCTGTAAGCGGTACAACAACATTAAATGATATTACGGGATTTAGCGGATTCTCAGACGGAACATTTACCTTGTATGTAAGAGATAGTGATGCTGTAGGTAATGTGACTACAGACATTGAAGTGAATATAGTTAAAGAGACTACTCCTCCGAGTGGAAATATTACTTCACCAGTGAACGGATCATATCATTCAGGGAACCCCATATTAACTGCGGATGCTACAGACGGTGGCAGTGGAGTAGAATCAGTGAAATTCCAGTATAAACTGAGTACTGATATAAGTTATACAGATCTTAATACTGATTACTCAGCGCCATATATAGGTGACTGGGGAGCTTTGGTTCTAGCTGCTGGGTCAAGTTATCATGTGCAGGCAGTGATCAAAGACAATGCCGGAAGTGAAACAACTACCACCGCAGTATTGTTTGGCGTGATTGAATTGAGTTTAGATGCTACAGTGCTGAGCAATTCACCGTATACCGTAGGTACCCCGGCAGTGATTAGTGGTACGGCAATTGTTAGTGGTAATGTGGCTTTAGAATATTCAAGCACTGGTCCGGCGGGTGTATATGTAAGCTTGGGTACGGGAGCTAATAATGTGAGTGTAAGTAGTCAGGCATTTAGTTATAATTGGACGGTATCTGATGGCATTAGTAATAATGTATATATAAAGGTAAGAGATATTGATACCGGAGCTGAAGTAGTAAGCGGGCCGGTAACGATTAGAGCCGGATTTAGTAATGTAAATTTAAGTGTGGCAGCGAGTGGAAGCTATTATACGGTAGGTGAGAGCGTAACAATTAGCTGGACAACAGATGGAACAGTAGCTGATGTCAAACTGGAATACTATACCGGTACATATAATGAATCATTAGCTCCGGATATCGAAACAAGTGTGGCTAATATCGGTAGTTATAGCTGGACAGTACCGGATTATATAACTAGTGGTGTGATAATCAGAATAACCGATGCAGTCGCCGGACATCCGGAAGCAACAGGAGATTCAAGCGCGTTTGAAATAAAGGGGATATTGGCAGTGAATACTCCGGCTAGTGATTTATATGCGACGCAGGAATATGATTTAACCTGGGATGTTACCGGAGATATTGGAAATATAAAAATAGAATATCAGACATCACGGGATAATGGCGCAACAGATCCGTATAGCGGCTGGGCAGAAGCTGTAGCGAGCATAGACAGCGATTGGATAACCGGCCAGGGTGTAAGTGCGCAAAGTGGTACATATAGATGGACAGTGACAGACGCGGTATTAGCTGAGATGGGAGCATCAAATGTGCAAAGCGATCCGGACGTATATATGAGGATCAGGATTGTGGATGCGGATGATAGTACAGTGTATGCAGAGAGTAACGGATTCATTGTAAGATATCGCATTATTACCTGGCATATAATTGACTCGAACGGAGATACAGTAGCCGGTTTGAACGTAGAAGAAACAGGTGCATCAACTCCGCAAAAAGAAGCATGGTCAATAACCAATAGTAGTTTTGACGGAAATAATACAATGAGGTATTATCCGGACAATGCAAGTATAACGGATGAAGCGAGTACTACTGTATTTAGTTTTCTGGATAATGGAACAATATATACCAAGAGTTCGGGAATGTGGAGAGCTGACAGCGATAAGACATTAACGTATGTTATTGATACTTCAGATACAGTCGCCGTAAGCTACAACGTAAATGTAAATGCGGTATATGATGCGGATAGCGATGCAATAGATGTTTCGGTATGGATGACTAATCAGGGAGAGTTGGTAGAGAGAGTTGATATCTTGACAGATCTAACCGCAGTAACGTTGAATGTATATGATTCCGCGGGAACGCAGTTAAACGCTAGTGATTTAGGATCGGGAATAACTTCTAATGCTAACGGGATTTTCTTAGGTATGACTTATGATCCTAGCGGAGGATTGGATGTCGATATCGCATATACGATAAAGGCAGTGGTAACGCAAAAGGGGCATACATATACCGGAGCAACTATATTTGTGATACCAAATGTTGTCAGCTATAATGTGAAACTTACTGCGTCGCATGATAGTACTAATGATTCAGTATTAACTAATGTATGGTTAGAGCGTAATGGAACAGCTGTATCTATACCCGGCGATTTAACGCTTACAATTTATGACAGTGACGGAGCGGTTGTATTTAGTCAGACATATGATGGATACGATACCAGTTCTGATCCAACTTATGATGCTTCTCTGAACAACGGTGTATATACTAATGTAGAATGGGATCCGGCTGCCGGCTTGCCTGCAAATACATTGTATACAGTAAAGGGAGAAGTAACTTATAGAGGCAAGACATATATTGGCATAGAATCGTTTATGAAAACTGAGTTAGGGAACATAGTTTCTGATTTGGAAGCAATGAGTAATGATGTGGAAACAGTAAAGTCACAAGTAGGTACTGTATCAACTCAGGTGAGTACGGCGACAAGTTCAATGGAAGATGTGAAGAAGGCAGTGGAAGAGACTTTGCCGGCAAGAGTCGAACAGTTAGAATCTGACACAGAAAAAATATTAGCTGCAACCGGAGAAGAGTCACTTTCTGATGAACTTTCGGTTGTATTAGACGAGGTTGTGCAGGATGTTCAGCCGCATGTAAAATCAGGGATTCTTAACCGGACCGTAGTTGTAAAAGAAGGCGACACAGTAACGATTCGGTACCGTACTGATTCCGGGCTGGCTCCGTTGATTGATGTCTATGATCCGAGCAATACAAAACAGATCAATGGCGGAACAATGACAGAAGTTGAAAGCACGGGTGTTTATGAACATGCTGTAACCTTCGAGTGGGGATTGGGAGAATTTAATATAGTTTGTTCTGAGGCAACACAAGGTACGGCAGACGCGATAACTATAACCGTGGTTTCTCACGACCTTCAGGATATCGCAGACCAGACCTCAACAATCTTAGGTGCGACAGCTGGTGATAGTAGTCAAGGTATAGATGATATTGATGCGCTTATTGGTCAGCTTGAATCTCAGTTTGGCGCAATAGAGTCCAGCTTATTGACTTTAAGCGCGGGGATGGGCCTGGATGAAGGCGGTGAAGGGATAGGGGAATTTGAATTAGATACTATATACGAACAATTAGTAATTATGAGCGAGCAGATAAAGAAACTAAGCCAGGGTGAATTGTTCGGATTGGCTAGCTTAGAAGAAAAAGCAGAAGTAGAAGCAGCGAAAAAAGATGACATCATGTATTTGAAGAATAAAACCCAGGAACTTAAGGCGATATTAGAGTTGAACAATAAGATGATTGACGATATGAGCTCTACTCCTGAGGTTCAGATATGGTATGAGTTTAGATAGTAATATAATGATAAATGATGAATGATAAGTGATGAACGAAAAGATGAAAGGATAAAAAGAGAAATAAAAAATATTTATATGGTTTTTGATATTTTATTTTTGTATTAATAATTCATCACTAATAATTTATAATTAATAATTAAATGTAGGGGGTAAATATGTTAAAACGGATTTTTCTATTCACGGTAATTGCATTGCTTTGTGCGGGATCAGCTCAGGCAAATATTGTATTAAAAGCAGTTGGCGCAAATCCATCCAAATTACAAAAACAAACAGTAGTTATAAAAGCATATTTACCAAAAGAAGTTATGCCTGAACATGTTGTTGGTAAATCTGATTTAGATATATTCTATGATACTCAGCAGTGCGCGTATTATATACAAGGTGAATATGAACTTGAGCCGGGTGAAATTGTAGAACGGGAAGTAGAAATGAAAGATATCTGGCATGTTGATGAAAGCGAAATAAAAAGTGTTAGAAACGGTACAGTTAAAATAATAGAGCTATTAAAAGGAACAGACTATGAGGAAAGAGCAGATTTTTTAAAAGAAAGTATACATAGCAGATTAGATGAAATAGATGACAAACAAAAGATGCCTGCGGTAACTCCGCAGAGACATATTTCTACTTATAGGGATAATTTAAAACTTTTGGAAGCAGCTAAAGATGACCTTTTGGTGTTAAGAAGTTTTCTTTCACAGATCAAGCTCTTGCCGTCTATAACTATATGGAAAGTGTTTTTTGGCGTGATTGTTTTCTTGGCAATTTTGGGATTAGGTCTTTATGCGATGTGGTATAAGCAATCGAAAATAATAGCTCCGGCTACTTTAATGCCTGGAGCTGAGGACCGGGAAGATGTTGTTATTTCCAAGTATCATGATTCTGATAAAGAGAAAGAAGTGAGTGCGAAGGATATTGAGGATATCCTGAAAAAGAAGAGGGATGATTCTGAGTAAGCTTAAGTCGTTAGGCGTTGGTATTATATGAGACCATATTGGTCTGGATTATTAAGTCTTATTGAGTCTTGTTTGGTTGGTTTTGAGGGGGTTTGGAGAGGTTTTTTTGAGGAGTTTTTGAGAGATTTGGAGATTTTATAAGGTATTTTGGGGTTTTTAGGGCGGTAGAGTAGTTTGTGCAAGGAGAATAAGTACTTTTGCGGATGTAAAAAGACCCCTGAAATGTGATAAATTTATAGTATAAGGAAGTACTATATTAATATATATAAAGGAATGGAAATGAAAAAGAGACCGATTGAGATAATTAAGAAAGCTCAAAGAGGCGTGCTGCGCTTTGGCTGGATCTTTATTTTAGGTCTGCTGCTTGCCTGCCCCGGCAGTAGTGTGCAGTCAGAAGTGGTCTCATATAATTCCCCCCTTATCTGGAGTATTAGCGGAGAGGGGGATTTTACTTTAGAGCAATACACATCACCCGGGACTTATGAACTTAGCCGGGCGATTGTAACCAGCGGCCGGATTCGTTCTATAACCGCAAGCTGGAAATTTCAGGGACAAGTGAAATTGGAAGTCAGCGCGGATGACGGAGTTAATTATACACAGGTGGTTAATGGTGTTACTTTATCTTCCGGGTTTAGAAAAGGCAGCCGTCTTAAATGGAGAGTTGTTTTAGGCGCTGAAAGTGTTCTTAGTGAAATCAGAATATCTTATACAGATGCTTCCGGATTAATCAGTAATTTCGGACAGCCGTTACTTTCCGGTTTTGCTTACCGTAAACCGATATACATCAATAATGCTTCCGGCCGTGAAATGTTTAATTATCAGTTAAAAATAAATGTGGGCGAAGCTTCGTCTACTGATTCATTTGATGTGCAATGTCATGGTGCGATATACGATGATTTTGAAGATATTCGCTTTACAAGCACAGACCGCAAAACAATCCTGCCTCATTATCTGGAAACTATTAAAAGTATCGAGCCGAGCCGCCAGGCTGTTTGCTGGGTAAATATTCCGCAGATTCCGGTAGAAGGAATAATGCTGTATATGTATTACGGCAACACTAACGCAGAAGATATATCTTCTGCGGATGCTGTGTTTGATTTCTATGATGATTTTAAAGGAACTGAGCTTAATGTAGCGAAGTGGGCGTTGCAGCAGGGAGAATCTGCGGTTTCCGAAAAGGGCTTAGAATTATATGGGGCACAAATAGCCAGCAGGGAATATAAAATTAAAGACGGTGTGATTGAGTATAGAGCAAAAGCAGAAGCGGGCAATGAAATACGAGTTGTTTTACGGGCAAGTAAAGAGGATTTACTAGAAGGCTCAAATCAGATTGCTTATTCCTCCAATTATACGGGCGCGGAACACTGTGTTGCTACTGAAGGGATTGTTCGGGCTAATGAATCAGCGCCGATTACTTCCGGGGTTGATTATAATTATCGCGTGAGTTTAAAGGGGACACAGATTACTTTTCAAAGATATGATGACGAATACCAAAATGTAGAAGCAGAAGTTACATATACTGACGTAGCAGGTTTGACAACCGGATATATTGGGTTAACTACCGGTGTTGGCCGCAAGGCTTGTTTTAAATGGGTAAGAGTAAGAAGGTATCCGGCGAATGCGGCAGAAGTCGATCCGGGATCAGCATTGTCAAAGCCGGAGAGAGTGGATATGCCTTATTTTGCTGACTTGCAATTAAATAAAAAAGGTAACCTGGTTTTAAAGGATGATGAAACCCAGGGGAATTATGTTTCTACAGGAATAACTCTGCCGTATGAAGCCAGAATATTTGTGCCCTCTTATGGGGCCGCAAGAACAGATGAAGGGATTGTAAAATTAGGCGTATCTATGGATAGAGGGAAAGCATGGATTAAAGGAACCTGGGATAAGAGGAATTATTTTGTTTCTAAAAAAGATATAATGCGCGCGGATAAATTAAAATTTAGATTAGATTTTGAAAGAGTTAATGGGGTAGGCGCAGAACTTGAAGTGTTAAGTATCGATTATAAACCGGGAACAATTACGTTACTTGAACCTAACGGCGGAGAGCAGTGGCAGTCTGGTGCTTCGGAAAGTATTTTCTGGTCAGCCCAGGAATACGGTTCAGAGTATTATATGCTGTTGGAATATTCATTAGATAAAGGTAAGAATTACGAAGTAATAACCGAAGAGGCAGAGAATACCGGAAAATATACATGGGATGTGCCAAAAAATATTTCCAGTGAAGAAGTATTGGTCAGGATATCAGATTCATTATATGAAAAGGTTTTTGATATTTCTGATACCGAGTTTGCTATATTCATGAAAAAAGAAATCGAAAAACCGGAAGAAGCAAAGAAGATAGAAGAAGAACTAATAAAAGAGAAGAAAAAAGGTGAAAAGGGAAAAAGAGGCAGGAGGAGACAAAAGACAGGAACTCCAGAGCCGGAAGTACCGGCGATTGAAGTAGAAGATGTAGATTTAGATACGCTGACTGAAACCAGTGGTAGAGTTGGTACTAAAGCCTATGAAGCATTGGTCAAGTTAGGTGATAATTATCATTCTGATCCTGATGAAGATGCCCGCGCCTGCTTTAAACATGGTGACATTGTCTTAATCAAGCCTGCCGGCTACGCATGGACTGATAGTGAGCGTTCAGGTTTTTTGATCGTGGAACTCTTTTTGACAGAAGAAGAAGCTATTCAATTGATGCAGCCAAAAAAAGCAGAGATGTCCAGAGCAGAGAAAAAGGGCGAACGGCGCATAAGGAAATTGAAAAAAAGAGCGAACAGGATAAATTTGAAAAAGCTTGGCATTTCTAAACGGGATGCTAAAAAGGCTAAGGTAAGAAGAAAGAAACTCAAGGCCCTGGGGAAACGCTTAAAAGGCAAGGCCTTAAAAGTTACAGTAATAGAGGAAAAGAAAGATTAAAATGCGAAAGCTACTGATCTGCACAATTTTATTTATTTTCATAGCTCTAGGCACAAGTACTGCCTACGCAGACTTTTGGGTAAATGCCAGTAGCACTAATTACGATTCGCATTGTGGCGACTCAAATGGCTCTTTGGAATTAGTAGATGCTTTGGATGATACACAGTATTGGCAGCATTCTCCAAATGAAGTACATTGGTTTATTCTTGACTTTGGCACGTCTTTGAATGTGAAAAGGTGGCGTGCAAGAAGTAATACTTCGATGGACCCTACTGATATTGATGTGTATGTAAGCGATATAAAAGGTACCTGGGGAACTGCAGTGAGCACAGGTACGTCACTGTCTGCCTCAAGCACATATGTTACGGTTGATAGCACTGATAAACAAGGTCGATACGTCTACGTGGTTATTAACTCCACAGAACATGCATTTAACTGGAATTCATTTGGACAATCAACAGGATATAGTGATGGCCTTCCAATTTTTGATGTTGAAACAGAAGCACCTCCTTCACTTCCAGCGCGCACTAACTATACCCAAGATGCTAATTGCCAGGCTGTCTGGCTTTTTGCTGAGGGCACTGGTGGTGTTGTGGCTGATGCTTCGCAAAATACTAATACAGGTACTTTCAGTAATGTGACCTGGAGCGCGGCTAGTCTTCCCAAGCCCTATATGGCAAGCTCTGGAGTTTTCAATGGCACTACCGCCCAAATTAACTGTAATTCCAATGGTAGTTTAGACGATATGAGCCCTGTCACCTGCGTAGTTTGGAGCTATCCCGATACGCCGGGTGAGAATAATATTGGAACTTTTTATAATAAAGTTGATGTTGGGGAAACTTATTTTAGACTTCGAGATGCTGATCATAAGCTTGAGTTTGATCGTGACCACGTTGATGGAGACTTATTTGTAGTAACCGCAGCCAGTCAATATGTTGAGGATCAATGGCAGCATTTTGCGGTGACTTGGGACGGGACAGTAAATGCTACAGGTGTGCATATCTATGTCGATGGTGAAGAGGTTTCTTCTTATGGTACTCAAACTGATGGTTCAGGAGCAATAAAAACAGATGCAGATGGGAATTTATACATCGGAAACCGCAATGGCCAGGTCAGACATTTCGATGGAAATATGGCAGAGTTTGCTCTCTTTGACCGAGTGCTAACTCAAAATGAAATCCAGGCGATAATAGCTAGAGGCCTTCAGGGCTCACCCACATTGTTTAATAGTGGTTTTGAGACCGGGGATCTTAGTGAGTGGGATTCTTACAGCAATAGTAATGATACGATGGTAGCATCTACTAATGCCGAATATGCAGATACCTATGGTGCGTTGGTGACGCTTGCATCGTCACCGGGGTATGCCTATGTAGAAAAAGAAGTTACAGGGTATGCTCATGGGGAAATTTATATACGATTTTTTATTAAATTTGTAGAAGATGACTGGCAATATGTACAAAGCTCAGAAAGCGTGTTGCTCGAGTGTCTAAATCTTTTTGATGCCACTCTTGCGGAGCTTAAACTCTTCTATAGCAGTAGTAATTATTATCTTTATCTCACCCAAAAGACCGATGGCAGCGATGTTAACCGGCCCGGTTCACAGGCATCCGGGTGGAATGCAAATTCATTAGTTGATGGCAGATGGCATTCTATCGAGTATCATTTCAAGGCGGGAACAGGAGCTAATGGCATAATTGAGCTTTTTGTAGATGGAACTGATGTAGCTAATGGTACTGATGCCTATGATATGGATGAACAGCATTTTTCCAAGCTGCGACTGGGAATTATTGGCACTGATACCAATGATGATGGAGAATTTTATATCGATGATGTGCGAGTGGGAGATACTGCGCCACTTGGGGCGGGTGCATTACCTAAAGAAGATTGGCTCTATATTAATAGTACACATTTTGATTCCGCTTGTAGCGCTGCTTCAGGATGGGAAGATATTCTTGATGATGCCGGTGCTTTAACACACTCAGCAAATGAAGTGCACTGGTTAATTGTTGATTTAGGAAAAGATTATCTAGTTACAAAGGTTAGAGGAAGAAGTGATCATATTGGCGATCCTGATGATGTGGATATCTATGTGAGTAAGGATAAAACCAACTGGGGTGAAGCGGTGTACACTGCTGGGTCATTCTTACCCGCTACTTTTGTTGAACTTGATACCACGGATAAGGTGGGTCGCTATGTTAAGATGGAGATTAATAGCACTGAGCATGTCACTGACTGGCTCTATTGGTCCGATGGGGGAAGTTGGTTTGGTGATGGTCTATCTAGTTTTGATGTTCAAGGAAGAGAGGCAGGTCAAGAATTTGTCTGTTCGATCAGAAGTGACGGGCAGCCGGCTGATTATAGTTCATTGGTGAGTTGGCAGTCAGCTATTCAGTGTGACTTAACCTCTGCAGTTACCGCCGAATGGACCACCCAAGTAGGCAGTGATATTGCCGATGGTACTACGGTAAGCTGGTTTGGCGGAACCGGAACATTAAAACATATGACGACAGTTGCTAAATCAGGTGCTAATACTTTTCTTATCGTACCTGTTTCCGGTGATTCTTTAGAAGATAGTGATCTGGTTAGTGATGGAGAGAACAGTTTTATTGTAAGCGGTGTGCCTGTCTCTGTAACTGCTGTAGCTAAGATTGCCGGTACTTGGGCCAGCGCGGAAACATCAAATATTGATATTGATGGATGGACAACTTCCGTGGCAAATTATATCAAAATTTATGCTACGGGGGATGCTTTTCATAAAGGATTGAAAGGTTCTAGTGCTTACTGGATTGATCCCGCATCAGATGGACATGCAATTACCGTAAATGAGGATTATACCTATATTGAAGGCTTAAGGGTTACTGGGGTAACCGGGGAATCCAGTGAGGGATTTAGAGTGTATGGTGACTATACCACCATATCAAAATGTCTTATCCATGATATAGGTCAGGATAATGGCAATTCAGATGCAATTTATATTGGAAGTAACGGCCTCACTTTATATGTTTTAAATAATATTTTCTATGATATATCGCGATCAGCGGTAATGTTTCAGAATGTGCAAAACGCTACGGCATATGTCTACAACTGTACAGCCTATAATTGCATGAACATGAGCACCTATACCGATTATTGTGTTATTGGTTTTGATAGAAATGCAACCCGTAGTAATGCCGGCTCCTTATGTGTAGTTAAAAACACCATTGCCCATGCTTATAATAACAATCGCCCATGTTTTCAATCGGTAAGTTTAGGCACTCCGGCTCAAGATGGCGATTATACAGGTAGTGATTATAATATTTGTAATGATACTAGCAATACCGAAGTTGGCACTAATTCCTTGGGTAGTAGAACCTTTAATGATAATGAAGATGCCACATCAGGAAATTATGTAATCTTTTCCTCAGTTACTGCAAACAGTGAAAACTTACACTTATACAATACTGCAGAAAATGATGCAATTGACTTTGCACCAAGCCTCTCAACAGATGATAACCTTCCGTTTAGTGATGATATTGATGGCACTACCAGGCCAATAGGTTCTGGCTGGGAAGCAAGTGCCGATGAGGCGGATGCAACTGCTGCGACAATTGTCGATGCCACTTTGTATGATACTGATAACAATGGCTACATTGATGAAATTTTAATTGAATTTAGTGAGAATATGGATGATTCATCAATCACAAATGCGGATGCTTCCCAATTTGAGTTTGACAGTATAGACTGCACTGATGTTGATGATGCTACTGATTCTAGTAGCGGTAGTTCCCCATCGAATCCGGATGATCCACAGATAGCAAATGATCAGTATATTACCATCTTTACAAATGAAAGTGTCTTTGGTACTGGTTTAGATAACGAACTTACCTTTGTCGGTGCCGCTGATGAATATGAAGACTTAAACGGAAATGACACCGCAAGTGATTCAACTATTACCGAGGTTGATGAGGCAGCTCCTATTTTAGTGAGAGTATATATTGCGGATGCCGGACCTACTGCTGGTGTGTGCAATGATCCGGGCGACAGAATGGATTTGATTTTTTCAGAAGGGTTAAGCGCACTTCCTTCTGCAGCTGATCTTGATGATGCAATTGAAGTAGATTCTGCCGCTGGCGATCATATTCCTACAAACGGTACTGATGGAACATATGCTTTGGCTACTACCACTTTTAGTAATGACACGATAAGAATTATTTTTGGTACCACCGGAAACGGTTGGGTAGCTCCTGCTACTGCTATTGCAGCCGGAGATTCTGTGGAAGTTAGTGATGGCAGTGATCTTACTGATGGGGCATCTAATACCGCGAATACTTCTGCAGCTAGCCAGGAGGCAGGACGCGCTCTAGTTGATACAGAAGTAGTGCTTCATATAGGAGATAATAGAGGCAATGTAAATATTACAGGTGTTACAGGATATCGGGATGCCTGGGTTGTACAATGTGCAGCAGCTGATTTATCAGACATTAGAGTGGGCGATTGTCTGGCTGATGAAGCAGCGGATGTAGCACGGTGGCGTATTATCGCGGTTGATAATAGTGCGGATACAATCACCGTGAGCTATGAACTTCCTTCACAATATACCTGGGCTTCGAGTGGTACTGGTCCTAGTTTTGCGGGTTCGACACAAGCCTGGGCAGGAGCCTGGTATACGACACTTTCTTCTTGGGAATCAGATAGAGATGGTGATATCACAGCTACAGGAAGAAATACTCGCGAAACCGCGGCTTGTTATAATGACTGGGCAGGAGGATTAGACAACACGCTTTGGGTTAGTGGTTCAACAACTGACTCAAGTCACTATTTCAAGATCACCTCTCCGGCTGGTCAAAGACATAATGGAATTGCCGGAACAGGATTCCACTTAAAGCCAACAACAAATCAAAATGCCAGCGCTATTGGCATAGATCAAGCATATACAGTAGTTGAATGGCTGGAGATTTCCAACTGGACAGGATATTCAGGCTGGAATGTCAGGTATGCAATTGAAGCGGCGCTTGTTAATGGATTGGTTACTATCCGTAATAATATAGTTCATGATAATGGTACTGACTCAAGAAATGAGCAGCATGGAATAAGAATCAATAGAAATAACTATATTTACAATAATATAGTTTACAATATATCAGGAAGAGGCATATATGAGATTTCTGGATATAGTACTAACCTCCAGATTTATAGTAATACCGTATATAATTACAATACAAGAAACGGCGGCTTTTACGGTATAAGTTTTGGCTCTGACACTGACGGTAACTGCAAAAATAATATCGTTATAGCTGGTACCAATGGCGGAAATTGTTTCGGCTTCAGCGGGATAACTCATGACTACAATGCATCAAGTGATGCAACCGCAAATGGATCTAATGCGTTAAATTCCGGGAGTCCTACTGTGCCAAGCACTAGTTATTTTGTTTCTACTACAGCCAGCTCTGAGGATCTCCATCTTCAATCCACAGCTGATTGTATCGGTAAAGGCACAAGTGTAAGCTATGCTTATGATATTGATAACGATGAAAGACCTCTGGCTACTACTTGGGATATGGGCGCGGATGAATATGCGGCTACTCCTACCTTTACAGATTATACTGCTACTGCAGGAGTTGGTAATACTGGTGGTGCCTATGCGATTAGCTGGGAAGATTTCAATAATGATGGCCACATAGATTTATTTATTGGCGGGGTTGGACAGATGTACTACAACGATGGTGATGGTACTTTTAGTATATGGGGCGGTTCTGGTTATGGGGACAGAGCTGCTATTTGGTTTGATGCTGATAATGCTGGCGATATGGATTTATTCGCTTCTTTAAATGGTATTTTCTATCAAAATGAAGGCGATGGGGCAGATTTCACAGAAAGGGCTGCCGCGGCTAATCTGGTGGGAAGCAATTTAGGTACTACTGCGGCCCTAGATTACAATAAAGACGGTTTTATTGATGTTTTCTTTGCTAACGGAGACACTGTCTATAATGAAATGAGGGTAAACAATGGTAATGGCAGTGATTGCACATTTACCACTATAGATGGTTCGGCAATTGGCCTTAATACCGGTGAGGATAATGGTGAGACCACAGCTGTTGCTGATATTGACAATGACGGTGATATTGATATTTACTATAATGCCTCAGCTGCTGCAAGACTATACTTTAACGATGGCGATGGGACATTCACTGAAGGTGCAGCTGGAGCAAACATTTCCAGGACAGGTTCATCTTATGCTGGCGCTGCCTTTGGCGATTACAATAATGATGGTTGGCTTGATTTTTATTCAAATCAGGATACTGGTAACGAAAGTATGCTTTATCTAAATGCTAAAGATGGTACTTTTACCAGACAAGGAAGTGCTGCTTGTGATGCGGATCTTGGTGATACCACAGGCGTAGCTTGGGGCGATTACGATAATGACGGAGATTTAGACCTTTTATTAGGTAACGATGGGAGCGCTAATTATCTTTTCAGAAATGATGGCGGAGGTGCATGGACTGATGTTGCAGGCACTCTAGGAATTCAAAATGGTACTTTAGAGTCGCACTCAGTATCATTCGCTGATTATGATAATGATGGTGACTTAGATATCTATTATAATAACAGCAGTGCTGCCAATGCACTCTACCGCAATAATCTCGATAATGATAATTACTTAAAGGTGAAGGTGGTTGGAGCAGGCAGGGGTAATTCTCCACGAGATGGCATTGGCACAAGGATTGAACTTTGGAATAGTGATGAATCCTCTTTACTGGCAATTCGTGAAGTCAGTGGTGGAGAGGGCTATGGAAATTTTCCCTCAAGAATTCAGCATTTTGGCTTAGCTAGCAACTGGGGCGGACCATCAGGAAGTTATGTAGTAAAGGCTAAATTCACTAGTGGCATTGTTGCAACTCGCGCGAGCGTTATTCCGGAAAATGAGTCAATTACTATTGACGTTGAAACCCTCACCAATACTATCGAAATCCGCGAAGAAGATTTTGGCGCGACTGCTATATTGCAGCAAGGGGTGGATGGATATCTTGGTTGTGAAGATACATGGCTATGGGATGACAATGCAACCACTAATTATGGCGATAGCGATGTGATGATAGTCAAATGGGCGGGAGCAGATTATAACAGAACTGGTTTGATACGTTGGGATATTTCCTCCATTCCGGATAGTGCTACAATTACCTCCGTGCGCATGGATCTTGTATACGCAGGTAGCGGGAACAACCCGGGAACAACCTATTTATATGATTGTTTACGTGATTGGGGAGAAATGAGTGCAACCTGGAATACCTATGATGGATCAAATGGGTGGAGTGCGGTTGGTGCTAGAGGAACGGATAGTGATACAGACGGAACGCCAGGAACTTCAACCGGTGACTTGCAAAGCTCACCAGTGTATGCAGCCGATGCTGCTGGTGATCCAAAAGTTTTCTCAAGCAATGGCGCAATGATCACAAGTGTTGAAGATGCACTAAGTGGCGGCTCACTTAACTGGATTATGCACCAAGGTACAAGCAATGACGCTAATTGTACATATGCTACTTCAGAAAATGCACTTGCTTGGGCCAGACCGATATTAACTATTAGCTATGCAGAGCCTACAGCAGAATTCGTAGTTACTGTCAAAGAAAGCGGCGGAGATTATGATAATTTAGAAGAAGCACTCAATGTCGGTGAATGTGATTTAACTGCAGTTACCACAAAGGTATTTTCTCACGCTGGAAAAAATGGATCTTTAGCTGTGAATGATGTAGTGTGCGGTGCATACTCAAATGCTACTGGAACAATCAGAGGAATTACCTCATCACAAATACTTCTTGAGAATATTACCGGGGCATTTTCCTTTGGAGAGCAGGTCTATGAGACACTCAACACTAATTACGTCATTATTGAAGATGCGGGGAAAAGCCCAATCTATACAGTTAAGATAGATGGCACTTGGTCGGCAGCTGATAGTGGTCGGATAATTATCAGCGGTTGGACTACATCAAGTGCTAATTATATCAATATCTATACAACAGAAGCAGCAAGACATGACGGGGCGTGGGATACAGGAGCGTATATAATCGAACACTCTACCGTTTTCGAGCATGTTGTAGATGTCCAATCTGATTATGTTAAGATGACGGGCATACAAATCAAAAAGACAAGTGGAAACGGAGGAGCCAGAGCATTACAAACTTCAGGAGATTTTCTAGAATTTGATAAAATGATAGTCAATGCAGGGAATAATAGGTGTGTTCGCCTAGAACACAATAACGGCAACCCTATTATCCTTACCAACTCAGTGTTTTTAAGTTCCGATTCTGATGATTCTACCTTCGTTACTTATGGGAAAGCCTATCTTTATAATTGCGTTTCTATTAACACAAGCTCTGCTCCTGCTTTTAGTGCAGCCGAGAATTGGATGTACCTAACAAATTGTTATGCTTATTCGGCAAGCGGAACTAGTATTAACGGTAGTTTAGTAGTCACTGCAACATCTGCTTCTGATGATGGAGCGGAATCTACCTCAACAGTTGCATATTCCACATCAAGTGGTGCTTATTTTACTAACGTTACAAACGGCAGCGAAGATTTTCATCTATCAAGTAATTCTTCTAGTCTTTATGATGCAGGAACAGACCTATCAGGAATATTTGCCGATGATATTGATGGTGATCCTCGTATAAGCTGGGACATTGGCGCTGATGAAAGTGATTATCAGCCCAATATCTGGACTGATGCTGATGGGGGAGATAGCAATTGGAGTACTGCAGGTAATTGGGATAGGGGAGTTCCATTAGCAACTCAGTCTGTAATATTTAACTCAAGCTACAATACAGCTTGTACAGCAGACTCAGTAAATATTGGCATAGATTCAATAACTATTGAATCAGGTTATACCTCAACCGTAACCTTCGAGACAAATGCCGTTAATGGCGGTATGGTACTTGACTTGCCGGGAGATTTTACTTTCACTGGCGCTGGACATGTTGTTTTTGAATGCGATACCTCAACCGACTCTATTCCCGGTGGGGTAAATGATGGAACCGGATATACTGTTAATGCTGAAAACATTACCATTGCAGATGGTGCGCACATGCATTCTGATTCCTTGGGCTTTGCTCCGGGAGCTGGCCCGGGAACGCCGTCAGGCCAGAATAGTGCCAGTTACGGTGGTATGGGAAGCGGCGGTGAGGATACCTATGGGTCAGTCACTGATCCAACCAGCTTAGGTAGCGGTGGATCGGTCGGTAGTGGTGATAGCGAAGGAGGTGGCGCAATCACACTTAATGTCAACGACACGCTCACCATAGATGGCTCATTAACCGCAGTAGGAGGTTTGGGTGATTATGGTAGGGTTGGCTCAGGTGGATCAATCAATATTAGTGCCGATACCTTGACCGGTGCAAGTACAGGAGAGATTAACGTACGAGGAGGCTATAGCAACAATAGTCTCGGCAGATACAACGGCGGCGGCGGAAGAATTTCATTATATAATGTAAATAATTGGTCATATTCGGGTGAGATTTTAGCTGGAGAAACCCATGGCGAGTATCATGGACATGCCGGAACCATTGCCTTTCCTGATGATTTTGATCTGGTCGTTGGTGGTGCGGGTAATCCTTCAGATATTTTGATGGGAACCGACTCCACACCTTATCCCTATAATTTCAATTCAATCACTATTAACTCAGGAGGTACCTTAGAAATAGGAGGCAATCCTGAACTTAATGTAGTAGATGGTACTGCACAGGGTAGCGCTGCTGCGATTAACGTAGCCACCAATGTGACGATTAATAATGGTGGATTCTTTGGCGCAGAGGACCGGGGATTTTCCGCAAGCAATGGTCCGGGAGCGGCGTGGACAAATCAAACCGGTGCCCATCATGGAGGTTATGGAACTGCTCCCGAAAATGATGTCTATGGCTCGGTGCTCAATCCTATCTCCTTAGGTAGTGGAGGTCAGGCTGGTAGTGCTGATACTGCCGGTGGCGGAGCAATAATACTTGATGTGACCGGTACGATCACCGTTAATGGCACCTTATCAGCCCGTGGCCTAACTGGTGCCTTTGACAGGGATGGTGCTGGTGGTTCAATCAATATAACTTGCGATACTCTTGGTGGCACAACAGGAACGATTAATGCCTCAGGTGGCGGTGGTGGTGGAAGAGTCAAAATTGCTTATTCAACTATGACCTATGCCGGTTCAATCTATGCATATGGTGGGGAGAGTGATTGCAGCGCTGGTACGATAGTGCTTCGAGATACTGATACCCAGACTTATGGTGACTTAATCATCGAAGACAATGATTATGGCAGTAAAGTTATTCCCATTCCCTGGGAAAACTTTACCGGTACCCCACGCACACTTACCTTGGATTCAATTACTATAGATGATGATGCAATGGTAGTGATACCCGGAGGCAATATCTTAGCTGCAATAGGTGATATCAATATCGGAAGCTCGGGGGATTCAGGTGATACAGCACGCATTATTGCTGAAAGTATAGAACCTGCTGCCCATTGGAAATTAAATGATAATGCCGCAACCACAGTAGTAGTAGATACCATGGGTAATTATGATGGTACTTCAGCTAACAATACTGACACCATGGATATTACCGGTAATGTAAACGGAGGTTTGCAGTTTGAAGATACAGCTAATGATACAGTGAGTTTTCCAACCACTGTTCCGGCTGAGGATTTATTTTCTTTAGTGTTCTGGATGAAAGCTTCTGCACCTTCAGATTTTTCTGAAATATTTACAAAATTCGATACTAATGGATTTAGAATACAATTTAATGATACCGCTGGGTCCTCCCGAAGTATTTATATGAGATTAGACACTTCTGCTGGAGGCAATCAGACTAAAGCGGGGATAGCTGATACTTGTGATGATGCTTGGCATATGTATGTATATATTGTTGATAATGGAACAATAAAATACAGCAAAGATGCTGCAGCTCTAAGCTCTGATACGTATAGCCCTGGCGATGGGTTGGAAAATAGCGCTGCGAATTTTCATATGAATCGTTGGGTTAATACTGATTTTAGTCTTGATAATGTTTTAATATATGATTATACACTTAATCAAGATCAAATAGAGCATCTTTATAATTCAGGAACTGGAACAGAAGCGTCGCTTGGTTTAGGAGTTAAAATTACTGCTGATAATATTAATATCTATGGTTCAGGTGGAGACGGTGCAAGAATAAATGCATTTGCACAAGGCTATGACTATGATGAAGGGCCTGGTGCAGGTGGTACAGACGGCTCATCAGGTTATGGTGCCGGTGGTGGTTATGGTGGTGCGGGTGGCGCATCATCAGATGGTAGTACTGCAGGATCAACTTATGGATCAGCAACTGATCCGCTTGATCTTGGCTCAGGCGGTGGTACTACTGGCGGAGGAGCAGGCGGCGGTGCATTACTCTTTGATATAACGGATACCTTGACCGTAGTTGGTTTTATATCTGTTGATGGCGGAGACGGCAGCTCTGATGGTGGTGGAGGTTCAGGTGGTAGCATTAAAGGAACAGTAGATACATTAGCAGGTGCGGGTATTATTCGTGCCGATGGAGGGGATGGAGCGGGTGCTACTGGCGGCGGTGGTGGCGGCGGAAGAATCTATTTTGATTGTAGTACTGATAACTTTAGTTCCGGCGGAACTCTCCAGGCCTTAGGTGGTTCAGGTGGAAGTAGTTCTAATGGTACCGCATCGATTGTTGAGGTGGATACTGATCCGCCGACTAATGTAGGATGCTCAACGCCAAGTGGTTCAGCAAGCAATCAATCACTTACTCCTACATTAACAGCCTTAACGGCTGCAGATTCAGGTTCTGGTTTACACGCTACTCCTTATTATATAGAAATAGACACAGCGACTACTTTTGATTCAGGCAACTTACAGCAATCAGGCTGGCAGGCAGGTACTGCCTGGATTCCAACAACTGAGCTATCAGTAAACACTACCTATTACTGGAGAGTCAAGGCAAGGGATGCGGAAGAAAATGAATCAGCATCCTGCGGGCATACTGCCGATGCAGCAGGTTATGGTAGTTTTACTACGACTCAGGCTCCTACAGCGCCGACAACTCTTTACAGTAACGATACTGATGCACAGTCAGGTACAAATAACCCAACGAATTTAGGTTCTGCTAATCCGCATTTTTCGGCATTATATAATGATCCGGATACATCAGATACAGCTGTAAATTATCGTATTCAGGTAGATAATGACCAGGATTTTTCCTCTCCTGTTTGGGATGGAAGTGATTTCGGCCAATTCTTCTGGGCCAAGAGATTAGGCGGGACAAGCAGTGATTATGGCATTCGCATCACCAGTGACGCAAATAACAACATCATCGTAACAGGATTTGTTACCGGCAATGCGGATATGAATGGCGATGGAGATTCTGTTGACGGCGGGGCAGAAAGCGCGACAGGCTATGGAAGCAGTGATGTATTCATCTCGGTATTTAACTCATCCGGTACCTGGCAATGGGCCAAGAGATTAGGCGGGACAGGTGCCGATATAGGAGGAAGTATTACCACTGACAACAATAATAACATCATCATAATAGGACATGTTGCCGGTAACGCGGATATGAATGGTGATGGAGATTCCACGGATGGCGGGGCAGAAAGCGCGACAGGCTATGGAAGTCATGATGTATTCATCTCGGTATTTAACTCATCCGGTATCTGGCAATGGGCCAAGAGATTAGGCGGGGACGCGGAGGATTGTGGCCAGGGCATTACCACTGACGCAAATAACAACATCATCGTAACGGGATATGTTGAATACAACGTGGATATAAATGGTGATGGAGATTTCACAGACGGCGGGGCAGAAAGCGCGGGAGATTGTGAAGGTGAAGATGTATTCATCTCGGTATTTAACTCATCTGGTACCTGGCAATGGGCCAAGAGATTAGGTGGGGTATTTTATGATGCAGGCCATAGCATCACCACTGACGCA
>NZ_JAAEQH010000023.1 GCF_024231755.1 Neptuniibacter sp.
CCCCCGGAAGCTGCAGAACGGATTTAGTTAACAGATGCCCTTTGCTAAACGATCCACATATACTTTAAGCCTTGCCATCGGCGCCATTTTGGCCTCTGGCTCTTCCCTGGCCGCACCTGATGCCAAAGATATGGCCTGGAACTGCAATATGTCCCAGAACGGTGAATGGGACTGCGATATCAATGAAGAGGCAATAAAGAAAGTTGAAGCAGAACAGTCAAACAAAGATTCAGCTAAGACTGTTGATCCCCGCACAAATAGTGAAAGTGTTGCAGTAGAACCCGCACCTAACGCGACTGCTGCACCATTACCCGCTGTAAAAGTCGAAAAAACAGCAAATCCAAACCGCACACAACCAAGTCAGCAAAGAGCGACTCCTTCACAACAGAAGGCTGATAGAAACACCCCGTTACAAACGGCAGAAGTTATCGGCAACGAATGGCAGTGTGGTACCACCCCTTCTGGTGATTGGGATTGCAACAAAGTAAGTGTGCACGAAACGGTTCTGCCAGGTCACCTAGCAACTCCTGGCGTTAATGCAGCACCAGAGCAAAAGTACATTACAGAAAATCCATATGCTCACCTCGACTGGGTTTTCTATAAGAACCCTGAAGGTCTGCAATGTGAAGGCCGCTATTTGGAACCGCAGTTCCCGGTTATGGGGGATGAAGACCAAACCAACCCTCCTTTGCACCTGGAAGCAGACCAATCTTCTACTGTTATTGGCGGGTTAGCTCAGCTTCAAGGCGGTGTAACAATACGCCAAGGGGCACGTAGGCTTCGCGCCAGCAGCGCTGACCTTGATCAGGTAACAAACAAAGCCCGTCTCGAAGGTAATGTTACTTTCCGTGAGCCCGGACTCCTGATGTTAAGCGATAGTGCTCAAGTTGATACCACAACCTCTGAAGCAATCTTTAGCAACGCTCAATATATACTGCATGAAGATCGGTTACGCGGCACCGCTGATCGAATTATTCGTCTGCAAGATGAACGCTTACGTATTGAGAATGGCAACTATTCCTACTGCCCACCGTACAGCAATGCTTGGGGCTTGACTGCTGACAGCATTGTTCTGGATCAAGAGGAAGGCTTTGGCACCGCTGAAGATGCTGTACTGCGTGTAGCAGGTGTACCTGTGCTGTATACACCTTACTTCACTTTCCCAATTGATGACGCCCGTCGCTCGGGTTTCCTCTACCCAAGTTTTGGCTACAACAAAGAAACTGGGCTAGACCTGTCAGTGCCATACTATTTCAATATCGCGCCAAATATGGACGATACGCTGACTACCAGATATCTGTCCGACCGTGGCCTGATACTAGAAAACGAGTTCAGATATCTGAATCGCTGGTCTGAAAACGTACTCAACACGGCCTACATGCCTGATGATGATAAAACCGGAGATGATCGCTGGTTGCTGGGCATTGGACATAAAGGACAGTTGAGTAAACGCTGGCAATCAGAAATCGAATTCACTTCTGTGAGTGATACAGAATATTTCGACGATCTAGATACAGACCTGGAAGTTAAAAGGCAGCATCATCTGGATCAACGCGCCGATCTGTCCTACTCAACGGGGAACTGGCGTTTACGCGCTCGGGTCCATGACTACCAGACCATCAATACAGACAGTACCGCTCCATATAAAAAATTGCCCCAGTTAACGCTAACTGGAAACAAGGCGCTCTCTGAGCAGAGTAATTTCTCACTACGAGCCGAATATACCCAGTTTGATCGGGACCTGTATGGCTTGAGCGGCGCAGATCGTATTATTGGTGATCGAGCTTTCCTTCTACCAAGCCTAAGCTACGAATGGCGCACACCAGGCTATTTTATTAAACCAGAGCTATCCTTATGGAGCAGCAGTTACTCACTGGACAACCAATTATCAGGTCGTGATGAAAAACCAAGCATCACGGCCCCTATGCTAAGCGTAGATAGCGGTCTTATTTTTGAGCGAAATATGGGCAACGGTGGCATCCATACACTGGAACCTCGGATTTTCGCTTTATACGTTTCCGAAGAGGAACAGGACGATATTCCAGACTTTGACACTTCCGAACTGGATTTCAACTACAACTACCTGTTCCGTCGTAACCGTTTCAGTGGCTACGACCGCATTGGCGATACTCAACAGATCTCTCTGGGGCTTAGCAGCGCATTCTACACGGCACAAGGCGCTGAAAAGGCACGCGTGAGTATTGGTCAGGCGTATTATTTCGCTGACCGTAAAGTTACCCTTGCCAGCAACGCGCCGGATGAAACATCCAGACAAAGTGACATTGCTGCTGAAGCCATCTGGCACCTGACACCAAATTTCAGAGCCAGCCTTGATGCAATTCTCGACAAGAGTGACTTCAAAAATCAGGAATCAAACCTACGCTTGCGTTACAAGAGCGACCTGAATCACCGGTTTGATTTCAGTTACCGTTATGAAGATAACGTAAGAAAGCAGACTGACCTCTCTTTCATCTGGCCACTGGCTAACCACTGGACGACCATGGGTCGCTGGTTATACGATCAGCAGAACAGCGACAGCCTGGAAACAGCCCTCGGCCTGGAATACTCCAGTTGTTGCTGGAAAGTCAGTCTTGCAGGTCGCCGCTGGCTTGATGATACAAACGAATACGACACAGGTATTTTCCTGAACTTTACCCTGAAAGGATTAGGTTCATTCGGCAGTGGTAGCAACCGCTTTATGAATGACATTATCGGTTACGAAGAGCGTGAAGAGCACAATGAAAACTAAGCTCCACAAGATTCTATCTATCGCAGCATTTAGCCTGCTTATTCCATCTCAGTCACTTCTCGCAGCAGAAGTGCCGCTGGACCGTATCATTGCTGTTGTAAACGACGGTATTGTTATGGAAAGCGAATTTCAGCAACGCATGGGCATCGTCAAAGAACAGCTAAGTGCACGCAACACACGCATACCACCGGATAATGTTCTGGCGAAGCAGGTACTAAACCGTCTGGTTCTGGAGAGCATTCAGAAGCAACTTGCAGAACAACAGGGAATACGTATCTCTGAAAGCCAGTTGAATGCGGCACTCGCTAACATCGCAACCAAAAACGGCCTATCTCTAGAACAGTTTCGCGAAGCTTTGATTGCTGAGGGACGAGACTACAATGCAGCACGCGAGCAGATCCGCGATGAGATGCTACTCAACAGCGTGCAGCAGAATATGGTAAACCGCCGTATCCGCGTATCTGAACAGGAACTAGAAAATTTCCTTAACTCTGTAGATGGCAAAAGTCAGATCTCTGCAGAATACTCTCTGGGCCATATCCTGATCGCAATTCCGTCCCAGGCCTCTCCAGAAATTATTCAGAAGGCGGAACGTAAAGCGAATGATGTTTACAAGAAACTACAAAACGGCGCAGACTTTGCCGAGACAGCTGTAGAATTCTCTAACGCCCCTAATGCTTTAAAAGGAGGCGATCTGGGCTGGCGTAAAGCGACAGAACTACCAGAAGCGCTAAGCGATGCAGTACGCAAACTTGATATTGGTGCTTTCAACAAACCTGTTCGCTCTCCAGGCGGTTTCCACATACTACTGCTCAAAGATAAACGAGGCGGAGAAGTTCAACTGGTTGAACAACGCCTTGTAAGCCATATTCTGATTAAACCAAGTGAAATCCGTACTCCGGCACAAGCACAACGCCAGATCAACCAGCTCCACCAGCGCATCCAGCAGGGTGAAAGCTTTGCGGATCTAGCTAAAGAGTTCAGTGACGACCCTGCCAGTGGCTCTGAAGGCGGCTCCCTGGGCTGGACCCAGGACGGCCAGATGGTGCCTGAGTTTGAGCAGGTGATGAACAACACGCCTATCAACGGGGTTTCCACTCCTTTCGAGTCCCGTTTCGGCTGGCACATTCTGACGGTATTAGATAAACGCACCCAGGACATGGGCGAAGAGATGCAAGAGAACCGTGCCCGTGCCGCAATTCGTAAGCGTAAGTTTAATGAAGAACTCAGCACCTGGCTGCGCGAGATCCACTCTCAAGCTTACATCGAAATTAAGGAGTAAACCTGCTGGTGATTAACCGACTTGTTATCACCCCAGGTGAACCCGCAGGTATAGGTCCGGATCTGTGCATCCAGATTGCACAACAGGGCCATGACGATGAACTGGTTGTAGTTGCAGACCCTGAACTTCTGCGTAAACGTGCAGAATTACTGCAACTACCGCTGGCCATCGAGCAATTCAACCCCGATCTTCCCGCTTCGCCGACTCTCGCACGAACACTTAAAGTGCTTCCCGTTGAGCTAAAAGCGGAAGCGGTTCCTGGCGAACTAAATAGTCAGAACGCTGACTATGTTCTGGAAACATTGACGCTGGCGACTCAAGGCTGTCTTGATGGTACCTTCTCTGCACTGGTGACAGCACCTGTACACAAGGGCATCATCAATGAAGCAGGCGTTTCGTTTAGCGGTCATACTGAGTTTCTTGAAGAACTGACAGCTACGAAAAAAGTGGTAATGATGCTGGCAACTGAAGGGTTACGTGTTGCTCTTGCAACAACACACCTGCCACTGCGAGATATCGCTGATGCCATTACTTCAGAACTCCTCACTGAGGTGATCCAGGTTCTACATCATGACCTGGTTAATAGTTTTGGCTTAGAAGAGCCAAAAATTCTGGTAACAGGTTTAAACCCTCATGCTGGCGAAGGCGGACATCTAGGCCGTGAAGAGCTAGAGGTTATCGAGCCGACTCTGGAAAAACTCCGCGGAGATGGCATCAACCTTGTAGGACCACTGCCTGCAGACACCCTGTTCACAGAAAAATACCTGTCCGATGCTGATGCAGTACTTGCTATGTATCATGATCAGGGATTACCGGTGCTAAAATATAAAGGCTTTGGCAAAGCGGTAAATATAACCCTAGGCATGCCTATCATCCGTACTTCAGTTGATCATGGCACAGCCATTGATCTGGCCGGAAGCGGCAAAGCTGATGCCGGCAGTTTACTGACAGCCATCGACTACGCAGGCGAAATGGCCCGCAATCGCAATTCAGGCGAATAACCATCATGAGCAAAAAACCGGTAGTGCATAAAGCCCGTAAGCGTTTTGGGCAAAACTTTCTTCATGATCACGGTATCATTCGCCGAATTATTCGGGCGATTGCTCCCCATGAATCAGACCAACTGGTAGAGATCGGCCCTGGCCTGGGCGCTCTAACCGAAGAAATTCTGGCTGAAGCAGGTGAACTGGATGCGATCGAACTGGATCGCGATCTGCCACCAATCCTACGCACAAAATTCTTCAGCTACGGCGATAAATTTCGCATCCACGAAGCGGATGCGATGAAATTCGACTTTTCCCAACTGCGTAAAGAAGGTAAACAGCTTCGCGTAGTGGGTAACCTGCCCTATAACATCTCCACTCAACTGATCTTCCATCTCCTGAGTCATGCAGAGCATATTCAGGATATGCACTTTATGCTTCAGAAAGAGGTTGTGGATCGCATGGCGGCAGGTCCCGGCGAAAACAATTATGGTCGTCTGGGCATCATGGCGCAGTATTACTGCCAAGTTGAATCACTTTTTGTTGTCCCACCAGGCGCATTCAACCCAGCCCCTAAAGTAGATTCAGCCATTATCAGGCTAACGCCATATAAAGAATTACCTCATGTAGCAGATGATGTGGAACAACTGCAAACGGTTGTCCGCACCTCTTTCAACATGCGCCGTAAAACACTACGTAACAATTTAAAACCCCTGCTATCCGCAGAGGAACTGGAAGCACTGGGCATCGATCCATCTTTACGCCCGGAAAAACTGCCAATTGAAAGCTTTGTTACAATCAGCAATTACCTGACCGGAAAGAAAGCCAGTAATGATGAGTGAAACAGATCTGATACAACTGGGTGACCAGGTACTAATCGAGGTTGAAACCCACTATCTGGATAAGCAGTCAGATCCGGACAGCAAACGTTTTGTCTTTTCATATCGAATCACTATTACCAATCACAATCCGATTCCTGTTCAGCTTTTGAATAGGCAATGGCTCATCACCGATGGAAATCAACACATTCAGGAAGTCAAAGGTGAGGGCGTAGTTGGTGAACAGCCGGTGATCGAACCTGAATCAAGCTACTCGTATACCAGTGGCGCAGTACTTGCCACCAGTGTTGGCAGTATGCAGGGCCACTACGAGATGAGCACAAACGAAGGCGACCTATTTAAAGCTCCGATTCCAGCGTTTACACTAGCAAGACCTAATGCACTTCATTAACTCCTGACTCAGGTCTCAATCATGGCGACATATGCGATAGGCGATATCCAAGGCTGCTACGATGAGTTCCAGAACTTACTGGAAAAGATTAACTTTTCTTCTCAGGACCAACTCTGGATTGCAGGGGATCTGGTCAATCGGGGCCCCAAGTCATTAGAGACTCTTCGTTTTCTAAAGGATCTAGGGAACCAGGCTACCTGCGTATTAGGTAATCACGACCTTCACCTACTGGCGGTTCATTACGGAGCTGTAAGCTGTAAGCGGAACGATACGCTTGATGAGATTCTATGCGCTCCTGACTGTATTGAACTGATGGACTGGTTACGCAAACAGAAACTATTGGTTCATGATAAAGAGCTTAACTACGCGATGGCCCATGCCGGAATCCCACCCTGCTGGTCCGTACGTAAAGCCCGCAAGCGCGCTAAAGAGGTTGAAACGGTTCTGCGCGGCACCCTCGCCCGAGAATTTTTTAACCACATGTATGGCAACAAACCCGATTGCTGGTCATCCTCATACGAAGGCTGGGACAGGCTTCGACTGATTACCAACTACCTAACCCGAATGCGCTTCTGCGACAACAACGGGAAACTAGATTTTTCAGCCAAAGGCACACTTGAATCGCAACCTAGCGGTTACCAGCCTTGGTTCAAACTACCGCGCAAAGATCCAGAAGAAGACCCCGTCCGTATAATTTTCGGTCACTGGGCCGCATTAGAAGGCGAAGCAGAAGCTGAACACGTATTTGCGTTAGACACCGGCTGTGTATGGGGTAATAAGCTCACAGCCATGCGTTTGGAAGATCAACAATTGTTCAGCGTGCCTGCCATAGGCAATAAGCCTAAACCACCACCAACCAGTGCATATTTAGTTAACAGGTAATTTATGAGCCAGCTTCAATGCATCAGTTCCACTCAAGCCGTTGAATTAATTTCCGATGGGGCAGTCATCGTTGATATTCGCGACCCTGAAAGTTTTGCTCAGGGCCGAATAAAAAGTGCCTTTAATCTGAGCAACGAAAACTTGCACGACTTTATTAACAATGCTGACATGGATAATCCTCTGCTGGTCTGCTGCTACCATGGCATCAGCAGTCAATCTGCGGGTCAATTCCTGATTGAGCAGGGTTTTGACCAAGTGTTCAGCATCAATGGTGGCTTTGAGGCCTGGCGTGTAGAACAACCAGAGCACTGCGAAAGCTGAATATGCAGATCTATCTTGTAGGCGGAGCTGTTCGCGACCAACTGTTGGACTACCCGGTTTACGATAAAGACTGGGTTGTTGTGGGCGCATCAGCCGAAGAGATGCTCGAACAGGGCTTCCAGCCTGTAGGCCAGGACTTTCCGGTGTTTATTCACCCCGATAGCGGTGAGGAGTATGCCCTGGCTCGCACTGAGAGAAAGTCGGGAAAAGGCTATACAGGCTTTCAGTATCATGCCAGTAAAGCGGTCACCCTTGAGGAAGACCTACTACGTCGCGATCTAACGATAAATGCCATGGCAATGGATGACGCAGGCAATATTGTCGATCCATATAATGGTCAGAGCGATCTAAAGTATAAACTTTTGCGACACGTTTCCCCTGCCTTTTCTGAAGATCCACTACGAGTGTTACGCGTCGCCCGCTTTGCTTCGCGCTACCATCATCTTGGTTTTCAAGTAGCTGATGACACTCTTTCCTTGATGAAAAGCCTCTCGCAAACCGATGAGCTCGAACACCTTACTGCAGAACGGGTATGGAAAGAGTTTGAACGGGCACTGGGTGAAATCTCACCACAGGTTTTTCTTCAGGTGCTGCAAAGCTGCGCAGCAACATTAAAGGTATTTCCAGAACTTCATTCACAGTTCACAGATACTGTTTGCAAAGCTTTCACCGAAGTAACAAACAAAACTGCACAACCAGAAACCCGGTTTGCCTGTTTACTCACTCTCTGTGGAGAGATTGATATCGCAGCCTTGTGTGATCGCCTGAAAACGCCCAAAGCTTACAAAGAACTGGCCTTACAGTGCCAGCAACAACACCAGGCCCTTAGCCGTTTTGATTACCTCGCACCTGATACCAAGTTGCAAATCATCTCTCAGCTAGACCTGATTAGACGACCACAAAGGCTGGAAGCTCTTCTGCCTTGTGTTGAAGCCCTGCATTCGGATATATCCATAACCACACTGAATCCGATTCTGGAATCAATTAATCAGATTCAACCAAAGCAGCTGATGCAAGAGGGCTTTAAAGGCCCAGAACTTGGCAAAGAGATAGAGAAAAGACGTTTACAGATCTGCGAATCGTTCAGTTAAGGAAGCCCAGATGAGCAAGCGACCCACAAACAACATCAACAAAGTCGCATTAGCTACCGGCGCTGCAAAGCGAGTGGGAGCTTGCATCGCCCGCCATCTACACAGTAATGGCTTTGACCTTATCATTCACTATAACCACTCCCACAGTGCAGCAACTGAACTCGCGAATGAACTTAATACTATTCGCCCGGACAGTGCACAAATAGTTAAAGCTGATCTGAATTTAATGAGCGAAGTTGAAACACTCGCAAGCACAGCGGTTTCTCTCTGGGGAAGGCTAGATCTCCTGGTGAACAACGCCTCCTCTTTTTATCCGACGCCGGTTGAATCCAGCACACAGCAGCAATGGGATGAACTCATCAACTCCAATGTCAGAGCCGCTTATTTTCTTAGCTCAGCTTTAAGTAAACAGCTAAAACGCCATCAGGGCTGCATTATCAATATGATAGATATCCACGCGCAACGAGGTTTGCCGGGGCATCCTATCTACTCAATTGCCAAAGCCGGCTTACAGATGATGACGCTCAGCCTAGCCAAGGATCTAGCGCCCGAAGTCAGAGTAAATGGCGTTTCACCTGGTGCCATTTTATGGCCGGAAGCGGATCTTTCAGAAGAAGAGAAACAGGCAATTTTAGATAAGACGTTACTTAAGAGAACTGGTAGCGAGCAGGATCTTGCCGAAGCAGTATATTATCTCAGCCAAGCTGAATATATTACCGGACAGATTATAGCGGTCGATGGCGGAAAATCCCTTTATAGCCATTGATGAGACTAGGGCCTGTTAGCATTAATCAAATGAGTGGGCATCTGCTACAAATACACTCATTTTAAATAACAGCAGGCAGCTCAATACCTTGCCAAATATACTCAACCGTCCACAACTTCTGCTTTTCCTGATCGTACTCTTGCCAAAGTTCTGAATAACTTTTCTGCAGCTCAGGATGTAACTCATCACCCGCAATCTCTGCTAACGGCCAGAGAACAAACGCATTCTTGGTAATTTCATCACGGGGTAACTGCACACCCTCAGGAGTGCCAACCAACTGGTCATAAGTAAGAATATCGATATCCAGCGTCCTTCCGCTGAATTTAGGACCTTTTCGGCAACGCCCATTGTCATCCTCGATTCCCTTCAAGAGAGCCGAAAGCTTAGCCAAAGCCAGATCCGTATTAAAGCCCGCCACTAGGTTATAGAAGTTATCACCGTCAAAACCAACAGCTTCACTCTCATAAACCGATGAGATAGAAAGGTGTGTAAAGTGCTGCTGCAAGCAATCCAGTGCATTAGATATATAGAGTTCCCGATCTATATTACTACCGATGCTAACGAACACTTTAGCCATTAGAAACGCTCTCCCCGCTCAATAACTACACCTACATCCTTAGCTTGAGGAACTGCACCCGGCTTACCTAAACGCAGACGCAACCACTTAACAGAAAACTCTTTCATCACCAGTTCAGCAATCTGCTCAGCCATGGTTTCCACCAACAAAAACTCACTTTGTTCAATAAACTCA
>NZ_JAAEQH010000024.1 GCF_024231755.1 Neptuniibacter sp.
AATGCATCGGATGTTATTGGGAGAATCCCAGAGTGGTCCGTCTTCAAAGCCAAAAACCCGACGGATAGTGTCTTCGATATCCGCCGGCTGGATCCAGTTTTCGTCCTGGATCTTATCAGCCAGGTCTTGCATATGCGTAGCATAGCATTGAAAAATGGCGCGCTGATTCAGTCTGGCTGCCGCTACAACGTACTTGGCTGTTCGGTCATTTTCGTGGGCCACCCGCTCGATACCCCTTAGAGCAGGTTCCCATTGAGCATAAATTTCAAACATCATAGATTCGATTCGGTGGGTCATATCAATATCCAAGCGGCTGCTCCATCGCATCTTTCTAAAGGCGAAGTAGCAGCGAACGCTGTCATGCAGCTTAGACTGCGGGTGTTCCCCAGCAATCACATGAAGATTAGTAACAACATTCTGCAGGTTTGAGTACGGCACTTCGTAAAACATAGCTGGCGCATACAGAGTCATCATTTTGCCCGTACAGCGGAATACAATTCCTGCATGTATAAGGG
>NZ_JAAEQH010000025.1 GCF_024231755.1 Neptuniibacter sp.
TGACAGAGGTGAATTCTGTCATTCAGCGAGGCATTGCTGCTGCAGAAAGTATCTTTGATCTGTTGGATTCAGATGCTGAGTCAGATCTGGGGCGAGATGATGTTGAGCGCGTTCAGGGGCATCTGCAACTACAGAATCTAAGCTTTGGTTATGACGATGATAAGCCAATTCTGCAAAATGTGGATTTAGATATTGCTCCAGGTAGAACGGTTGCGCTGGTAGGAAAATCGGGGAGCGGTAAGTCAACTTTGGTGAATCTGATTCCTCGTTTTTATGAGGTGACTCAGGGGCAAATGTTACTTGATGGTAAATCCCTTAATGACTACGAGCTGAGCACATTGCGTGGGCAGATTGCCATTGTGACGCAGAATGTTGTGCTATTTAGTGGCACCATCCGAGACAATATCGCTTATGGGGCTATGCAAGGCTGTAGCGAAGAGGAGCTTGTTGCTGCGGCTGAAGCTGCTCATGTTATGGAATTTGTCAGCAAATTGCCGGATGGCCTGGACACGGTTGTCGGTGAAAATGGGATTAAGCTTTCCGGCGGTCAACGTCAACGTATCGCTATAGCCAGGGCTATCTTGAAGAATGCGCCATTGTTGATTCTGGATGAAGCAACCTCTGCTCTGGACACAGAGTCTGAGCGCCATATTCAGGCAGCATTGGAAAATGTTATGGAAGGGCGTACCACCATTGTGATTGCCCATCGCTTATCCACTATCGAAAATGCTGATCTGATTGTGGTTATGGATCAGGGGCAAATTGTAGAGAAGGGCAGTCACGGCCAATTACTGGCCCATGAAGGCGCCTACGCTAACTTATATAATATGCAGTTTAATGATAATGCAGATAACATCACGCCTGCGTTAACGACAGCGATGCAGGAACAGGAGTGAAGTGAATGAAAATCCATATGCCCCGCTTTGATAAAGCTCAGGTGCTGGTTGTAGGTGACCTGATGTTGGACCGCTATTGGCATGGACCTACTTCTCGTATCTCTCCTGAAGCACCGGTACCCGTGGTTAAGGTTGAGCAGAATGAAGATCGCCCGGGTGGTGCTGCTAACGTTGCTTTAAACGTAACAGCTTTAGGTGCTGGGGTCTCTTTAGTGGGTTTAGTTGGCGAGGATGAAGCAGGCCAGGCGCTAGAGAAACAACTGCAATCTGCCGAAGTTAACTGTGCGTTTTCAGTTACGGATTCTGAACCAACCATCACCAAATTACGCGTGATCAGCCGTCATCAACAGCTTATACGTTTGGATTTCGAAGAGAGCTTTGCTTCTGACTACAGTGAGCGGGTTCTGGAATCTGCCTCTCCGCTATTACCCAATGTGGGTGTGATTGTCCTATCCGATTACGGTAAAGGTACGTTGTCCGATTGTCAGAGTTTGATCAGCGCAGCCAAACAGCAAAATGTTCCGGTACTGGTTGACCCTAAAGGCAGTGATTTTAGCCGCTACCGTGGTGCAACCTTGTTAACGCCAAACCTTTCCGAGTTTGAGGCTATTGTCGGCCCTAGTTCCAGCGAGGAAGAGCTGGTGGCTAAAGGACAGCAACTAGCCACAGAGTTAGAGCTGGATGCACTGTTAGTTACTCGAAGTGAACAGGGAATGACCCTGATTCAACCCGGTCATGATGAGCTGCATTTCCCTGCTCGTGCCCGAGAAGTATTTGATGTTACCGGTGCTGGCGATACTGTTATCTCTACACTGGCTTCAGCCTTGGCTGCAGGTGAAGATCTGGCCAATGCCGTGGCATTGTCGAATATTGCCGCCAGTATTGTGGTTGGTAAGTTGGGTACAGCTGCGATCAGTGCGCCTGAGTTGCGTAGGGAAGTGAGCAAAGAGCAAGGGGCTGAACGTGGAGTTGTTACCGAAGAGCAACTACTGATCGCGCTGTCTGATGCGCGTGCCGCTGGTGAAACTATCGTGCTTACCAATGGTTGCTTCGATATTCTGCATGCGGGACATGTAGGTTATCTGGAACAGGCGCGTGCCCAGGGAGATCGCCTTGTGCTGGCGATCAATAGCGATGAATCAGTCAGCCGACTTAAAGGCCCGGGTCGTCCGATCAATCCTGTAGAGCGCCGTATGGCCGTACTCTCTGGTTTGGAAGCGGTGGACTGGGTACTGTATTTCACAGAAGACACTCCTGAACGTTTGTTGGAAACCGTACGTCCGGATGTGCTGGTCAAAGGTGGTGACTACGGTATAGAAGGTGTAGTTGGCGGTGAATTCGTACGTAGTTACGGAGGCGAAGTAAAAGTGCTCTCTTTCCTGGATGACTGCTCAACCACTGCAATCGTGGAGAAAATCCAAGGGGATTAGACCCATTTTCTCACCACAGAGGCACAGAGGCACAGAGGGCACGGAGAAGGGCTTTATTAGTTAGGCCCTTTTTCAAAGAATACAGGTAAACGTTCGGATAAAATTTCTTTTTGCCTTTGCCTTTGCCTTTGCCTTTCCTCGGTGTTCTCTGTGCCTCTGTGGTGCCATTTAAATCTGCCCTGCCAAAATAGCCCCGCTACTCCTCCAGTAGCATCTCTTCTAGTACCTGAGGCTCATGAATAATCAGGCTTTTACCATTTTTCTCAATGTAACCCAGCTCTATCAGGTGAGATAAAGTTCGGGAAACCGTTTCGCGAGTCGTGTTAGTCATTGTGGCGATTTCGGTTTGAGTCGGTAGCTTTTCAATACGCAAGCCGTTGGCATCTTTTCGGGCGTACTTTAACAGCATAGTGTTAATGCGTGCGGAGGCATTTGCGCTGCCCAGTAAAACGATATGATCGTTATTCTCGCGAATAATACGCGTCAGTTGCAGCAGTAGTTTTTCCGAAACAGATGGTGTTTCGAAGATAAGTTTACGAGCTTCATTTTTTGGAAGGTAGGCAATATGGCTGCTTTCTGTCGCAACAACCGTTGCGGAGCGTTGTTTGTGGTCGATCAGGGATAATTCGCCAAAGTGCGAGCCTGCATCAAAAAAAGTAAAACCTATCTCTCTGCCGTTACTGGAATAATCTACCGCTTTAAGTCTGCCTTTTAGCAGGAAATAGAGTTCCGAAGAGTCTTGCCCTTTCTGAAACAATACCTGATTGCGCTTTAGCTGCGTCTCGTGGAGCTGAGAACTAAGCTTTGATAGCTCTGCTTCACTTAACGCTGATAGCAGATCAAAAGCTTTAAGTTGATCTGGCGATATAAGCATAGTTTCTCCGCATATATAACTTTCTACTCTGTAAAGGCTTCACTACAAGGATCTAGCCTTTATTCCCTTTAACTACTTTGATCGAGGAAATCAGCTCCAATCCCACTAGTGATAAAAGAGCTGACCTCAGAATATGACTCTATATACCAATGAACAGTATTGGGACTATAGATATCCCTTATCTAAGTGGGAAGTTTATAGTACATTAAACGATCAATAATACTCGGTTGTTATAGGGATTAACATGGACACCTCCACCTATCAGGATACAATTCAATCACTTTAGATAGCATACTATGGCCGTCCGGCAGACTTTGGTGGTCTGGAAGCCTGGACCCTGGCGCTTGAAGCTGCAGATGGTGATGTGAATCAGATTATTGATGCTTTTGCTAACTCAGCTGAGGCACAAGAGCGATTTGGTGGCCTATCGTCAGAAGACACAATTATCCGTCTTTATAACCAGCTCTTTGACCGAGATCCTGAGTCGCAGGAGATTATCGATAGCTGGGTTGAGCAATTAGAAAACAATCCTGATGTTACCGCGCAATCCATTGCGCTGGAGCTGTTAAAAGGCGCGCAGAACCAAGATGCTCAGGTAGTTGCCAACAGAATAGAAGCGGCTAATGCTTTCACTCAGTATTTGAAAGATCTGGAAACAACCCACCAAAGTAATGAGAATGCTGCCAAGGCTGGCGGCTTAGCTGGAGATGGAGAGATTGTTCCTCACCATTATTCTGGTGGTTATGCAGCTCAACAAGCAGCTAACTGACTTTCTACAGTATTAGGTGACCCAGATAGCCTGGCAAAAGCGATTGCAAATTTAGATAAATTTATCCCTGAGATCCATTTGCCAGCAAGTATCAAGGTAGATAATGTAGTTGTTGATGAAAGTGATGGCGCCGTGGCGGTAGTTTTTGAGCGGAGTGGGGGAATCTATACCAATTTAGCAGTAAGTTATAGGACTGAAAATGGTACTGCCGGCTCGGATGATTATAGCAGTGATGTGGGCGGATTTGCTTTCTTTACATTTGGTGTAAATGAGTTAACTCTGCCTATTGGTATCACGGACGATTATGTCTCTGAAGGTGTAGAAGATTTTTATTTGCTCTACCAGAGTGGGACTAGCACTGATCGCGCAACCATCACCATCATTGATAATGATGGTAGCAACGCACCGCCCGCAGATCTAATCGACTTTGATGACGTTTATGATTCAAATGTTTCTGTAGGTGGGCTCCCATCGAATTATCAAGGTTTTACATGGGGGGCTGAGTTCGATAACGACCCTTGGGGGATCGTTAAATATTCTTCATCAGGATATGAAAACCTAAACTTATTTACTGATGCTAGTGGTGAAGGGCATGTTGCATATACGAATCTAAGTGCTGTTACGTCCATTAGCCGTTCAGAACTATTTGACTTTGAGAGTGCTGCATTAAATTCCGCTTGGAATGATGGGCTCATCGCTAGGGTTTCTGGCTACCGGGACAATGTTGTATTGGGATTTGAGGATATTGTATTAGATACAGATAACCCAATGGTTTATGAGTTTGATGATGCAATTTTTGATAGTGTAGATAAGGTTGAATTTTCTCTTGTCAATTATGGCACTGATGCTGGACTCGGGGGCGGCGGGGACTACATTGCTATTGATGATATTTTGATTCTCTAATGTGAAGTTATAGGGGATATCCAAAATTCAAAGTAAAATTCACCTTCGTACAAGCTGTCATTGTTTCGATTAAGGAGCATTAAAGGGTTCACCCCTTTAATTGTTCAACTACGGTACTTTGTGTTTCAAGGTCCGAGCTTTTAGCTTATAAAAAGCTATTCTCGTCCCTCTTAGCGCGACCATCATCCTTAGGTACTGTCAAATATTCCGACAGTTCTAAGTCGACATATCACACTCCCTTGACTAGGCTCAGAGTTATCTCACTGAATTACTTGTGAAATATAAATAATTCATACATTCTCTCTGTTCTATATAGCTTTGAAAGTGTCGTTGAGGGGCACCGAATATGAAGGATCAAGTTCACTCTAACCTTGCGGCTTTCCCACCTAAGTTGCTTAGTGTAGTTTTGGCGAGCCTTATAGCATCCACTGTTCAGGCTAATCCTCAAGGCGCCAGTGTTATTCACGGCCAGGCGAATTTCCAGCAGTCGGGTAGTCATCTGACTATTACCAATACTCCCAACACGGTCATTAACTGGCAAAGCTTCAACATTCAGCCAAATGAAACTACACAATTTATACAGCAAAGCGTGGATAGTGCTGTACTCAACCGGGTTTTGGGTGCAGATCCTTCACAGATTCTTGGTTCATTAAACTCTAATGGACGTGTATTCCTGATTAACCCAGCCGGCATATTAGTTGGTGAAGGTGCCAAAGTGGATGTTGGTGGCCTGGTTGCTTCTACTCTGCACCTCAGTGATGAGGATTTCCTACAGGGGCATTATGCCTTCAAAACAGTTAACGATGCTGGGGCTATTACCAACGCCGGTAGTATTAAAAGCGCCAGTGGGGGCAGCGTATTCCTGATCGCCAACGATGTGACCAACACTGGCATCATCAGCAGCCCGCAAGGGGAGATACTGCTGGCCTCGGGCAAGAGTGTAAAAATCCTGGACAGTACAACGCCGGGTGTAGGTTTCGAAATTACAGCACCTGAAGGAGAGGTGTTAAACCTTGGTAAGCTGATTGCCGAAGGTGGTACGGCTGCCATGATTTCCGCTCAAGTGAGAAATCAGGGAGAGCTCAACGCCAATAGTTTGGTTAGTGAAGGTGGCAAGCTGTTCCTGAAAGCCAGTAATTCCCTTACCAATTCGGGGACTATCACCGCTACCAGCCAAACCGGACAGGGAGGCGATGTTCAACTCGTTTCTTCAGGTGATTTAAGCGTTGAAGAGGGTAGCCTTATTGATGTGTTCGGACAGCAGGGCGGTACTATCAGCGCAATTGCTGATGCCCAGTTAAGCGGTTCAGTGACAATTAATGCCAAGGGTGTGGATAAGGGCGGTAGTATCGATCTGACTGCCAAAGATGTGGTGCTGACAACCACCAGTATTGATGCCAGTGGCGGTAACAAAGGTGGATCGGTTCGTATCGGTGGTGAATATCAGGGAGGAAAAAACCTTGCTACGGATGAGATTCCCAATGCTGACACGGTTACTTTAACTGCTGATGTGCAGATTAAAGCAGATGGACTCGATGTTGCCGCTGATGGTGGTGATGTTGTTGTTTGGGCTGACGGTACCAGTGTGGTTGCTGCGGATATCTCAGCCATGCCTGGCAGTGAAGGTAAGGGCGGTAATATTGAAGTATCTGGTGCTGAGCAGTTAGTTTTTCGTGGTGAGGTCAAGGCGGGGAAAGGTGGTCAGATACTCTTTGACCCGAAGAATATTCTCATTGACGGTACGGTGACTGGTGGTGCGAACAGCATCTCAGATGCAACTTTTGATAAAGATATTACCCCTTTTACGCTTCATCCAAGTCAGGTTATCGCCGCTCTTGAAGGTGGCTCGGCGGTTGTTCTGCAAGCTAGTAACGATATTACGTTAGCTACTTTCAGTAGTATCGATTCGCCTTATGATGGAGCGTTGACGCTACAAGCGGGCCGCAGCATTTTACTAAATTCCAGTATCGCTCTTGATGATGCCAACCTGATCCTGATTGCGAATGAAATCCTCGCTAGCGGAGTCGTGGATGCTCAAAGGGATGCGGGGGATGCCTCTATTGCTATGGGTAACGGTACCCGATTAGATACTGGATCCGGTGATATTGTTATTAAACTGCTAGATGGCGCAGGAAAAACTAACAAGGGCGCCAGTGACATACGCCTGCAGATGGTGGAAGGGAACTCCGTAGAAATTATGAGTTCTGTTAGTGGTAATATCATTCTGGGCGATAAGATTACGGCCAGTGATTACATCACTATCGATGCCAGTTCAAGTAAGTTTACCAACAATCATGGTGCTGATGCGCTAGATACAACTACCGGACGGTGGCTGATCTATAGCCAGTCACCGGAACAGGATTTTCGTAACGGGTTGGCTTATGACTTCAAGCAATACGGTTCAGGCAGCCTAAGTACGTTATTAGGCACTGGAAACGGCGTTATATACGAAATCACACCAGCAATTACCCCAACACTACAAGGTGAAACAACCAAAACCTACGATAGCAATACCACCGCAGCACTAGCTGCTGAGAACTTTACGTTTAGTGGTGCTATCGATGGTGATGATGTTTTTCTGGTTGCTCCGACCACAGGTGTTTATGCAGATAAAAATGTAGGGACCACAGCCGTAACTGCAGGCAATATTGTTCTGGAAGGGGTCAGTGTAACCGTGGGGGCTAATACGGTTCCTGTCTATGGCTATCAGCTAGCAACGAATGAGGCTACTGCGAATATAGGTTCCATCACTCCTCGTGTTCTCAATTTTATCAGTAGCGCCAGTGATCGTATCTATGATGGTACCACCGATGCGGATGTTAGCTTTAATGATGACCGAATAGCTGGCGATGTACTTCAGATTAACTACACCGCAGCGAATTTTGATGACAAGAATGTAGGTAGTGAAAAAACGGTTACTTCAACTGGCTTATCTTTATCAGGTACAGATGGGGGTAACTATTCTTTAGCTGCTACTACCTCAGTAACGGATGCAGACATTAGTGCTGCAACTATCGCTCTGCCAGAGCTGAGTGTTAACAGCAAAGTCTATGATGACAGCACAACTGCAACGCTGAATATTGGCACTCTTCAAGGTTTGATAGGAGTGGATGACGTTGCTGTGTCTTCCACTGCAGCTTACGACAACCAGAGCGTAGGTAGTGGTAAAACCGTCACAACGCTACTTGGCCTGAATGGGACTGATGCAGGGAATTACTTGTTGGCAGATAGTGCGCCTACCCTATTGGGTGAAATTACGCCTGCAACGCTTAATCTGGCAGGCATTACCGCGCCTGACAAAGTATACGATGGCAATACTGACTCTCTATTTGGTTTAGGGGCGGTGACAGGCTTATTTGCCGGAGATGTGGTTAATATTGACGGTAGTGCAAGTTTTGCAGATAAGAATGTTGCTGCCGGGAAAACTGTTACTGGTAGCCTTAGTTTGTCTGGGACCGATGCAGGAAACTACGTCTTAAATGATAGTAATCCCATCACGACTGCAAGTATTACCGCAGCCACTCTTAATCCAGTTAGCGTAACAGCCAGTGACAAAGTCTATGATGGCAATACGGATGCGTTGGTAGCCTTTGGTGCCCTTGAGGGCTTGATCACGGGTGATGATGTCAGTCTGGGCGGTACAGGACTCTTTGCTGACAAGAATGTTGGCGATGGTATCGCGGTAGCTGCGAACCTTAGTTTGAATGGCGCTGATGCGGGGAACTATGTACTGGGTAGTACAACTGCGAACACTACTGCTGCAATCACCCCGGCTACTCTATCTTTAGCCAGCCTTTCAGCGGATGACAAAGTATACGATGCAACCACAGCGGCCAACCTGAATCTTGGTAGCTTGGTTGGTGTTATCAGCGGCGATGATGTCAGTGTTAGTGGTAACGCTAATTTTGCCGATAAGAACGTGGGTAATAATAAAACGGTTAACAGCAATTTAACCTTGTCAGGTGTTGATGCTGGCAACTATAACCTTGACGGCTCTACAGCAACGACTACGGCCAGTATCAGCCCGGCAACGCTGACTTTAGCCAGTGTTTTAGGCGTGGATAAAATCTATGATGCCACGGTGACAGCGACTGTAAATCTAGGTGCAATAACGGGTGTATTGGACGGAGATGATGTTTCGGCAACTGCTGATGCCAGCTTCGCGGATAAGTATGTTGGTGCAGACAAAACGGTGACCGGTACGCTTGCTTTAGCGGGGGCTGATGCCGGGAATTACAATTTCGACTCAAGCAACTTTACTACTCAGGCCGATATAACAGCGGCCACTCTCAATCCAGTTAGCGTAACAGCCAGTGACAAAGTCTATGATGGCAATACGGATGCGGTGGTAGCCTTTGGCACCCTTGAAGGCTTGATCACAGGTGATGATGTCAGTCTGGGCGGTACAGGGCTCTTTGCTGACAAAAATGTAGGCGATGGTATCGCTGTAGCTGCAAACCTGAGTTTGAATGGTGCTGATGCGGGGAACTATGTACTGGGTAGTACGACCGCCAACACTACTGCTGCAATCACCCCAGCCACTCTATCCTTAGACAGCCTGTCAGCGGATGACAAAGTATATGATGCAACTACTGCGGCCAACCTGAATATTGGTAGTTTGGTTGGTGTTGTTAGTGGCGATGACGTTAGTGCTAGTGGCAGTGCAAATTTCGCTGATAAAAATGTCGGCGATGACAAAACCGTTAACACCAATCTAACTCTGTCAGGTGTTGATGCTGGCAACTACAACCTTGATGGCACTCTTGGTGGATCGATTGATGGTACTACTGATAGGACTACAACAACGATTACAGCGAGCATCAGCCCGGCAACGCTGACTTTAGCCAGTGTTTTAGGTGTAGATAAAATCTATGACGCCACGGTAACAGCTGCTGTAAATATTGGGGCATTAAATGGAGTATTCGATGGAGACGATGTTTCTGCCACGGCTGATGCCAGCTTCGTTGATAAAAATGTAGGTACAGCTAAAGCCGTAAACGGAATCTTAACTCTAACGGGGACTGATGCAGGTAATTACAGCTTTAGTTCGAACAGCTTTACAACTCAGGCTGATATTACGACTGCCACGCTGACCCTGGATAGCTTAACTGCAGGAAGTAAGGTTTATGATGGTACTACTGCAGCGGCATTAACCCCTGGAGCCCTGTCAGGGGTGTTTATTGGTGATGATATCCAGATTGTTGCTCAAGGTGACTTTGCTGATAAACAGGTTGGTTCAGATAAGGCAGTTTCCAGTAATTTAAGCCTTAATGGCGCTGACGCTGATAACTATCTGATTAATCCAGGTGATTTTCTTCTTACTGCCGATATAACACCAGCATCACTGACGCTAGAAGGGCTAACTGCAACGGACAAAGTCTATGATGGCACGACTACAGCTGATGCGCAGTACAGCTCACTGGAGGGCTTGGTTGCAGGTGATAATGTTAGTGCAACACTAGATGGACAGTTTGATGACAAAGCAGTGGGTACGGCAAAGAATGTTAGCGTTAACGTTCAGTTAACGGGTAATGATGCCAATAATTATCAAATCACTTCAAGCAACACGACTGCAGATATTACCCCGGCAACAGTACAACTAGAAAACGTCAGTGTTGCGGATAGAGTCTACGATGCGACAGTTGATGCCTTGGTGAATTTGGGTAATTTCCTCGGTGTGATTGATGGTGATGATGTTGAGGTTAGTGCTTCGGCTAGTTTCGCTGATAAACATGTTGGAAATGACAAGGCTGTTACGGCAAACCTTTCTTTGAGCGGGGCTGATGCTGGCAATTACCAACTTGATAGTTCCGATCTGAATACGACCGCTTCCATAACCGCCGCTCCACTCTCATTAGCCAGTTTATCTGCGAGTGATAAAGAATATGACGCCACTACAAATGCTGATCTGGTCTTCGGCTCATTACAAGGTTTACTCAATGGTGATGATGTTGTCATTACTGGAAGTGGTAATTTTGACGATGTGAATGTAGGAACAGATAAAGCTGTTCAAGTGGAACTGCTATTGAGTGGTAGCGATGCACAAAACTACCTCCTAACCACTGATAGCGGAACGTCGGCGAGTATCCTGCCGCGAAATTCAGTGACCTGGGTTGGAGGCAGTACCGGTAACTGGTCGCAGGCCAGTAACTGGGAAAGTCAGATTTTACCTATTGCGAGCAACGTACTTAATGTCATTTTACCTGGCGGTACAGTTGCAACTTATGACCTCGGTGAATCTACCGTTTTACAAACCTTGTCGGGCGGAGGCGGTTTGCTGCTTAACAACGGTAGCCTCGATTTAGGTACTGATATCAGCCACAGCTCCAGCCTCAGCAGTTTGGATATTCAGGGCGGTTTACTCAGTGCAATGGGGACGTTAAATAGTAATACGCCAATCCTGTTATCAGGTGGCATCCTGAAGGGTAGTGATCTTGATTTAGGTAATACCCTGGAGCAGAACGGCGGCATTTTCTCTCCTGGTAGTTCCCCTGGGGTTGTGAAGATTCAGGGTGATTATATTCTGAAGCCTTCAGGCACACTTCAGATAGAGATTGGCGGCTTGGTTCCTGGTAAAGAGTATGACGTAGTGGCAGTGACCGGTAGCGCGAGTTTGGAGGGAACTTTGGAGCTCTTGCATGTGAATCAATATACACCGGCACTGTATAGTCGCTATCCGGGCGTAGTGGAAGCTCAGCGCGGCTTTAGTGTGAATTTTAGTAATCAGCTGGAACCTACAGGGTTTAGCTATGATGCTGTACTTAATGGCAACCAACTTGACCTTCAACTAGCTAGAGCTCAAGTGGCGATCCCGTCAACGATAGGTTTCTTGAACGGCTCGTTGGTTTCAATTAATAGTATTCTTATACACAACAACTACTTAGCAGGGTTGTTGGGTAGCACCAGTTTATACGATATTCAATTACTCAGTGCCCAAGAAAATAGTGGGCAGGCGAGTGATAGAGGTACTGTTGGAGGAGGCCAGGGCAACTTTGGCGGTGCTCCTGTTAATTTCCTAGGTGATAAACCAACTAGCATAATGGACAACACTGATGATGCAA
>NZ_JAAEQH010000026.1 GCF_024231755.1 Neptuniibacter sp.
CACTTGAACCGCCTCATTTTCATATGTTTTGGTCACTTCCTCGCCAGTTCCTATCAACCCCGTAAAACTTCCCACAGCTACTGCAACCAGAACTGTCATGATAGCCAGCACCACCAGCAATTCTCCCAGGGTAAAACCACTTTCTTTCCAATCGAATTTACTCATTCTCTCGACCTCCCTGCATCTTGTGGATTTTAGTCTCGCTCATTGATTCCAGTTAACTTGGATCCAGGGCATCAAATAGCGCTTGGACTTCCGTCTCACTCAGTGCTTCATCATAAATTGCTACTTCGTCTATGATGCCATCGAAATATAGACTGTTAGCATTACAATAGAACCTTCCAATCATCACATTCAGACTTGGCATAGTAACAGCCTGTTCATCGGAGTCTTCATTATTTCCATTAACGTAAAGTGTATTAATATTGGTAGAACTATCATGAACACCAACCAGGTGATACCATACTCCCGTTGTCGGGGCCCAGCTTGTCCGCGTATAGGTAAAATTACCGCCAGACATCGCACAAACCGCGATACGCTGCGAATTTCCAATTTGCAGATTGAAGCCGTTATATGGGCTACTCAGATTTGAAGACACAACGCCAGCCCAAGTACCAAAACTATCTGCTTTGGCCCATGCTTCGAATGTGTAGTCTCCAGTGATTGTTGTGGCCAGCAAGCTGGTTTCAACATAATCACCACTACCATCAAACCGCAGCGCATTACTACTTACGCCATCGGTAGTCCAGGTTGCGTTAAATATTGTCCCGTGATTGCTTCCAATCGAATCCATTGCGCTAACCCCAGAACCTTCATCCATAGGCCAATGGGCGATCGGGGTAGGCAGGCCGGTACCGCCTCCTCCTGCACCACCTCCGCCACTGCCAGCTCCTGCTGGGGCACCGTATTGAGTAACGCTTCCACTGGCAAGCCAGACATATTCATAAGTCGTTGGTAACCTACGCAAATATCTTGTAAACGGAGCATCGCTATCACTGGACGTTATCACTGCTGCACTACTGCGAGCAGTCATAGTGGCCGAGGCTGAAACACCCATATGAGCATCTATTGCTGTCTGCACTGCCATTTTCTCGAAGTTGGCCGCTTCCGATTTACCACTGCCGATTAGTCCCGTAAACGAACCCACGGCAACCCCTGCCAATATCGACATTATGGCGATTACCACCAGCAACTCTCCCAGAGTGAAGCCTTCTTCATACCTGTGAGTTGTTTTAATCTCTCTAGTCCATTCCATTTCAATACCGTTGTTCTGAGTGCGGTCAAGGGATATCTGCTTCAATATCACCAAACTCCATATTGGTCATAGTTCCATCATTTGAACCTTTGTTATCTTTCAATGTTGGGTACGTATCGTCATCACCCATCCTCCACCATGAAACAAGATTAGAATAAGTTGAATGGTCTGCAAGGTTATCAGGACTTCCTGAATTATAAAGTTCAGTAACTTCACTTGATGAAAGGGCTTCATTCCATATTGAGATTTCATCGATATTCCCATCAAATTCCCGGGCAGTTGAATGATTCCATGTTCCTATTCTCATGTTAGTTGATACATTTGGTGGTTGTGTTGCACTACCAGAGCCCCATGAACCACTAACCTCTGCTCCATCTAGGTAGATCGTGAAGGAGCTGGCTGTTATCACCCCGACCACATGTGTCCAGGTATCAAATTCATATGCATTGTTGCTGGTTCTCCAGCCATTTCCGTCTACCTGAACCCAGATCTGGCGGTTAGGCGCATGGGCATAAAGGCCATAACCGTTGGCGGCACTGCTGTTATTGGATTTATCCACTATTCTCTGCCATTGGTCACCTCCGGGCTGCTGTTTTATCCAGGCGCTGATAGTGGCATCAGATCCATTTAACATGAGTGAATGTCCGGCACCAATGGTTCCTAGGTCAGCGTACTCGTTATCGCCGTCGAATAGAGTCGAGTATGCATTACTCCACGAAGCCCCACTACCACTACCCCCTGCAGGAGCGCCATTTTGTGTTACACTTCCGGTTTCAGTCCATGTGTATTGATATGTTGTAGGCAAACGCCGCAGATATGTCACGAACGGCGTATCACTATCACTGGATGTTATCACTGCTGCATCGTTTCGTGC
>NZ_JAAEQH010000027.1 GCF_024231755.1 Neptuniibacter sp.
CTACCCCATTAAAGGAATAAAAATACAGTGATTTCAGTGAATTAATAGTCGTACAAGTAGCGCTATAGCCCTTTAGCTTTGGCCTGATCCCAGAACGCATCCAGTTGATCAAGGCTGAATTCCTGCCAGGTTTTACCGGATTCACGCACACAGTCCTCCACATGACTGAAACGACGCTCAAACTTGTGATTCGTGCCACGAACGGCATCTTCTGGGTTCACTCCAAGATGACGCGCCAGATTCACTTGAGCAAAGATCATATCGCCCATTTCGTCTGCTACAGCAGCTTTATCTCCAGCACGGATCGCTTCACGCAATTCGGCGAGTTCTTCTTCAATCTTGTCGAGGACAGACTCTGCATCATCCCAGTCAAAACCTACCTGGGCTGCGCGTTTCTGTAGTTTTGCTGCCCGGGATAGAGCCGGCAAAGCTCGAGGCACATCATCGAGAATACGGCTATCACCCGATTCACCTTTAGCGTTGCGTTCCTGCTGTTTTATCGCTTCCCAGTTACGCTTTATCTCCTCATCTGTCAGCGGGGTATCAGCACTGTTGGACTGCAGTGTACCGCCCGGAAAAACATGAGGATGGCGACGAACCAGTTTGGTGATTAGATTGGAAACAATGCTGGAGAAATCAAAACGCTGCTCTTCAGAACCCAGCTGCGCATAGAAGATAACTTGAAACAGCAGATCACCAAGCTCATCATTAAGATGCCCCCAGTCTTCACGCTCAATGGCATCTGCCACTTCGTAGGCTTCTTCCAGGGTATGCGGAACAATGGTGGCAAAGCTCTGCTTAAGGTCCCATGGGCAACCTGTTTCAGGGTCACGCAAGCGTGACATTAAGTAGATCAGATCATCAATGGTGTATTGAGCCACAACTACACTCCTGAAGCTAAGATTAGGGTAAAGATAAAGGCGAAAGTGATTTACAACGTACGCTGACGATGAACTTCCATCACGTTTGGTACCTGATTAATCTTATCCATGATTTTACCCAGCAGATCCAGACTTGAGATCTCAACGGTTAGCGTTAAGCGCGCCATATTTTCACGCTTATCCGACAGAGTATTCGCCGCAATAATATTCAAATCTTCTGCAGCAAGCACAAGCATTACGTCTCGTAGCAAACCGGAACGGTCAAACGCTTCGATATAGATATCAACCGGGTAGGTGTTTTCACCCTCTTCACCCCAGTCAACTTCAATAATGCGCTCTGGTTCTTTTTCCTGGAGCTGTATCAGGTTATTACAGTCTTCACGGTGGACAGAAACACCACGCCCCTGAGTGATATAACCCGAAATAGGATCGCCCAGTACCGGCTTACAACAGCTAGCCATAGTAGTGAGCAGGTTGCCAACTCCACGAATGCGAATGCCTTCTGGCTGGTTTTCGGATGATGCTGATTCAGGAAGAGCCAGGTCCAACTGCTCTTCCGGCTCATCAGCCAGAATCTGTTTCTGTGCAGCATTGATTATCTGTGACAGACGAATATCACCGGCACCCAAAGCAGCAAACAGATCCTCAACACTCTTAAGATTGACCTCAGTACTGATAAGCTGCATATCCAGCTCTTCCTGGTCAATCGCCAAGCGTTTAAACTCTTTGGTAACAATCTGCTTACCTGCATCGGCATTCTGTTCTTTCGCCTGCAGCTTAAACCAGTGTGCCACCTTTGCTCTGGCACGGGCAGTCGTCACAAAGCCCAAGTTAACATTTAACCAGTCACGGCGCGGGCGCTCTTCAGCACCTGTCATCACCTCAACCTGATCTCCTGTCTGTAACCTGCGGTTCAGAGGGACAATACGGCCATTAATTTTGGCCCCACGGCAACGGTGACCAATCTCAGTATGAACCCGGTAAGCAAAATCAACAGGGGTTGAGCCTTTAGGCATCTCGATTACATGGCCATCTGGCGTAAAGATATAAAGGCGATCCTGAACCACGTCACCACGCAGCATCTCACCAAAACCTTCGGTTTCTCCGAGGCCATCATGCCACTCAAGAACCTGACGCAACCAAGCGATCTTATCCTCGTATGCATCACTGCTGGATTTAGTATCCGTGCCTTTGTAAAGGTGGTGGGCACAGACACCTAACTCCGCTTCTTCATGCATATCAAAGGTACGGATCTGGATCTCTAGAACCTTACCATCCGGACCGAATACCGCAGTATGCAGAGAGCGATACCCATTCGGTTTAGGAGAAGCTATGTAATCATCAAACTCATGCGGGATGTTACGCCACAAACCATGCACAATACCCAGCACGGCATAACAATCACGACTTTTCGGAACAAGAATACGCACCGCACGAACATCGTATACCTGGTTGAACTCAATATTCTTGCGCTGCATTTTGCGCCAGATGCTGTAGATATGTTTGGCGCGACCGGTTACTTCACCATCTATACCCATACGGTTGAGCTCAGATCCAAGTCGCTCAACTACCTGGTCGATATAATCCTGACGATCCAGACGTTTCTCATCTAGAAGCTTGGCAATATGTTTATAGTCGTTTGGCTTCAGGTAACGGAAGGAAAGGTCTTCAAGCTCCCACTTTATATGACCAATACCCAAACGATGGGCCAAAGGGGCATAGATATCAAAGACTTCACGAGAGACTAAATAACGTTTACGACGAGTAGCGTCTTTTACCCCCCTGATGGCGCAAGTACGCTCTGCAATTTTGATCAGTGCGACACGCACATCATCAATCATTGCCACCAGCATTTTACGAATATTATCCATCTGGGTGGTTTCACTACCCAGAACGCTGTCATCTATACGGGGGTTTTTACGGCTGCCGATTGCAGCCATTTGAAGTACACCCATGATCAACTGAGCAATGGGTTTACCAAACTGTTTACGAACTCTTTCTATAGGGAGTTTGCGCTCACGAACTGCGCGGTAAAGAATTGCAGCAATCAATGATTCCTGGTCTTGATTAAGATCAGCCAGTATCTGAGCCATCTCCAGACCGGTGCGAAAACTACTGTGGCTGTTTTCAGCCCATACATCTTCATCACTGTCCAAACGCTCTTGAGCTTGTTTTGCAGCTTCACAAGCTCGACGAATTTCATCTATATCATCTACTTCAGTCAGCTCCTGTAGATGATCAAGCCACAATTCGAGATCTACAGATCCATCGTCTCGAATTGGCTGATCCTGACGAACCTTAACCATGATGAAATTACCGCTCCAACTATTCTCTACACCGATTATCTACCCCGACAATCGGCCATTATTATTCTTATCTTCTGCAGATAGAGGTATGGTCAAAACCCTTTTTTTCAAGGTGTTAAGAAACCCTCTTCTCAACCCTATCTACCTGCGGCGCATATTCTAAGCTTTCAAAAGCTAAAGCGCGAATTTAAATCTGTTGAGCGTTGTTTATACGAACACAGACATAAAAAAAGCCCATAGTGGGCTTTTCTTAAAAACGTTATCAGGAGTTAAAAACCCCTGTGGACAAATACCGGTCCCCGCGGTCACATATAATGCAAACAATGACCGAGTTTTCGACCTGCTCAGCTAAGCGTAAAGCACCCGCGACAGCACCACCGGAAGAAACACCACAGAAGATCCCTTCCTCCTGCGCTAAAGCACGCATGGTATTTTCAGCATCGTCCTGTGTGATATCCAGTACCTGATCAACTCGCTTCTCATCAAAAATAGATGGCAGATACTCCTGAGGCCAACGGCGAATTCCCGGAATCTGGGCACCTTCACTTGGCTGTAAACCCACAATCTGAATATCTGCATTCTGCTCTTTGAGGAAGCGCGAAGTACCCATGATAGTCCCGGTCGTTCCCATTGAGCTGACAAAATGGGTTACTTTGCCCTGTGTCTGCTCCCAAATTTCAGGCCCTGTGCCCTGGTAGTGAGCTTCAGGATTATCCATATTGGAGAACTGATCCAACACAATACCTTCACCACGGGCCTGCATTTCCAACGCGAGGTCACGCGCACCTTCCATACTTGCTTCTTTACTTACTGTAATCAGCTCAGCACCGTATGCGGTCATGGAGGCTTTACGCTCTTCACTGCTGTTATCCGGCATAATCAGCTTCATTTTGTAGCCTTTAATTGCCGCAGCCATCGCCAGCGCAATACCAGTATTGCCTGAAGTCGCCTCAATCAATGTATCCCCTGGTTTGATCTGCCCACGCTCTTCAGCACGCTGAATCATGCTAATTGCCGGACGGTCTTTTACGGAACCTGCAGGGTTATTTCCCTCTAACTTACAAAGGACCACGTTGCCACGCCCCTGACCTATACGTTGCAAACGTACCAGCGGGGTTTTACCAACATAATCTTCAATGGTTGGGAATTCGAAACTCATGCAACTCACCAGTGGAATCAAATATACAAAAGAGAATAAAAAAGAAAGTTTTTATACCCTACAAGAAGACTCGGAATTTTACCGGGGGTTCCCTAAAAGCTCAACTTATTCCATCACTGCTATCCATCCCCCGTCACAATACAAAACAGGGAACCAGATCAACGCTCATTTTTCTTTTCGACGTATAATCCTTATCTAAACTGGTTTCACGCCTTATCGCTGAGGTGTATATTGCCTCCTCTGTCATTGCTATTTCAGGAACAGTCTAATGTTTGAACTACCTCAACTTGATCTGAAAAATAAAGTCTCTGCCGAAGAGTGGCAGGCCCGTGTAGATCTGGCTGCTTGTTATAGGCTGGTTGAGGATATGGGGTGGGGAGATCTGATCTATACCCATATTTCAGCCAAGGTTCCTGGCACTGAGCATTATCTGGTCAATGCCTTTGGCCTGAGCTTTGATGAAGTGACTGCATCCAATCTGGTTAAGGTAGATCTTCAAGGCAATATCCTTGATGAAACCCCATTCGATATAAACCCTGCGGGTTTTACTATTCACAGTGCTGTGCATGAGGCTCGAGCTGACGCACACTGTGTTATTCACCTGCATACTAATGCAACGATTGCGGTATCTACCCTCAAAGAAGGCTTACTGCCTTTGAGTCAGTATTCTTGTTTCTCCCTGAATTCTATCGGGCACCATGGTTATGAAGGCCTCGCGGTTAATCCAGAAGAGAAAAAGCGCCTGCAGGAAGATATGGGAACTAATAACTTCCTCCTGTTACCTAACCACGGAGCGCTAACCGTCGGCCCAACGGTGGGTGATGCATTTATGCGTATGTATGATTTGCAAAGAGCTTGTGAAATCCAATTATTAGTTCAAGCAACAGGTCAGGAAGTGATTGAAGTAGCTCCTGAAATCGTCGAAGGTATATCCAAACAGGCAAACGTGGTTCACTCCGGCTCAACTGGAGGCCAAAAGTCATGGCCAGCCATGCTACGCAAGGCTTACCGCCTTGATCCAGGCTTTGCGTCCTAGGGTCTGTTAATACAATTATTAAGGTTTAAACATGAAGATTAATCGCGTTGAGATTTTTGATATTCACTGCCCTGACCGTCCGGTGTGGAACCCTGTTTTTGTACGCATCCATACTGACGAGGGATTAAGCGGTGTTGGTGAAGCGGGCCTTGCTTACGATCTAGGCCATAGCGCAGCAGCAAACATGATCAAAGAGTTTGCAGAAGAGATGCTGATTGGCCGTGACCCATTCCAGACCGAAGACCTGTGGAACCTTATGCTGCGCGGCAGTTTCTGGGGTTTAGGTGGCGGTCCAATCATCTACGCAGCAATGAGTGCGATTGATACTGCGCTTTGGGATATCAAAGGCAAAGCGCTTGGCTTGCCGGTTTATCAGTTATTGGGCGGTAAGGTGAACGATAAGTTACGCACTTACGCCAGCCAGTTACAGTTTGACTGGGA
>NZ_JAAEQH010000028.1 GCF_024231755.1 Neptuniibacter sp.
CTGTGATGTAGCCCTGCTGCTAAATGTACAAGATGACCATATTGGCGTTGACGGTATTGATACCTTAGAAGAGATGGCTGATTTAAAAGGTAAACTGCTGTCCTTTGCCACAAAGGCCGTTGTTATAAATGCTGATGACTCACGCTGTCTAGCTCAACGCAGCAAGGTACTCCCCGAAACTGAAATAATTTTTGTCAGCAATAATCCTGAATCTGCTACTTTCTCTACCCATATTGCACAAGGCGGGCGCGGCATAGCTTTAAATACAGTAAACAGTGAAGAGTGGATAACTTTCTTCCATGGAGAAAGCTCTCATAATCTGCTGCCTGTTAATTCTATTCCCGCAGTAATGGGAGGAGCTGCACGCTTTAACATTCAGAACAGTATGTTTGCCATTGCCGCAGCCCTGGCGCAAGATATTGAAACAGAAAAGGTCGCGGCTGCAATGACTGGTTTCCATTCCAGTTATAAGACGAATCCGGGGCGTTTAAATCTCATCCCTGGTTTCCCATTCCAAATATTGCTCGATTTTGCACATAACCCTGATGGGGTTAAAGAGCTTAGTAATGTACTCGATCAACTCCCGTGCTCCGGCAACAAAGTACTGGTGAGCAGCAAAATTGGTAATCGTCATTTCCAACACATTACTGCAGTAAAAGACACATTGCTGAAACACTTTGATACTTTTGTCTGCAGCCGGGAAGGAAGTGCTCTTAAAAACCCCGAATACGAGGGTCAACCTGAAGATTACATGCCAAAACAGTTTGCTAAGGAGTTAATCCAAGCGGGGGCAAAACCAGCGAATGTCCATGTAGAGGCAGCTTCTGACAAAGCGGTAATAAAAGGTACAGAATTAGTAGAGGAAGGAGGGATGCTTGTCTTGCTATGTGATGAACATGAAGCATTCACTGTATTGGACGAGCTTAAAGCCAGCCTATCGATGCAAGACGCCCTAACCGAGAAGATATGACACCAAACTATGATAAAAAAAAGCCCTGGGAAATATAGGAAGGGGAACGGACAATTTCTCAGGGCTTTAACGCATGCTTGTTGTAAAGAGCCACAACCATGGCTAGATGAACGTATACGTGACTCTTGGAGGGTAGACCTGCAACAGATGAAAAAGTTCCCTTCTGATTAATAATATTTAACCATTAGAAAGCAGGCGACTAGTGCGCCTGCTCCCAATTTTCACCCATGCCAGCATCCACCAGTAGAGGCACATCAAGGTCTGCAGCATCAGCCATACGCTGTTTTACCTCAGCTGCAAAAGCGTCTAATTGCTCTTCACGTACTTCAAATACCAGTTCATCGTGAACCTGCATAATAATACGGGCATCAAACTCTGACTCATCAAGCCACTTATCAACCGCTACCATCGCCCGTTTGATGATATCTGCTGCAGTTCCCTGCATAGGTGCATTGATCGCAGTACGCTCCGCAGCCTGACGTCGCATCGCATTTTTCGCTTTTATTTCTGGTAGATACAGGCGGCGACCAAACAAGGTTTCCACATAGCCCTGCTCCTGCGCCTTCGCTCGAATATCATCCATATAGTGCTGCACGCCCGGATAGGTTTCGAAGTAGTGTTCAATGTATTGAGCTGCATCCTTACGTGCGATACCCAGCTGCTTCGCCAAACCAAATGCGGACATGCCATAGATCAGACCGAAGTTGATCGCCTTAGCGCTGCGGCGCTGATCATCAGATACTTGATCCAATTCAACCTTAAACACCTCAGAAGCTGTAGCTCTGTGTATATCAGCTCCTTTGGAGAACGCATCCAGCAAACCTTTATCCTGTGACAGGTGCGCCATAATGCGCAGTTCAATCTGGGAGTAATCAGCAGCAACTATCTTGTAGCCTTCTGGTGCAATAAACGCGTGACGGATTCTGCGCCCTTCTTTTGTCCGCACAGGTATATTCTGTAGGTTAGGATCGGTCGACGACAAGCGTCCCGTCGCTGTGACCGCCTGATGATAGGAGGTGTGAATACGCCCGGTTTGCGGGTTGATCATCAACGGCAGTTTGTCGGTGTAGGTTGATTTCAGCTTGCTCAGGCTGCGGTGTTCCAGAATCAATTTTGGCAGTGGGTAATCCAGTGCCAGTTCCTGTAGCACTTCTTCAGCTGTGGAAGGAGCACCCTTCGGTGTTTTCTTAATAACCGGGATACTCAGCTCTTCAAACAGAATCTGCTGCAGCTGCTTGGGAGATGCCAGATTAAACTCTTTACCGGCGATATCGTAAGCTTCACGTTCCAGTTCCACCATACGTTCGGCAAGTTCAATACTCTGCTCACCCAACATCGCAGCATCTACCAACGCACCATTACGCTCTATGCGGGACAGTACCGGAATCAGTGGTTTCTCAATATCAGTGAATACAGCCGATAGGGTTTCATCTTTTCTCAGTTGAGAATTGATTGCCTGGTGAAGGCGCAGTGTGACGTCTGCATCTTCGGCCGCATAAGGTGCAGCCTGCTCCATCTCAATCTGATTAAAAGTGAGCTGCTTCTTACCCTTTCCAGCGATCTCTTCGAACTTGATGGTTTTCACACCCAGATAGCGGTCGGCAAGGCTATCCATATCGTGGCGTGTTGCAGTGGAGTTCAATACATAGGATTCCAACATGGTATCAAACTCAATCCCCTGTAGCTCAATTCCATAACGGGCCAGTACATTCATATCGTACTTAAGGTGCTGACCTACTTTCTTATGATCAGGGTTTTCTAAGAGTGGCTTCAGCTTTTCCAATAGCATTTCGCGACTGATCTGCTCCGGAGCTCCCATATAATCATGGGCCACCGGTACATAAGCGGCTTTACCCGCTTCAACCGCAAAAGAGACACCCACCAGCTCCGCTTCCATATAGTTGAGACTGGTAGTTTCCGTATCAAAAGCAAACAGTTCAGCTGTGGATAACTTTTCGATCCAGCTATCCAGTGCGGCTTCATCCAGTACCACATCGTATTCAACATCGGATGGTGCTTCTGGAAGCGCTTCATCATCTTCGGTAGAAATATTACTGCTACTACCTACTTCACCTGATTCCAGATCTTTTACCCAGCTACGGAATTCAAACTCTTTAAACAGCTCCAGTAACTGCTCTTTTTGCGCTTCCGGCTTAGTGATATCCGCTACAGACTCATTCAGTTCCACATCAGTTTTGATGGTTGCCAACAGGTAGGACAGATCCGCTTCTTCACGGTTTTCTTCCAATTTTTTCGCCATGGTTTTGGAACCACGGAAACCCAGGTCTGCTATTTTATCCAAATTAGCGTAGAGATCTTTCAGGCCGCCAATTCCCTGTAGCAGCGCAAGTGCGGTTTTCTCGCCTACACCCGGGACACCCGGAATGTTATCGACCTTGTCTCCCATCAATGCCAGATAATCGATGATCAGCTCAGGAGGAATACCAAATTTCTCCTTCACTCCATCTATATCCATGATGGTATCGGTCATGGTATTGATCAGGGTGACATGCTGATCCACCAGCTGCGCCATATCCTTATCACCGGTAGAGATCAGCGTATCAATGCCTTTTGCACTAGCTTCGCGGGCCATGGTGCCGATCACATCATCCGCTTCAACACCCTCTTCAACGATCAGTGGCATACCCATCGCTTTCACAATGTTGTGGATAGGTTCAACCTGGCTTCGCAAGTCATCCGGCATGGGAGGACGCTGCGCTTTATATTCGCTGTATATCTCATCACGGAAGGTTTTACCTTTGGCATCAAAGATCACCGCGATAGGGCTTTCTGGATACTGTTTAATCAAACTCTTTAGCATCGATGTCACGACACGTATTGCTCCAGTAGGAATTCCAGCAGAATTTCTCAGGTCTGCTTGCTGTGAAGCAAAGAATGCACGGTATAAATACGAGGAGCCGTCGACTAGAATGAGAGGAGAGTTAGAGGATTGGCGC
>NZ_JAAEQH010000029.1 GCF_024231755.1 Neptuniibacter sp.
CAAATTGCTCAAGCACCTGTTTCTCCCAAGAGTCAGGAGTATTTTCCGGGTTGCGTAGCTTATGACTGGTACGTGAGATTTCCCAACCACTCGTTTCATTAACCGATTGTGTTAATGGAAGGGCTTTAGTATTACAAACCGTTATAGCAGCCGCCGCTCCTCCCGTTTCTTTAGCTTTCTTTAATTCTCCACCTAAGGTGCTTACTAACTGCTTGATAACACCTTTCGCTTCAGCCTGTAACTCAGGAATATTGACCGAAAACTCTTCTGCCTGTGCTGAAACCGCCAACATCATACCTGCTGCTAAAAATAACTTTCTCATCTTGGCTCCCCTTATGCAGCCATTTACACAATGGAGCCAATTATAACAATTAAGCTAATTTAGTAAATACTAATATTTATATTCAAATATGAAAAAACCGACCACCAGGGCCGGTAAACAAAGGTTGAAGGTATTCTTAGCTTTTCTGTAAGAAGGCCATAAACGCGGCCCTAGCTTCCTCTGAAAACATACTTTCGTAAAACCGGGAACCCTCTTCATCTATTACCCGGTGTAGCTGTTCCAGGTAATCTTTCTTCAATAATCGCTTGGATTGTTTAACTGAATTCTGCGGTAAAGAAGCAATGGAAGCAGCTTTCTTCCTGGCTGCATTTACCAGCTCATTTTTGGAAACAACGGTATTAACAAAGCCATAATTATTCGCTTGGTCGGCATTGAACGGAGCGCCATCAATGAGTAGTTCAAAAGCTCGACGATGACCCAACATATTCGGCACGAGAAGAGTCGAACCCGCTTCCGGAATTAACCCCAGGCGTACAAAAGGCATCTGGCATTTCAGATCATCTGCTGCAATTACCATATCGCAGTGGAGCATCATTGTTGTACCAATACCTACTGCATCTCCATGCACCGCCGCCAACACGGGCTTTTCAAAACCTGCAAGTTCATGCAGGAAACCAATAACATACTGCAGACCATCACTATCACCGATTGAGGAAACGAAATCCTGAATATCATTTCCGGCGCAGAAGCTATCGCCTTCACCATAAAAGAGAACCGCTTTCACTTGCTCATCTGCCTG
>NZ_JAAEQH010000030.1 GCF_024231755.1 Neptuniibacter sp.
GGGTCACCTAGTGGAATATATCCAGACTGATATCTGGGTTCGTTTCCAGAAGCAGCGCGGACATCAATGCACATATGTTTGTGCCGATGATGCACACGGAACTCCGATCATGCTTAAAGCTGATCAGATGGGAATCTCTCCGCAGGAGCTTATCGATAAAGTAAGCACGGAACACCAGCGCGACTTCTCCGGTTTTATGGTTGGGTTCGATAACTACTACTCAACTCATTCTGAAGAGAATAAACACTTTGCCTCTTTGATCTACACCTCCCTGCGTGATGGCGGTCATATTGCGAAGAAAACCATCACCCAGGCTTACGACCCTGAAAAAGAGATGTTCCTGCCGGACCGTTTCGTAAAAGGTGATTGCCCTAAATGTGGTGAACCCGATCAGTATGGTGATTCTTGTGAGAAATGTGGTGCTACCTACAGCCCGGTTGAGCTGAAAAATGCCTACTCTGCTGTGTCTGGCGCCAAGCCAATAGAGAAAGAGTCTGAGCACTACTTCTTCAAACTGGGTGATTTCGAAGAGTTCCTGCGTAGCTGGGTAGACAACCACGTTCAGGAACAGATGATTCACAAACTGAATGAGTGGTTTGAGTCAGGTCTGCAGAACTGGGATATCTCCCGTGATGCACCTTACTGGGGGTTTGAGATCCCGGATGCGCCAGGCAAATACTTCTACGTTTGGTTGGATGCCCCAATCGGTTACATGGCCAGCTTCAAAAACTGGTGTGACAAAAACGGCGTTGATTTTGACGAGTACTGGTCAGAATCTTCTGATGCCGAGCTATACCACTTCATCGGTAAAGATATCGCCTATTTCCACACCCTGTTCTGGCCAGCAATGCTGGAAGGCGCTGGCTTCCGTAAGCCTAACGGTGTGTTCTGCCACGGTTTCCTAACCGTAGATGGGCAGAAGATGTCCAAGTCCCGTGGCACCTTTGTCATGGCGGAAACTTACCTGAACCATCTGCGTCCTGAGTACCTGCGTTACTATTTTGCAGCAAAACTAAGCTCAGGTATCGATGATATCGACCTTAACCTTGAAGACTTCCGTATGCGTGTAAATGCGGATCTGGTAAACAAGGTAATCAACATCGCTTCGCGTTGCGCAGGCTTCATTAAGAAGAAGTTTGATGGTGAGATGGCAGCTGAGCTGGCTTTGCCAGCGCTGTACGAAGAAGCCGTTGCCTCTGGCGACAGCATCGCTGACGCTTATGAAAACCGTGAATACGGTAAAGCGATGCGTGAAATTATGGCCTTGGCAGATAAAGCCAACCAGTACATCGATGCAGCAGAGCCTTGGGTTCTGGCTAAACAGGAAGGTAAAGAGCAGGAAGTTCAGGACTGCTGCTCCATGGGTATCAACCTGTTCCGCGTTATTCTGACCTATTTGGCACCGGTGCTGCCAAAAGTGGCAGAAGATGCGCAAGCATTCCTGAATGTGGAAGATATGGCCTGGGATTCGATTCAGCAGCCACTGCTTTCCCATAAGATCAACAAGTTCAAGCCGTTGATGCAGCGTGTGGAAGAAGAAAGAGTTAACGCGATTATCGAAGAGACTAAAACGGTTCTGGGAGCTGCTGCGGCTGAAGCTGCAAAAGCAGAGAAAGCGAATAAAGGCCCTCTGGCTGATGAACCTATCGCTGATACCATCGAGTTCCCGGATTTTGCGAAAGTTGACCTGCGTGTTGTGCGTATCGCTAAAGCTGAACACGTGAAAGGCGCTGACAAATTACTGCAGCTGACACTGGATCTGGGCGGCGAAACCCGCAACGTATTCGCTGGCATTAAGTCTGCGTACAAGCCTGAAGATCTGGAAGGCAAGCTGACTGTGATGGTAGCCAACCTGGCACCACGTAAGATGAAGTTTGGTGTATCTGAAGGCATGGTTCTGGCAGCCGGTCCTGGTGGCGAAGACCTGTGGATCCTGAATCCGGATGAAGGCGCACAGCCGGGTATGCGGATTAAATAAACTGTAGATTCAAATCTAAAAAGAGCTGGTATTTATACCGGCTCTTTTTTTGTCCTGACAGCTCCCCTGACCTTTCCCGCATACCAAAAAACAACCATCTGATTTAAATCACAATAAGAGCAATACAAAGCGTCTTACAACCGCTATGCTGTACCCTATTGTTCAGCCAGAGACCTTTGGAGTACTCATGCCTTATAACGATAATATTGTTCAAGAACTCAACGTGCTCAATCTGTTCAGCCTTAACTCAACACAGGAAGGGATTAAAGTTCACTCGTCCGCAAAACCCGAAGTTATTGCAGCGACACAACGTTTATATGATAAAGGATTAATCACGCAGACAGATGGTGGCTACCTAACACCACTTGGGCATGATGCTGCCGAACATAGTCAGACACTACTGACCATTCTCAACACTGAAAATCGCCAGCCAATCTCCTGATCGATTTTACTGAAGCCTAAAAAAAGAAGGGCCTGAAAAGGCCCTTTTGGTGTGAAGCTCAAGATTAAACCTGTCTTCATTCACCCGTTGTCTGGATGTGTAGCAATAAAGTGCTGCATAACTTTGCGCAACACCTCAGCATGTTTCTCATCGCCGCTACGCTCAGCTTTAGCAATATCGTCGAGAATGATCTTCTTGATCAATTTCTCGCCCTCATGCTCAACTAGGTAATTCCCCATCGCAACAGCGATGATTGAATCTACATGCTCATGTTCTGCAATTGCGCTAACTTCGCCTGGAGTCAGGCCGCTCATGTCTACGCATTCTTGATAAGTTAACATGGCTCTTCTCCTCTTATTGTTATCCTTCACACAGGCCGCGAAACTATCCCTATCAATAATCCTTAAAACTATCCTGCTTGCCTGCCCCTCTCAATTTTCAGTGTACTCCAGATAACGGATTTGTCCTGCCTGATGAGCGGTTTTGTTACAAAACAGAAACAACAGATGATCCCGGTCAAATTTTTACAGTGATCCTAAAACTGGTTGCAAAAACCGACCAGAAAACTATGATCCCTGCACACTCTCTTTAATTTGAAATAAGGACCATCAGAATGACGCTGAATGAATTTCTGCAGCAGATTGGTACGAATACTGAGTTGGATTTTGAAGACACTATTCAGGTAATCACTGACAACTACAGCTATACACCTACCGCTTTCGATAACGGTGATGTTCACAACGAAGCTGGTCAAAACGAAGGCAGCTGCAAAATTTTCGCATTCGCTAAGCTGAATGGTTTATCAGAAGAACAGACTCTGAAATGCTTTGGTCGTTTTTATCAGGATGTTTTGAATACTCCTGAAGGCAGTGATCACGGCAATATCCGTAACTTTATGCAGAAAGGCTGGGCAGGTATCTCTTTCTCTGCTGAAGCATTGCAGGCCAACTAAGCTTTAAAAAGTTTAAATACAAAGCCCGGTAACTCTTCAGTTACCGGGCTTTTTTGTATGCGTTTTATAAAAGGGGGGCAGATTTAAATCTATCCCCTAATCCAAACCTTAGGCCAGACTGTCATCCGCCACTTTATATTTTGGATCTTCAATCACATTCACTTCAACCAGATTACCGGCTTTAGTTAGCAAGTTACGGCACTCTGGACTCAGATGACGCAGGTGCAGCTCTTTACCCGCTTTCTCATAGCGTTCAGCCAGAGAATCAATCGCTTCGATACCTGAATGATCCATTACCCGGCAGTTAGCAAAATCTACGATAACCTCAGGTGGGTCCATACGTGGATTAAACTGATCACGGAATGCCTGAATTGAAGCAAAGAACAACGGGCCGTTTGGCTTGTAAACCTTGGTGTCGTATTCATCACGAATTTCAAAAGACATGTTACTTGCGTGTTTCCAAGCAAATACCAGCGCAGAGATAATCACACCAACCACTACTGCGATCGCAAGATCCTGCCATACAGTTACACCTGTTACGGCAACAACAACGATCAGATCAGACTTAGGAATTTTGCCCCATAGACGGAAGCTCGCCCACTCGAAAGTGCCGATTACCACAATAAACATGACACCCACCAGCGCAGCTACTGGGATCATCTCAATCAGGCTTGAACCGACAAGAATGAAAGCCAGCAGGAACAATGCTGCTGAGATACCCGAAGCACGACCACGACCACCTGAGTTGATATTAATCATACTCTGGCCGATCATCGCACAACCGCCCATACCACCAAAGAAACCTGTTGCTACGTTAGCAACGCCCTGGCCGATACACTCTTTATTACCGCGACCACGCGTTTCTGTCATCTCATCTATCAGGGTTAATGTCAGCAGGGATTCAATCAAACCGATAGCCGCCAGAATCAATGCATAAGGGAAGATAATACGCAGGGTTTCCATATCAATTGGCACCATTGGAATATGGAACTGCGGTAGACCACCCGCAATTGTTGCTGCAGGATCACCGGTCATATCAGCCAATACTTCCTGTACCGTACGTGCGTCCAGATCCAGGCCAATCACCAGCAACGTCACAGTCACAATCGCAGCCAACGAAGAAGGAATTGCGCGAGTCAGCTTAGGCAGGAAGTGGATGATAGCCATCGTCAGGAATACAAGTCCTAACATCATCATCATTTGCTCACCCTGCAGCCACTGCAGTGCACCGTTCTCATCGGTGAACTGGAACTGCTTCATCTGGGCGAGGAATATTACGATCGCCAGACCGTTCACAAATCCGAGCATAACCGGATGTGGCACCAGACGGATAAACTTACCAAGCCTGAATACCCCCGCCAGCACTTGGATAATCCCCATTAACACCACAGTGGCAAACAGATATTCAACACCATGTTGAGCCACTAAGCTCACCATAACCACTGCCAGCGCGCCTGTTGCACCGGAGATCATGCCTGGTCGACCGCCTATTGCGGCAGTGATTAAACCAACCATAAACGCGGCATACAGCCCTACCAAAGGCTCTACACCCGCAACAAAAGCAAAAGCTACCGCTTCAGGCACTAGGGCCAGTGCAACCGTAAGACCTGAAAGGAGATCTCCTTTCATAGTTTGTGTCCGTGACACAAGCAATTGAAACATTTAGAACCTCGGAGGGAGCTGATCAAAAAAACATCAGTTATAGAAAGCGCGCGAGTATAGCAAATAAGGGGGGCAATTACAGGCGTTCAGGGGCGAATAACGCTGATTAGTTTTTCGCGCAGGGAGGAAAGTTGTGCAACTGCTAAATCTGAAGCCAGATTAATTAGCTCAACATTCCCCTTAAATTTAGAAATTTCAGCAAGTTGCGAAATATTAATCCACGCCGGTGGCATTTTTTCGCAGCGCGACATCATACCGCCATCTTTGTCTTCTGCCAGGTATATTATTTGTCCAATTCCCGCTGCTAGAATCCGGCTGCAGCACATCGGGCAAGGCTCAAGAGAAGCGAATAAAGTCAGCCCCTGACGATCCTCATAACCGGGGTAGTTTTCTTCAAATTGGTTCAATACTCTCATTTCAGCATGGGCTGAAGAATCAAACCGTGGATAAAAAACCGCATTACCCGCTTCAGTTAGAAGCTCTCCGTTTCGATCAATTAAAACAGCCCCAACACCATAATTCCCCTGTTCCAGTGATTGAAGTGCTAATTCACAACAGCGAAAAGGCCATTTTTCAGGACCAGCTCGGTACTCTGATTTAAAAGCTGCGACACGTAGACGTAAATTATCCAGCTCAGGACTCTGCGGTTTAGTAGATCCTTGCATGCAAACGTACCTCAATAGCCTCAATTAAGCAGATTCAGTTGCTCCGGTTGATCAGCACTTTCGGGTTTAAGACGGTAACCTACTCCGATCAATCGGACAGCACGATTCCCCCTACTATATGCATCAATCAGTAGCTGGCGAAAGTGTGATTCCTCCGGCATTGCAACTGCATGCTCGGCGGTCGTCTGGACAAAATCATGAAACTTCACCTTAACTACCGTACCCGCTATTTCCCTGGTTTTCTTATGTTTGGCGAATCGGGTTTCCAGTTCATCCAGCAAAACCGGTAACTGTTCAAGGCAGCTTTGCAGATCAGGTAGATCCTGCGCATAAGTATGCTCAATACTCACCGATTTCCGTTCTCGGCTCACCCTGACAGGTCGGTTATCGTTACCCCTCGCCAACTCAAACAGACGTTTACCAAACTTACCAAAACGTTCTACTAGCTGAGCCAGTGTCTTCATACGAAGGTCGGCGCATGTTTCAACGCCCAACTCTTGTAATCTTAGAGCTGTTTTCTCGCCTACACCCGATATCTTCTTTACAGGTAGTTGCGCAACAAAATCATCCACCTGATCAGGTTTCACAACAAAGAGGCCATCAGGCTTATTCCAATCGCTGGCGACCTTTGCCAGAAACTTATTGGGCGCAACCCCCGCTGAGATGGTAATTCCTACTTCATTGCGTACCCGGTCGCGTATCTCTTCGGCAATCAGTGTGGCACTACCTCGACACAGCTCAGTGCCGGTCACATCCAGAAATGCTTCATCGAGGGACAAAGGTTCAATCGTGTCAGTGTAATCAAGAAAGATCTGCATTACCTGCTGGGAAGCCAGCTTATATTTAGACATATTGCCCGAAATCACTTTCAAATCGGGACATAAACGCAAAGCATGGGCTGTGGACATGGCTGAACGTACACCATACTCACGTGCCAAATAATTACAGGTGGAGATCACTCCTCTGCGATCTGAGCTGCCACCCACAGCCATAGGCACCTCACGCAGAGTAGGATCATCTCTCATTTCTACGGCAGCAAAAAAACAATCACAGTCGCAATGAATAATCTTTCGTTGCATCTCAAATAATTCAGAAAACAAAATACTGTTTATTTATACAGCTAAATAATAATCCATAAAAGTGTAAACATCTAATTCTTTGCTATGCTGAAGGTGAATATGACTTCTGGAACTCTGAGCAGGCCCCTCTCTTCCTCATATTCCTGCTCAGGGTTCCCTCTATTTCTATAGAGCTGAAGTATTGGAGTTTAGAAATGACCAGTTCTGATCCTCATGGCAGCAATGTACGTTCAGGAAAGGATCGCCGTGAATTGAAGGATCGCCGTGCAGATGTTCGCTTTGAACCTGACAATCCCGACCGACGCAAAAACAAAGGCCGCCGCAAAGAGGATAATGACCTCTGGAGTAAAGCCATGTCCGAACAGGATACAAGCAACTGATCCCGTTTAGATCCTGTCATTAAAACGTAAATTTTTCGTCAACGCCTGGTCACAAAACCCTCATATATTTTTCACGTTATGAACACACGTGAAAATAACCTCATCATTAGAGAGCCTGCTATCGACGTAGAGAAGGCTCTTATCAGTAAATATCCTGCCTTTGTTGAAAAGCCAGCTCCATTTAAACGCTCAGCGCTTTATATGCTGCGCAAACTTGTTCATGAAAATGAGATCAACTCCTTTTTAGAACTGAACAAAGATGCCAAGGGCTTTGAATTTATTGACCGGGTGCTGGAATACTTCAATTTCGGCTACAGCATAAGCAACCGTGATCGAAGCAATATTCCTTCTTCCGGGCGGGTTGTCATTATCGCAAATCACCCCCTTGGGGCGTTAGATGGCCTCGCCCTGTTGAAGATGGTGGGTGAAGTGCGCCGCGACGTTAAAATCGTTGCCAATGACGTGCTGATGAATTTTGATCCAATTAAGAACCTGTTCCTTCCGGTAGATAATCTGGGAAAAAGTACGCGAAAACGTGATATCGCTCGAATTGTGGAAGCACTGCATCAGGAACAAGCAATTATTGTTTTCCCAGCAGGTGAAGTTTCCCGGGCTGGCATTACCGGTGTTAAAGATGACAAGTGGAACAGCGGCTTTATCCGCTTTGCCCGTAAAGCCAATGCGCCGGTACTTCCAATCTTTATCGGCGGCAAGAACTCATCTTTGTTCTACAGTGTTTCCTATATCAATAAAGCACTGTCTACCATCATGCTGGCACGTGAGATGTTCAACAAACACTCCGTCACCATCCCAATGCATGTAGGCGAGCCGATTCCATTCAGTCAGATCGATGCTGTTCCAGTCTCTACAACAGAGAAAGCTAAGCTGCTGAAGAAGCATCTGTACCGTATTGCTAAAAATAAGAAGCCTCTGTTTATCACAGAAAAAACCATCGCCCACCCTCAGGCCCGACAGGCCCTGAAACAGGAGTTAAGGGAATCTGAGCTTCTCGGCGAAACATCCGATGGGAAAAAAATCTATCTGTTCGATTACAAAGCTGAATCCGCAGTGATTCAGGAGGTTGGTCGTTTACGCGAGATCGCATTCCGTTGTGTGGGTGAAGGAACTGGCGGTAAAAAAGATCTGGACCACTATGACCAGAGCTACCGCCACCTTATTCTATGGGATGAAGATGAGTTGGAGATCGCCGGAGCCTATAGGCTGGCAGAAGCAGGTAAGATGGCTGATCCTGAGAACGATCTCTACAGCTCAACACTGTTCAAATATGGCGAGCAGATGCAGCCCTACTTTGAAAAAGGGATTGAGTTAGGCCGAAGCTTTGTGCAACCGAAGTACTGGGGCAAACGCAGTTTAGATTACCTCTGGTACGGTATCGGTGCCTATCTTCGCAAGCATCCAGAAGTTCGGTATATGTTTGGCCCGGTTAGCCTAAGCAATAGCTACCCTAAAGTAGCCAAAGACATGCTGATCTGGTTCTACAGTCACTACTTCAGTGATAGCGAAGATCTAGGGCGTTCCTTCTCACCATACAGTCTGGATGACGAAACCAGAACAAATATGGAACGGATGTTTGCGGGCGATGATTACAAAGCTGATTTCCGTGTTCTAAAAGAACAACTCGAATTTCTCGGCGTAAGTGTCCCTACTCTATACAAACAATACAGCGAACTCTGTGAAGATGGGGGCGTCCGCTTTCTCGACTTTGGTGTTGATGCAGATTTTAATTACTGTGTAGATGGCTTGGTGTTGGTTGATATCGAACACGTAAAAGCTAAAAAGCGTAAGCGCTATATGGGTTCTGAATAAAAAAGGGGACAGGTTTAAACCTGTCCCCTCATCCAATCTATCCTATAACGATTTAAGCTTCTTCCTGCTTATGCAGATGAACGTCCATCTGCGGGTAAGGGATGCTAATACCCTCTTCATCAAAGCGCAGTTTAACCGCTTCAGTTGTATCCCACAGTACTGCCCAGTAGTCAGCAGAGTTTACCCATGGACGAACAACAAAGTTAACACTGCTATCAGCCAGTTCCGACAGAGCGATTACCGGAGCAGGATCTTTAAGAACGCGTTCATCAGCTTCGATGATCTCAGCCAGAATCTGCTTAGCTTTACGCAGGTCATCGTCATAACCGATGCCAAATACCATATCTACACGGCGGGTATCACGTGCAGAGAAGTTAGTAATAACGCCACTGTAGATAGCGCCATTAGGGATAATCACTTCACGGTTATCACCGGTACGCATAATAGTGTTGAAAATCTGAATATGCTCTACAACCGCAGCAACACCAGCAGCTTCAACGAAATCGCCTTCACGGAACGGTTTGAAAACAATCAGCATCACACCCGCTGCAAAATTCTTCAGTGAATCCTGCAAAGACAAACCGATAGCCAGACCTGCAGCACCCAGCAAAGCAATCAACGAGGTAGTATCTACACCCAACTGATTCAAAGAAGCCACTATAACAAACAGCAGCAACACAACATTGACAATTGAAGAGATGAAGTTAACCAACATATCCTCAACCTTAGCCTTGCGAAGTAAACGCTGCGTCAGCTTAACCAGCTGTTTTACAATCCAACGACCTACAAAGAAGATCGCCAGCGCCAGCGCAATATCCACAATCCATGGAAAGACGTAGCTATCAAAGAAATTTTCCATACCGTTCCCCTGAGACTTATAAAAAATTTAGCGAATTAAAGCAGAACAAAGATTAACAGAACCCAAACGGGTATGAACTGCAATAACAGCCTGTTAAGAGTGGAGTTTAATCCGTACAATATGCCAATTTCCAGCATTCAAACACTTGTATCAATGAAAAAAGTACTTCTTCTTACTCTATTCCTGTTTTCAACAGTCGCTCAAGCAGAAAAAGGACACATCGCAGACGATGCGATGGTCTATGTGCATAACGGCCCTAGTAATGAATACCGAATCATCACCCGTATCCGTAGCGGTACAGCAGTCGAAATACTGAAACGTGATGCCAAGACTAAATACACACAAATCCGTATGCCCAAGGGACGCATTGGCTGGGTAGAGCCGGGTGCTGTAGATGCCGGAGATAGTATCTCTGTCCGCTTACCTAAACTGCAGAGCAGTTTGGAAAAAAGTCAGTCCATCGTTAAACAACAGACACTGAAGATTGACCAGTTGCAGACAGAGTCGGATTCCCTAAAGCAGAAAAATGTCTCACTAACCAGCGAAGTAGAACAGCTGAATACCACTATCAAAGAGCTGAACTTCCAAATTGAGTCCAGTGATGAAAGCAACCTGATGCGCTGGTTTACTCACGGTGGTCTAGTAGCGTTGGGCGGCGTTATTCTGGGGCTATTACTTCCGTATTTCCCTAAACGCCGTAAGCGCAAGGATGAGTGGTTCTAAACACATAAGAACCACTACACCCAGGATATGCATTTAGCAAACTAGTTTGTCACCTAATTCGCAGGCGCTTTCATATCAGCCACACTGCTGATCTCAATGCCATCTGCACTCAGGTCAATATCCATTGTCACATGCATATCCATATCTTTAAGTATTTGTAGCTGCTTAGTGACTTCAGGATCAGCTGCATTGGTTTCTAGCACAGGGATGATTGGCGATAGCATCTCTTTGTAATCCAGAGACAGATTCATCAAACCATTACTCACTGGCTGCTCCTGGGCCAGTGAGTTTGCTTGCTGCTCCCCTTTCTCACCGGAATAGATCACCAAATGCTTACCTTTTAGAGCCAACATCGGTTTGATATTGACCTCAGGAGGTGCAGGCATCACTGTACTCAGATCAACCGGTGTACCATCTGTAGGCAACTCAATACCCGCCAGTGGCGGCGCAAAGTTTTTCGCCATATTGAACAGCACTTCCGGATTGTCCGCTGAAAGACTGATCAGCCCCTGGATTGAGTCTACCTGTGGTTGTGGCCCATTTAGATTTACCGAGAAATCCTGCACTGCCATACCAACCCCTTTCACTCCCTGAACCATGCCAGTAAACATAGCCAAGGCAGCCGGATTGGACTGCTGCATAGATTGTTGCATCTCCTGTAGAGGAGCACATTTGTATGTAGGCTCAAGAACGGCACTCCAGATGGAGGACAGTGCAGGATTCAGCTTATTAGCATCAATCCCTATGCCATAACCAAAGATCTGTTTCTCTTTAAGGTATGAAGGGATAAAACCCTGTATGGAAGCCAATGCTTTCATCACAGAGCTATTGCTGCTCTCTACGATCATAGAGGCCTTCATATAACTACGCTGTTCACTGATGTCCATCTCACGCATGCCCATCACTGTACGTGGCCAGCTAGCTACAATCTCACCCATTTCAGCCTGACAATCAGGGTTACGCACCTCAGCGAGAGCCTGCTTATCATTGCCTTGCTGTATCGCTTTGGTAATCATAGTTGCCAGCGAATTGCCGTTTTCCGTGGTGAACGCTGTTACCAGCGCTTTATGATCAAAATAAGCGATGCTGTGCGGCAAATAATTATGTTTTTTCTGAATAGCCTGAACCACACCGGTATTCTGTAAAGAGCTGGCCGGTTTCTTAAGTGCAAATGCCACCTCCAGATCCTGCTCAGTGTTTAAATGGCTGTTGAGGGTAATCGTAACCCAGCTATCCTGTTCCGCTACCAGAAGTTCCAACTTTTCAGGCCCTTTCTGATCATCACCACCCTGTGGTGTAAGAGGGTACACTCGGTATTGAAGGCCTTTCAGGGTTCGCAGCTCATGCTTGTAACCACTGTCCTGCTCCGCTTTATCAAATAGGCTCCAGATTGCCTGACTATCACTCGACTTGTAGCGAACAACCGGTAACAGACCTACTGCATATACAGCCCCTTCCAATTTATCAGGCAGACCAAAGGTTTTCTGGAAGCTTGCAGCAGACGTAGCCGCCTGGAAGTAAGTCTGAATTAGACTGGAGAAGAAAAGTTTTTGCGGATCACGCTCATGCTCCAGCTCATAGATTAGCTCTTCTGGAACAGCAGTCTGTGCAAAAGTGGTATTTTGCAGATAACCTTTTAGCGGGAAAGGCTCCAGTTGACCGGAAAAGAACACCGTATCAGCAGGTATGTAATCGAGCACACTGCTTTTAACCGCTGCAGTTTTTGGCTCTTGGTCTGGACCTCCGTCATCTCCTTGCTGACTGACCATATAACCCGCAGCGCCTACAGCAACCACAGCTCCCGCAATAATAAGATTACGCATACCCAAACTCCTTTTCTAATTTAAGCCGATCTTAACCTAAGCAACTTAGTCTGTCCTCTACCTCCTCGCTATACTTAAACAGACATGATGTAGCACAATACAGAAATGAAACATAACTCAAAAAAACTGACGGTTTCCTCCTCACAGGAGCTGGATACGTTTATCAAGCAGCTGAATAAAGCACCTGTTCCTGTTTCGACTGCAGAGAAAGGGAAGATTCTGTTTGCTCTGGATGCAACCGCCAGCCGACAACCTACCTGGGATCATGCCAGTCATCTGCAAAATTCGATGTTTATTGAAGCAGGTAAACTAGGAGGTTTGGCTCTACAACTCTGTTATTTCAGGGGTTTTAACGACTTCCAACACAGTGACTGGCTAACCGATGCTGATCAGTTATTACAGATAATGAGCCGTGTACATTGTGCGGCAGGACATACCCAGATTGGCCGCGTTCTCCACCATGCTCTTACAGAAACCCGCAAGCGACAGATTCAGGCAGTCATCTATATCGGCGACAGTATGGAAGAAAGTGTTGATCACCTCTGTCAGATGGCTGGAGAGCTGGGACTACTTAATACACCGGTATTCGTTTTTCAGGAAGGAAATGAACTGGTAACGAAAAGAGCACTGAAAGAGATTGCCCGCTTATCTGGCGGCGCGTACCATTCCTTCAATAATCAAAGCGCCCACTTATTGAAGCAACTTTTAGCGGCTGTCGCGGTCTATGCAGCTGGAGGCAAAAAAGCACTGCAGCACTTTAGCAAAGGCAAAGATCAAGCAGTAGTTAATCTGCTAGAACAACTTAAATAATACGTAAGAGGTTTATGTGAATCCTGTCAGTCTCGTTCTTCTAGCCGGAATTGGGTTGTTAGTCGTATTCTGGATTCGCTCCCTGCCAAAGAAAAAGCGGGCGGGAGTCCTTATTCTGTTACTGCTGGTCGTAATCTCACTTTTTGTTTTATTGATGGCACTTACTGGTCGCCTGCACTGGATCGCAGCAATCTTTGCCGGCTTACTGCCCTTTGCCCGTAATTTATTCCCTATACTGATACGTCTTTTGCCCTTCTTAAGCCAAGCGTATAAGCAGCGCCAACAAACAAGACAAAGCAGTGGTAATCAATCAGAAGTGAAAACCCGTATTATTGCTATGAGTCTGAATCATGATTCCGGGGTGATGTACGGGACAGTTTTGGAAGGCCCTTTAAAGGGCCAAGAGTTAGGTAATCTGTCTGAACAGGAATTTATCCAACTTCTGAGCTACTGTCGCCAGCAGGATTCAGAATCCGCGCGTTTACTCGAAGCCTATCTGGATAAACGTTTTGGGGATAGTTGGAGAGAAGATGATCCGGAAACCAGTTCTGAATATCAAAATTCAGGTGGCAGTGGATCAATGTCGGTACAGGAGGCCTATGAAATTCTGGGGCTTACACCAGGTTGCAGCAAAGAAGATATAGTTGCAGCCCACCGCAAACTGATGCAAAAAAACCATCCAGATCGGGGTGGTAGTGACTATCTGGCAGCCAAAATTAATCAGGCTAAAGATCTACTGTTAAGCAACCTGTAGCCCCCCCTTGGAGGGACAGATTTAAATCTGTCCCTTCTGTAAAGCTAGACCAGCAAAGAAACTTTTCCTTCTTAAAGATTATTTCCGGAAAGTCCGGTCAGGCCCTGCCCGTTCAAAACGCAGTCCGTCATGACCGTATGTAGGACTAAACCCCTGTAGCACCAATCCACCAGCTTTATTACGTTTAAAAACCATAACCTCGTTCTCATTGCGACCATCAATCTCCGTCAGGTGCACAATAATTTTGTCTGAGGATAGACGCTTCCATGTTCCTTTCTGCACAATGAGTGGCTGGTCATTACGGTAATCCTGCGTCAGGATTACTTCATACTCAGAGGTCAGATCCATGGATATAAACCGGCTAATATCTGCTGTTTCAGACAACTCAGAACTATAGAGCCCCGGCAAAGTTCGCAGATCCAAATTACCTTCACGGGCACACCCCGTAAAAGATCGACCTAATACGCTCATTTCGGCACTGTATTCATAATCGATTCCATATCGATCACGGCACGGCTGTCTCAATAGTTTCAGATTAAGGCTACGTCTTAGCCCTTCTGCCCGGATTGTACTATCCCACTCCAATCCGTTACCTAAATTGACCGGCTCACCTCTCGGGAAAACCAGATGGGACAGCTGATCATAAATCTGTACATTTATGGTTTCTTCACGTACATCCGCTACCCAAACAGGACGATCACCTGCGGCACGATACTCATTTCCCTGCAATTCATAGTGACAGGTAAACTGATTCCCTCCCATCAAGTGAACACTGTAAACTTGCCATGGTTCGCCTGGCACAATCCGGTCACCACTCATTTCCGCATAAACGGACGGCTCACCCGTTCGTTTGAAACGAGTCGCTAATCGGCCGCTATGGTCTGTAATAGATTCCGTTTTTCTTACGTAGCAAGGCTTAAAGGTAAGCTGTACACCATCAGTGGAAATGACACCACGCCGAAAAAGAGGCCCTTCATCCCCCTGAGCGTGCTGCGGTGATGTCTGGCACCCGGCCAAAAAAAGAAAAGGAATAAGAAAGAAAGAAGCAGAGTGCCTAAACTTATGGTTTCTCATGCTAATGTTGGTCTTGCCTGAACGATTGAGTCACCCGATAATAGGTGAATTGAACATGGAGGGCAAAAGAATGGCAAGACCGGCTGAATTTGATCGTACCGATGTTCTTGAGAAAGCGATGGGAGTTTTCTGGAGAACAGGCTACAGTGCTACATCCGTAACTGATCTTGTTAACGCTACTAGCTTAAAGCCTGGTTCCCTCTACGGAGCGTTTAAAAGTAAACGAGACCTCTTTATTGAAGTGATCGACACTTACGCTGCCCGTAGTCTGTCCCGTGTTTCCACCATCGTTGGCGAAGCTGATTCCCCAATTGAGGGGATCGAAACTTTCTTTGACTGTTTTTGTAAGGATCTGGCAGCTGATAACATTGGCAAAGGCTGCCTGATGGTTAACACCATGCTGGAGCTAGCCACAGAGGATGACCATATTCGTGAGCGGATCAGCGGTTACCTTGATGGTCTTGAAAGCCATTTCCGCGAAGCACTGATCAAAGCACAAGAGAAAGGCGAAGTGGATAAGAACCTTGTGCCTGAAGATATGGCAACCTACCTGATGACCAACATTTGGGGCTTAAGGGTGCTAAGTACAAAACGCCCGGAACCACAAAAGTATGAGGCGATTGTCAAAAACATCATGAGCGCCCTACACGCTCCAAAACACTGAACCGTTTTGCTTGGTTTAAGGGACAGGTTTAAACCTGTCCCTACAAAATACTGCTCGCGCTATTTCACATCATAAGCACAGCGAAAACCGATTGAACCGTAGATAGATCGACCACTTACAGGTGGTTTAACATTACGGAATGAACTGCGCAGGTTATTCACATTTTCATCCCATGAGCCGCCTCTCACCACACGCTGGCGACCATTATCTGGACCTTTCAGGTCACCACCGGCATAACGCTTGATTCCATCTTTGTCATACCAGTTCATAGTCCATTCGCCCGCATTACCATGCATATCATGCAAGCCATAGCCGTTGGTTGCATGGCTCCCACGTGGCCAGGTTCGATCTTCACCACAACCATCAGGTTCATTGGGGACGGAACCCATTGTTTTGCCATCGTCAAGGATAGCGTGTTTACAACTCACAACCTGTCCCCAAGGGTAACGACTCTGGCTATTAGCTCTAGCAGCTTTCTCCCACTCTGACTCATACGGCAGACGTCCTCCTTTCCAGCTGCAGTAATCCAACGCTTCCTGCCAATCGACACAGTTCGCTGGGTGATCCCCACGCCCTTCCGCACCCACATTGCAGTACTTATTACGCTGGTGATCTTTAGGACGCTGGCATTTACCTGCTGCGATACAAGCTTCATATTCAGCTACCGATACTTCATGTTGATCAATTTTGAAGGTGGGAACATTCACTGATATCCCCCCTTCTGGCCCCTCATCATTTTCACAGACGGTATCTCCTATAGAGCACCCCATTTGAAATGCACCGGCCTCAATAACAATCTGCTCAGATGCATTAACAAAATTTGCAGACAAACCAGTTGCTCCTGTTACCGCTATAGCCACCCAGAAATTCAAATTACTCATCACCCACTCTCCGTTTTCTTATCGTTATCACTCTATTGGGTATCGCTTTCCTATCTCCCCAGAATAGAGTACGGTTCCGGAAAATAGTTTCGAAAGCGGGTGATTTTTTGTGAAGCTGGCAACAATTTCTTATCAGGGACGAACTGGGGTTGGCATAGTAAAGGATGATCAAGTGACACCTAGCTGGCTCGATTTATCCTTGCCTCAAGAGATGATCCCATTTCTGAGTACCGGGCTAGAGGCTCAATCCAAACTGCTAGCTCTTGCAGGTAACAACGATCTGTCTCTATCAGATGTACAACTGCTAGCACCTATATCAAATCCACAGAAATTTCTTGGTGTAGGGTTAAACTACGCCGATCATATTGCTGAGACCGGCCTGGATACTCCCGATTTCCCAACCATCTTCAATAAACAGAGCAGCTGTATTATTGGCCCTGAGAAAGCTATTCATCGCCCACGGGTTTCCGAAAAGCTGGATTATGAAGGTGAGCTTGCGCTAGTAATCGGTAAACAATGCCGCCATGTCCCTAAGGAGAAAGCAGCTGAGGTCATAGCCGGTTACACCATCGTGAACGATGTATCGGTGCGCGACTGGCAGATCAAAGCGCCTACATGGACACTGGGTAAATCCTTCGACACTCACGGCCCTATGGGACCATGGATAGTCACCGCTGATGAAATTGATCCACACAACCTGGAACTGAAAACTTGGGTTAACAATCAACTGCGCCAGCATTCCAACACCTCAAACCTGATCTTTGATTGCTATCAGCTGGTAGAGACCCTTTCCACGGTATGCACTCTGATGCCAGGGGATGTCATTGCTACCGGTACCTGCTCAGGTGTCGGCGTGAAAATGAAACCCCGTGGTTATATGAAACCCGGTGATCGAGTGACCATTGAGATTGAAGGAATTGGTAAGCTGAGTAACCCTGTTATAGAAGAACCGGATACTCAGTGGTGTTAAAAGCTAACTATTCACAAGTCATGTCGCTATTTGGAAACCTTATAAGCTATTGATAAATAAGAGAATGAATACTTATTGAACACTTCACTGTCTCCAATTGGAGACATAATTTTCCAGGTTTTAACTCTTCTCTGCGGTCTGATTCCCTTCAAAAGCAAAAATAACCATTTAACCGATTGTTATATAAAGACTTTTAAATATTGGTACAGCCTTTGATATATCCCCAACGAATTTAAATTTTTTTGATCTATATAATTCGCTTGGAGAGATATAATGAAATTACACCACTTGGCTTCCTTCTTCCTGCTTTCGGCAACTTCCGGTGCGGCAATGGCTGATTTGAAAACCGAATCAACAACTCAGCAAGTCACACCTCCCGCTATCACTGTTGAAGAGATTCCGCAGAAACCTCGTTTCTTTGACCAGTTGGATCAGGACAAAGACGGCAAGGTTAGCCCTCAAGAAGCCCAGGTTTCTCCGGCACTCGTTAAAGGCTTCAAAAAAATTGATGCTAACAATGATGGTTTCTTAAGTGTTGAAGAGTTTTCAAAACTTCAGCTCGAAAGACAAGTTGAAAGAAAGGTGGAAACAACGCAGACAAAAACCTTTATTGCTATGGCTTCTTTACACACTCTGTAACACGCCTAGATAGCAACCCCGCAGGGCCTCCCCTTCCCCCGAGACACGCTCTGCAGCAACTCTGTCCGGTTTAACGCCGGGCGGAGTTTTTTCGATAAAGAAGATGAAATCACTCCAATTAATACCAAGAAGGTTGCGATTGAGAGATAATAGGCCACCAATCATACAGTTGTTTAAAAATAGCGTTTAATTTATGTTCAACCAGAATCGAAATCCTTGGCGGTTAAGCTCACTAAAACAGCTTGTGCTTCTGTCATTTCTGGTTGTAGTCACCCCGTTTGGAGCACTGATTTATTACGCAACCAACGCTTTAGTAGAGCAATCAGCTGAGGGGCGTGTACTGGCACAACAAGCACTGGAAGTAACCCGCAGGGGGCAAACTCTGGAGCGATTAGCCGAAGACATTACCCGTTCAGCCAGACAGTACCAAGTCGTTAAGAAAGATGAGATCAAGCAACGGCTGGAACAGTTTCTTTCTGAGTACCAGCAACAATTAACCGTTCACAGCTTTCTTCTGGAAGATCCGCAAAGCCTGCAGCCAATTCATGAGTTGCTAGACGTTTTTAAACACTCACATCAGAGCGAAACAGGTTCGCTGCTTAACCTGACCCGGAAGATTAACCAACAGGTTGATCAGATTCTGGATAAACGCCTGCATGCCCTAAATGAAACTGCCCAACACACCCAAACCCAGCTCAGTACACTTACTCTACTGCTTTTAGCGATTGAAGCCCTGTTAATTCTATTTTTCAGCCTGAGTATCATTCGCCCCGTAAACCGAATCACCTCACGCATTCAGGCTCTAGGGACAGGGGAAGAGTACCAAGGTGATAAAGTCGGAGGCCCTGATGAACTTGTTCACCTTGAACAACAGCTTGATTGGCTGACTGAACGTCTTGCCGAAGTGGAAAAAGAGAAACAACGCTTTTTGCGTCATATGTCCCATGAACTAAAGACGCCTCTAACTACGCTCAGAGAAGGCTCAGACCTGCTCGCCGATCAGATTACGGGCAAGCTCAATTCCAATCAGATGGAAGTGGTGCAGCTTCTGCAAAACAATTCACGACAGCTCCAGACTTTGATTGAGCAACTTCTGGATTACAGTCGTTTAAGTCAGAATGAACCTCTTACCCACCAAGACACAGCAATTACCTCGGTACTACAAGAAGCAGTTGAGCCCTTCAAACTATTGCTGGAACAGAAACAGATCAAACTTTCTGTCCCTTCAACCAATGCCCGGCTTCTCACCGACCGCACCATGCTTGTCCGTATTGTGGGCAACCTGATCTCCAATGCCGCACTTTATGGTTCTGATAACGGCCAGCTGACTATCACGATAGATGATAACAATGAACAACTCTGTATCGATGTAATAAACGATGGTCCCGTCATTCCTGAGCACGATATTCCGCACTTATTCGAACCTTTCTATCAGGGTCAGAATCGTCGCAAGGGTCCTGTCAAAGGCTCAGGTATTGGATTAAGTATTGTCAAAGATTCCGCAGAATTAATCGGCGCATCTGTCGCTCTCATTCAAAACGCAAGTAACCGTGTCGGCTTCCGTATTTCACTATCTCGGGAAGGATTTATTCAGAATGATTAAATACAGCTTCTTTTTTTTGTTACTCTTTCTACAAGGATGTCAGTTAAAACCGCTTATAATTTCAGACAAGTCAGTTGAAACCGCCAACTGTCAGATTAAGCAACAAGAGCTTTATCTGCTGCAGGCTACGGAAAAACGTTTTCTGAATGCACCAACACTACGCAGCAAACTTCTGCAGACAGCCATAAAAGATAACAACCGAGCAATGACTGCTCTGCTTATGTCCACCCCTTACTCTTCAACAGAGCAGCTACAACAGGCTAAGCTCCACTTTTCCAAGCTCAGACTGAACCTGCAGCAAGCCTGTCCAGGGGACCAATATATTCACCTACGTGATCAGTACACAACGGCCCTGCTTTGGCTGAGAGCCGAGCAGGACAACCTACAGTCTCAAAATCAGCTTTTACAAATTAAAATCGATGCGCTCACCCAGATTGAGTCGGACTTGAATCAACAACGGGAGGGACAACAATGAGACCACATATCCTACTGGTTGATGATGACCAATCCCTTCTCAAGTTATTGGCAATGCGATTGGAAGCCAGCGGCTATAAGGTCAGCTGTGCCGAAAGTGGCGAATGCGCCCTGAACATGTTGAATGATGAGATTGATCTACTGCTGACCGACCTACGCATGGAGGGCATGGATGGTCTGGCATTATTCCATCAAGCACAAGCACGTTTTCCTCAACTTCCCGTAGTTATTATCACCGCCCATGGATCAATCCCTGAAGCAGTGACAGCAACTCAACAAGGGGTCTTTGGGTTTCTCACTAAACCGATCGATAGAGAACAGTTACTGCAAACCCTTGAAGATGCGCTTAAAGGCACCAGTCGTAACAGTGGCGAATGGCGTAGTGACATTATCAGCCGTAGCCCTGTTATGGAAAACCTTCTCGCTGAAGCCGAGCAGATCGCCAGCTCCAACGTAAGCGTTCTGATTACTGGCCCGAGCGGCAGTGGTAAAGAACTGATGGCCCGAGCTGTGCACAAGGCAAGTGATAGAAGTAAGAAACCGTTTATTGCAATTAACTGTGGCGCCTTGCCGGAACAGCTACTCGAATCAGAACTTTTTGGGCACGCCAAAGGCGCTTTTACCGGTGCCGTAAACAAGCATGAAGGGCTATTTTTAGCCGCAAATGGTGGTACTCTTTTTCTCGATGAGATCGGCGACATGCCGATGCCGTTGCAGGTGAAGCTGCTTCGTGTATTGCAGGAACGTCAGATTAGGCCGGTAGGCAGCACTGAAAACATCTCTGTAGATGTACGTATTATTTCAGCAACTCACAGAGACCTTGAACAAACGATGCAACAGGGAGAATTCAGGGAAGATCTGTTTTATCGCTTAAATGTAGTCAATCTTCACCTACCTCCTCTCTCGGAAAGGCCTGAAGATATACCACCGCTGGCGCGCTATTTTGTTGAACGGGCCGCAGAAAGACATAACCCTTCGGTAAAGAATATTGCCTCTGAAGCTCTGCAACTACTGGCTCAGTCATCCTGGCCGGGAAATGTCCGCCAGTTAGAGAACATAATCGAAAAGGTGACCGCATTAAGCAATACACCGGTGATTAGTGAAACAGCGGTAGTCCGCGCATTGGCTAATCAGGAACAGGTCATCCCAAACTTTAATGATGCTCGCGCAGAATTTGAGCAGCGTTACCTGACAAAAGTTCTACGCATCACTGAAGGGAATGTAACCCAAGCGGCGAAAATAGCAGGAAGAAACCGAACAGACTTTTATAAGCTATTGAAGAAACATAATATTGAAGCGGCCCTTTTTAAAACCGCAGCCGGATGACTCGTCCTTTATTGGTAATCATCCGGTAACTCAATACCCATTGCGGAGGCTTCAACCTGAGCATGTTTGCGGAAGCGTTCGCGCACCTGAGTGCCTTTAGGCTTTGTCAGATAAAACAGCCACTTACTAGCAACTTCCGGCTTCAGATTATGCTCTTCACCCCAACTCTGGATAAAGGTAAACAGAGACACATCACTTTTATCCGGCAGTGCAACGGGAACCGGGAGGTCCAGCTCTTCACCTGCGCGAACCCTGCGACAGATCACATCATAGTTGTATCTAAAATCGGGAAAAACATTCGGTTCATCTTCAGTACGTAGACGGAACCAACCCGTCGCTTTGCCTGCATGATAGATCGCGGGATGACTCCATTTGTGTGTCGATGCGTGATCCGCATGCAAGCATGCTTCTTCATAAGCATGTTTTCCAGCGGGCAAACCATGGTCACCAGTGAGATTTCGCAGAACTTTTAGAAACTCAGAGATAGTTGGCATCCACGCACTGTGTTCTTTGCAGTAATCGATTGCAGCCACCAGCTCCTGCTCGGAATAACCACCCAAACTAAGAGCCCACTCACGTTTGGCGATACGGATCTCATCCTGAGTTTCAAAACAGCTTTTAAACTTGTGACCATAGATCGCCATAAAACGGGCAAAGATCATGTTCACCAGCGTCTTGGTTTCAACGCTCAGATCACGGGGAGCAGACTCAGATTGAGTTTCTTCACCAGTCGGTGTCTTTGATGTCCATGACTGCTGCGGTAACCCGTTTTCTGTTTTCGCGAGTATCTCTGCGGGGGTTTTCATGGCTAAAACCTGTATTTTGTTCGTTACTTAAACGCTGCTGGCGGCCTTCTTGGGTCTGTTTTTTGACCCACTCTCTTTTCACCCAGCCAAGGAATTTCTGGTCCCAGTTAGTCTCTTTACGATCTTTATCTAACCAGTACAGCACAAATTCGTCCAGACAGCTCTGGGCAAACTGCACAGAAATACTGTGACGCGGTAACAGCGCATAGAAATTTTGCGAGGGTTGCCAGCCCAGATCCATAGCCTGAAGCTGCTTCTTCAACTGCTCCTGCTGGAAGAATTTAGCCTGCAATTCATCACCCTGCCCGGAACGCATCTGTTGAGCTTTACGTGCCCAACCTATACTACCGCCAAAAGTTGGAGCAGGACCGGGATTAGGTTGCCTTTGCTCCCTGCTCGGAGGGGTTACCGGCTGATTCGGAGTGTCTGGGTAGTAAGGTGTATCTTGAGCTGAATAGGGTTCTGAGCTGTAGGCCTCAACCGGAGGTGTAGGAGGTACAGCTTCAACCACAGGTAGCCGACTCACCATCTCAATTTCCGGTTCTTCGATAACCTCTTCAACCTGCTCAAATGCCTCAGAACTAGCGCTAACGGGTTCGGGGAAGCGGATTCTTACCCTACCATCATGAGCAAAAGTTGCATCAATAAAGCCCGCCTCAACCAGAATATTGGTCAGTTGAGCCAGGTTCTCCTCATCCCAAAAACGCCCTAATTCTAGCCACTGTTGCGCAGATAAAATCAGCTCAGGCTTGCTGCCACTTGTAGATAAAGCTTCCAAGCGTTGTGCCTGTTGCTGATATAGCGTCATAAGTACAGCGGCTTCAACACCAACGGTTTCAGCAAGCGAGGGATAAAGAAGAATGGGCGTTTCAGGAAAGTGGTAGCTCATCTGGCCAAATATACCTTACAGACAAAAAAGCCGCAGTCCTGCTGCGGCTTCGGTAATATACAAAACTGATTAACCGTCTTGTGCAAACTGCTCTACTGCACGTAACACGTCTCGACGGCTGATCTGGCCGATCAGTTTACCATCTTTTACTACCGGCAGGCGACGACGCTTATTGTTAATAAACTCTTCTGCCACTTTAATGATGTCAGCATCGTGGTTAATGGTATGAACCTCTTCCGACATGTAGGTACCAACAATACCGCCCATCTCTTCTTCATGGTAGGTAAGGGTCAGGATGGCTTTCAGGCAATCCACTTCCGACATAAGGCCTACAAGGCCCCCATTTTTATCTACAACCGGAGCACCAGTAATACGGTAATCCAGCAGTTTATTAATCGCTTCAAAAAGATCCGTTTCCGGAGTGAACGTGATCAGGTCTTCACACATGTAATCCTGAGCTTTCACAGATCTTAACATTACCATTCCTCCAAGACCGGCAGATTGGTATAACCCACCGAGAAATTCCACTCGCCTTTA
>NZ_JAAEQH010000031.1 GCF_024231755.1 Neptuniibacter sp.
CATCATACTTTCCAACTTACCACTTACTTCAACCAACTGAGCAAGCCCTTTTGCAACACCTTCACTTCCCTTATCTACTTCATTTGAAGAGAGCTTGATAGGCTCAACGGCCATATTGATACTTTGTATTAATGAGTCAATTTCAGCTCCTAATGAAGTGATCTTAGAATTTACATTATCTTGAGCGGTGGTCTTTAAATCTTTGATTGGTTTTACCCCGATTTGTCGGACACCTAGTTAAGAGTAGATAATCTACTTTAACGAGGTGTTTAGATGTCCCATTCCAGAAGAAAATATTCCGAAGAGTACAAACGTGAAGCGGTTGCTCTTGCTCTCCAACCGGAAGCCAGCATTGCAGAAGTGGCTCGTGGTTTAGGCATCAACTCAGGTAACCTTCATCGTTGGATAAAAGAGTTTGAGGCGCCTGATAAAAAGGCATTCACGGGTCATGGTAATCCCCGTGATGAAGAAGTCGCAAAATTGAAGCGTGAGCTTGCCCAAGTTAAGAAGGAACGAGATTTTTTAAGAGAAGCGGCAGCGTACTTCGCCAAACAACCCAAGTGAAGTACCACATGATTGAACGCTGCCGCGATGCATTTCCTATACGAATGATGTGCCGTTTGCTGAAGGTATCTGCCAGCGGCTATTACGACTGGCGTACTCGCAAGCCTAGCCAGAGGCATCAGGATAATGCACGTTTAAGCCGCAGGATAAATCAGCTCCATCAGGCCAGTGATGGTGTGTTCGGTAGCCCTCGTATATGGGAAGAGCTCCAGTATGAAGGTGAGCGATGCAGCCTCAATCGCGTTGCTAGGCTGATGAAGGCCAGTAACCTGATTGGAATACCGTCGATAAAGCGATGGCGTAAGAAGAAGTCAGGGAAACGCCCTGACTACGTACTCAACCATTTAGAAAGAGACTTCACAGCAGATCTGCCTAATGTGAAATGGGTCACTGATATAACCTATATCCCGACAAGGGAAGGATGGCTGTATCTGGCTGTTGTGATTGATCTGTACCACGGAGTTGTTGTGGGTTGGTCTATGAGTCAAACGATGGAGAAACAGCTAGTTATCCAAGCAGTGTTAATGGCTTTATGGCAGAAAGATCATGGCAATCCCGTTGTGCTGCACTCAGATCGTGGTTCTCAGTTCACCAGCTATGAATACCAACGCTTCTTGTCTGACCATAATGTAATCTCAAGCATGAGTGCAGTTGGGAGTTGCTACGACAATGCAGCAGCAGAAAGCTTCTTTGGCCTGCTAAAACGAGAGCGAGTTAACAGAAGAAATTACCGTACTCGGTCTGAAGCCAGGTCAGATGTGTTTGATTATATCGAACGATTTTATAACCATAGGAAAAAGCGTAAGCTGACCCAGAATTCTCTTAACTGACTGTCCGAGTTATCGGGGTAAAACCA
>NZ_JAAEQH010000032.1 GCF_024231755.1 Neptuniibacter sp.
AAGATTGCTGAGGCTGCACGTAGTCTTGGTATTAGCGCGAATATGTTAGGCCGCTGGCTTAAAGAGCAAGAATCAGAAGGCGCTCACGCATTTCGTGGCAATGGCAAATTAACGCCGGAGCAGGAAGAAATCCGTCGGTTGAGAGAAGAAAATAAACGCCTGAAAATGGAGAAAGAGATCCTAAAAAAGGCGACGGTCTTCTTTGCCAAAGAAACCAAGTGAAATACGGTTTCATTACCCAACATAAGAAGACCTGGCCGATTAGTCTGATGTGTCAGGTTCTGGGAGTCAGTCGCCATAACTATTACAGTGCCGTGCGACGAAATGAACAACTTGAACCCGATCCACAACATGATGAGCTAATTGAATGGGTACAGAAAATAGCAGATGCCAGTGACTATACCTATGGCGTAAGACGAATGAAACGCGCGCTGAATTCGCTCGGTTATCCGGTTGGAAAACAGCGTACGAGAGCCTTGATGAAAGAAGCCGACGTGAGCGTTAGACGACGTAGAAAATACAAAGTAACGACCAACAGCAACCATCAGCAACCTGTATTCGATAACGTGCTGTCACGCGACTTTGATGCGCAAAAACCAGACCAGGCGTATGTCTCTGACATTACCTATATCTGGACGCAGGAAGGGTGGCTGTATCTGGCCGTTGTCATCGATCTGTTCTCACGCAAAGTCGTGGGTTGGAGTATGTCTTCACGGATGAATGCCCAGCTTGTGTGTGATGCCTTAACAATGGCTTTATGGCAACGTAAGCCCAAGGCTGGCCTGATACATCATTCGGATCGTGGTTCGCAATATGCGAGCCGACAATTTAGACAGCTACTGGCGCAGTACAAGGTAACAGGTAGCATGAGCAGGAAAGGTGATTGTTGGGACAATGCCGTTGTAGAGAGCTTCTTCGGCACATTAAAACAAGAGCGAGTGCAATGGCGTCACTACCAGAGCCGTCATGCTGCTCAGCAAGATATCCTGCAATACATCACTATGTTTTATAACAGCCAAAGAATGCACTCATATCTGGATTACAAAAGTCCAAACCAATATGAGGCTGACATGGCTAACTTAGGAAAAGCTGCTTAACTGGGTTGTGTGAATTTGCTTGACCACGTCATGTGGGTAGAGTCGTAAACTGGAAGCAGCGAGATCTAGCTCTAGTCAGGCAACTGATTAACATTCGTAAGGCATGTGAAGACGATTTATCGCTGCCTAGAATGACTCAAAACTGGTTCATCTCAAAGCTGCAACTACGTTGGGGGATAGATAAGCACTTGGCTAAGCTTCCGCTGTGTAGGCTATTTTTTGCCAGGTACGTTGAAACGATTGAAGAGTATCAAGTGCGTAGAGTTCTCGTTATTATTGTTGATTGTATCAACAAGGACGAACCTATTCCTCAGGCTTATGAAATTGAACGTGCTGCTGGACTCAGTGAAAAACGGACTCGTGAAGCTCCGCGACGAATTATCAGAGAAGATCTCGAAATGGTTTCCTGCTTTAAGCTACCTCCCAAGGGACAACGAGCTAGTTAAAATCCACGGTGTATTTCGATCCAAAAACTTACTGAAAAATAAAGATATTTTTGTCGCTGTGGAGTGGAAAGATGGCATCACGTCATCCTTACCTATCGAAATGGCAAGCTTCCTTGCACCTGGTTCTACATTCCAAGATAAAAAGATCGTTTCGCAGACGAAACACGAGCGGCAAAACGTTCATATTATTAGTCTCGAACGAGTCGATAAGGCCTCTGGGCACTACCAATACCTCTACAAAACAGATCACGGTCTGATGAAATTCTCAGGCTTTGAACTGGCTAGGACTCTACTATTCCATAACCCGCACCTTGTTCGGGCGGCTTATACAGCGAATGGCGTAGGTGGTTTGACATTAGTTCATCATGATCAGTCGCCAATCGAAATCAGCTTTCCTGAAAGTACTCTATATCCTTTGAGGTTTATAAAATCCAAAAGTACGAGAACGCATTTAGCCTGGTTGGTGCTCGATGTAGAGGCGAAGAAAAGTGCACACTCTGTTTTTGAATCCTTCAATAAAGGTCAGGGTGAGCTGGGATTTAAGTTTGTCCCGCCTAACCTAGAAGGCTGGTTACTCGAAGTGTCTGTGCGAGCTGATTCTGAGGATATTGCTGAGGTAGTGCGTGTAGAAAATATCCTCGAAGCTGTTTTTAACGAGGGAGCGGCTGATGTTTTAGTTAGCCACCCGAAAGATAAAGACCAAAGTAGTAAGGACAAAATAGATGCTGCGAAGAAAGGACAAACTCCAGCAGATGACACTGATCCCGAGTTAGAGCTTGGGGAAATACCAAGACTCGGAAAGCGGCTTCACATAGAGCGCTCAAAAGGTTTTTCCTTTGGTTGCTCTGCAATTCGAAGCGTAAAATCATCCAAAGGTAAAAAAGCTAGTGGATCAAAGCATTCGCCGCCTGCTGAGGCCCCAGACATTGAGAAAGAAAAAGCAGGTGTTGGGTTAATTGAGAAAGATGGTAATGCTCAAGAATTTAGTCCGACCATAAATCAGGACGAAGAGATTACTGACACAGTCTACCTACCTCAAAAATTCAGGCTTTTTGGTGAGGTCATTGAAGAGGTAGGAAAATCTGATGGTATTAAGTTATTTCAGAAAGCGAAGTGCTATAGATTTCCTGCCCCCGCAAACCAAAGTAAAGTTGTTTACAAAACACAATATGAAGGTCGCCTTAAGTATTTCGTAGCAATCTTAGAGCTAACAGGCAGTCAGCTAGTGCTAGTTGAAGCAGATACCAGTAATTTGAGAACCCCTAAAGGAGCCAGTACGCTTATTCTAGGATTAAAAGAAGATGCGAAAGCTAACTTTGAAGAAATTCTCCAAAGTTTTTCTGACAAAGGTGCTCAATGGAGTCATGACTTCATCAATGAGCGCTGTTATTTCTTCAATCCTTGCAGGCACCCGCCTCTAAAAGAGAAAGGTAAGATTCGTACAGATCAGGAATACAAGGAAAAGTGGGTGAGTGATCTTCGTGAGAAGTTGAGGTTGTTTAGGAAGCCCTCGTAAAAAGACTACAGAGGTTTAGCCTCTGTAGTCTAGAAGATAGTTGATTACTTACTTGTTTGCTGTCAGCTAAACTACTTCTAGAGCATGGTATAGATGAAACGATAGTAACAATTGAGGGGGCAACTCCACTGCATACAACTATCAACTGCCGTTAAACATCTCAAATGCGCGACAAATGGACCTTCAGTATTGGATGATCGACTTCAAACTATACCGGATACCTCAATCGATAACTTTCAGCAGTTTGCTGATTGAGACCTCATCGTTAAAAATATTACATACCTAATAATTATCAATAAAATCCACTTCATGTGGTAGAATCGATACTCAAAAATAGTAATTTTAACAGCAAGTAACGCCATCAAAATTCTACTAGCGCGCTCCTTCGGACCCGCTAATAAATATGCACATTGGCAAAATCAGAGAGATAGGGAGTTATAATGTACAAATTAGATAATACAACGTTACAGATTGCGATTACTGCAAATGTGAGTGCAGCTCTTACTGAAGATATCGCGAGTGGAGACATCAACGCGTTATTGATCCCAGAGTCTCAAACGGCTATTGCAAAAATTATTACACGGCAGGATGCCGTGCTATGCGGAACAGCTTGGGTGAGCGAGACCTTCCGCCAAGTTGATCCTTCGGTCAAACTGCTCTGGCATTTTAACGATGGTGATAACCTCAAAGCTGATGATCTGATTGTTGAGGTTACTGGACCCGCCCGCTCACTCCTCACAGGTGAAAGAACAGCGCTTAATTTTCTTCAGTTAATGTCGGCTGTTGCAACGCGAACTCGATACTTTGTTAGTAAAATCGGTAGAAACCCTGTAGAGCTCATCGACACTCGAAAAACAATACCTGGGCTAAGACTGGCTCAAAAATATGCTGTCACTTGTGGTGGTGGGCAGAACCATAGAATGGGTTTGTATGATGCATTTTTGATAAAAGAGAATCATATCGCAGCTTGCGGTGGTATCGATAAGGCTGTTCAGGTCGCACGAACTCTGGTGCCAAATAAGCTCATCGAAGTTGAAACAGAATCACTCGAGGAACTAGAGCAAGCTCTTCAATCCGGTGTAGATATAATTATGTTGGATAATTTTTCATTAGAAGATACTAAGAAAGCGGTAGAATTAAGCCGCGGTAAGGCTAAAATCGAAGCCTCTGGTGGTATAAATGACGATACGCTGATAGACATTATACAAGCTGGCGTTGACTATGTATCAATGGGTACACTCACCAAAGATATTAAAGCTGTCGATTTATCGATGCGACTATACATGGAAGCATAGTAAGGGCCTAAGATGACAGATCGTGTTAGTTAACTAACATGATCTGATTACCCCTGATGCTTAAAACACCAGTAAACCTAGGTTTTTTTAAAGCCTAGTTTACAGGTTCTATATTATGTGAAATCTCAGGATACAAGAACATGTCTGTAGAGAAATTAAATACTGTTCCAGAGCTAAAATACGAGAGGATGGCACACATCGTTCGAGAGCTCTCTAAGCAGTACTTTAATTCATTGGAACGGCGACTACTACCCTACGGCGTAAACCATGGATTTTGGGGATATTTACGTGAGCTGTGGAACGAGGAAGGAATCTCCCAAAAAACCTTAAGTGAACGAGTTGGGCTTACTGGACCCACAACGAACTCCGTTATTAAACGCATGTTGGCAGCTGGCCTCGTCGAGCTTCGCCCTATAACTGAAGGAAAACCAAGACAGGTCGTTTATTTAACTGAATATGGAAAGAGCCTTAAGGATACCCTTGAA
>NZ_JAAEQH010000033.1 GCF_024231755.1 Neptuniibacter sp.
AGAGCATAGAACGAAAGGTTTATTCATGAATGCACACACGATTACAGAAGTATCGCAACAGAGCAATGAGACTGCTCTATCAAGATGGTCAAATGTTAAGTAGGCACCTCGAAGCAAAGCTCCAGATAAGGCTGCAGGGTTAACTGTTATTCAAGGAGAGCACTATCAGGCGGCAGCTGATCTTAGCCCCTGCCAACCTAACAGTGCCTCAGCAACTTGTACGGAAGCCTCTCCTTTTGGAGCGACAAACCGCACGAGCGACTGGTGTTATATCAATGACTAAGAAAACAGCAAACAGGCTAAGTCGATAGTAACAATATCAATATCCAATATCAATAACAATGCAAGTAACAATGCGAGTAATGCACGTACCAATATCAATCTAATATACTAAATGATTGCTGGAGCGCGCGACTGCTTCAGCAGCCTCTGGCTCCCAGCTGCTTAGACAGAAAACGGCCTCGCATGAAACCAAAGACAGACTCGCACCCAGACGAGACAATCGATACTGTCTGGGGCTACAGCACGGCACGCATATAATACACAGGCAGGGCTGCTCCGTAAACACTGCAGCGTTCTCATACGGAAGCAAAGCAAAGCACGTACGCAAAGCTACAGCAGCCTGCACATAACAACAGTGGCCTCTTGCACGCTAAGCGAAGCGAGTTGGCTAGCAACAAGAAAGAAACAAAGCCGAATACGGCAGCGGCCAACTACCTATGCCGCGTACTTCGTAAACTAAAGCATAGGCATAGATACTGCACTAATGCAGGCAAACAACAAAAGTCCCACTGAGATAAGTACCCAATAAAGAAAGTCTCATTGAGATTATAAATACACAAGTAGTTAACTAAGTCCCACTGAGATACAAAGTCCCACTGAGATTAGTCCCACTGGGATAATATATGCAGGTAGTAAAGAATACC
>NZ_JAAEQH010000034.1 GCF_024231755.1 Neptuniibacter sp.
GGTAAATTACCTGGTGAAACCATCCATCAGGAATACAAACTGGAATATGGCACCGCAGCAGTTGAGATGCAGGTGGATGCGGTAACCGAGGGCGACCGGGTACTAGTATTTGATGACCTAATCGCCACTGGTGGAACAATTATGGCCGCGTGTAGCTTAGTAAAAGAACTGGGTGCCGAAGTCTATGAAGCAGCGGCATTAATCGACCTACCTGATTTGCAAGGCTCAAGCATAATTCAGGATGCAGGTGTTCCAGTACACACCCTGATCGCCTACGAAGGCCTTTAAGTGTCAACAGGGACAGATTTAAAATCTGTCCCTACTCATAACCTCCATCCCGGTCTCCTCTACCCAAGCTAGACCTTCCTCTAATTTTAACCAATTCTGCTTGAATATTTCTTTTAAGAATATCAATATAACCTAATATATTATCTCAAGTTTGATTGGAGTCATTATGCGCCGCACTCTTTCCTCTCTGTTTCTGGCAGGATCATTACTTGCATCCCCTTTAACATCTGCTGAAGAAGTGTACCTTAAACATCAGGGATTAACTCTGAATGCAAACCTGACTCTCGCGGAAGATTCCGGTTATGAGCGCATGTTTTTGATCACTCATGGAACCCTGGCGCACAATGCGATGGAGATTATCACCACTTGGCAGGAACTGTTGTCGGACGAGGGAATCAGTAGCCTGGCAATCAACCTGAGTCTGGGTCAGGACAATCGCCACGATATGTATGATTGCCCTACTACCCATAATCACAAACATACTGATGCTACTTCAGAAATCGGACAGTGGGTAAATTGGCTCAAAGATAAAGGTAGCACTGAGATTATTCTGGCAGCCCATTCCCGCGGTGGTAACCAGACAGCCTGGTATAGCGATGAGAACAGCGATTCTGCAGTCAAAGCACAGATTCTACTAGCACCACAAACCTGGTCCGAAACATACGAGCAGGAAAATTATGCAGAGCGCTACAAGAAACCTTTAACTCCAATATTAGAAAAAGCCAAACAGATGCCTGCTGAGAAAGTTATGCAGGATACAGATTTTATCTACTGTGAAAAAGCCAGCGTAACTGCAGGTAGTTTTGTCAGCTACTACCAGGCAGATCAACGCTTTGATACGCCGACCCTGTTGCATTCGGCTAAGATTCCAACGTTAGTTATCGCAGGCAGCGAAGACACAACAGTTCCAGGCCTTTACGCCAAGATGAGCTCGGTTGGCAATGAGATGATAACCAGTGTTGAGATCGAGGGAGCGGGACACTTTTTCCGTGATCTGTATATGGATGAAGTTATCGAAAACACCGTTGAGTTTCTAGATAGCTTATAATAGCCAGCTCAGTAAGAATCTTTCACATCTATGCGATATCTTAAGACTGCTTTCTTCTCATTTTTCCTGACGCTTGCGATACAGCAACCTTCACTCGCGTCTGGTGTGCCTATTGCTAACGATCTACAGGCTGACTATGGGGCGGAGGGCTTCAACCAAACAGGAGAGAAGAAGGTTGTTCTGCTTTTGGTATCTCAGCCCGGGTGTAGCTACTGTGTTCAAATCACTGAGGAGATCATCAAGCCAATGATACGCAGTGGCAGCTATGAAGAGACAACACTGTTTAGAGAAATAGAGATCAACGCTGGTGATTCCTTGAAGGATTTTTCCGGAGAGGAGATAACTTCCAATAGCTTTGCCCGCCGCTACAATGCCTGGGCCACCCCTACCTTACTCTTCCTTGACTCTACGGGAAATGAACTCGCAGAAAAAATGGTAGGCGTAAATACACTGGAGCTTTACGGATACTATGTCGATAAATCACTCCGTAACGCCCTCAAAAAGCTCAACCCATAATCATCGCTTTTAGCCGAATAAATTCAGCTTTCCTCTTTTATCCTTGGAAAAACTTGCTACCATGCACAGCCAATTTTTCTAACTGGAGCTGCAGCCATGTGGTTTAAGAATGTTATTTTTTATCGCCTGACCGATTCCTTCTCTTATACACAGGAACAGCTACAGCAGAAACTCCAGGAGCAGGCTTACACCCCTTGTAAAAGTCAGGAGTTAAGTCGCTATGGCTGGGTATCACCCTGTCGTCTTCTAGACGACATGCTAGCCCACGAAGTTCATGGCATGACAATGATTGCAGCGCGTAAAGAGGAAAAAATTCTTCCCTCGTCTGTTATCAAAGATGCCGTAAGCGAGAAAGTAGCGGTTATCGAACAGGAGCAGGCGCGAAAAGTTTATAAAAAAGAGAAAGACCAGCTTAAAGACGAGGTGATACTTGATCTTCTTCCGCGCGCGTTTAGCCGCTTTCAGCAGACCACTGCTCTAATCTCTCCCTCCCAGGGTTGGATCGCGGTAGACGCCTCAAGTCACAAACGGGCTGAAGAACTGTTAAGCCACTTACGCGGGACTCTTGGCAGCCTTCCGCTGACACTGCCCGATGTGAACCAATCTCCTTCTGCGGTTATGTCAAACTGGCTGGAACATAATGAAACCATCCCTGATGGCTTTGCCATCATGGATGAGTGCGAATTGCGAGACAACGTTATGGAAGGCGGAGTTATTCGTATCAAAGGTCAACAGTTAGAAGATGAAGAGTTTGTAGCCCATTTAGAAGCAGGCAAGCGAGTAACCAAACTAGCTCTGGGGTGGGATGAGCAAATTAAGATCGTTCTCAACGACGATCTATCCATCAAACGCCTTAAGCTCACTGAACAACTACAGGAAAAAATGGCAGATGAAGCCGCTGAAGATGAAGTAGCTCAGTTTGATGCAGATATGGTTCAGATGGGTCTGGAACTTGCCAAACTCTACCCTGCACTGATTGCTGCTTTCGGCGGAGAAGCTCAGCGCCCTTAATCCCTCCCCCAATAGGGCACCCCAGGGACTGCATTCAGCCAGTCCCTACTTTATACTCAATGTATTAATTATTGCTAAAATGACTTCTAGAGCATTGCGTTGAATAAACAACGTCGACGGGAACCATCAAGCCAAAGATAAGCATTTATGGAAAATAGCTCTCAGCCTCTAAATGAATCCAAGTTGCAGCATTTTCCCATTGCTTTCTTCGCAATGGTTATGGGCTGTACCGGGCTGGCTCTCGCTTGGCAAAAAGCGATTCAGGTATTAGGAACTCCAACTTGGGTAGCACATGCTTTGCTTATCCTAAGCGGGATGCTATTTCTGATAATAAGCGGTACTTACCTATTAAAAAGCATGCGTTTTAAACCCGTAGTTGCTGCCGAATTCAACCACCCGCTAAAACTGAGTTTTTTCCCCGCAATCAGTATCAGCCTGCTTTTACTCAGTACCGCTACATTATCACTACACAAACAGCTTTCCGAAATTCTATGGTTTTCAGGCAGCCTGCTACACCTTACTTTTACCCTCTACGCCCTCGGGCAATGGCTGCACCACCCTAAATATAAAATCGCACACACCACGCCAGCATGGTTTATCCCTGTAGTCGGTAATATTCTGGTACCCATTGCAGGGGTTGAACACGGGTATACTGAGGTAAGCTGGTTTTTCTTTTCAATTGGTCTGGTTTACTGGGTAATTCTGAAAACCCTTATTTTCAATCGTCTGTTTTTCCATGACCCTCTACCGGAAAAACTACTACCCACACTTTTTATTCTGATAGCACCACCAGCAGTGGGCTTTATCTCTTATACAAAGCTGAATGGTGAACTAGACAATTTTGCCCGGCTGCTCTTTTACTCCGCTCTCTTTTTGGTGCTTATGCTTTTCAGCCAATTTAAACGTTTCAGTGGGATTCGTTTCTATTTGTCGTGGTGGGCATACTCCTTCCCACTGGCAGTGACCTTTCCCCCGAATTTAACACCATGACGACGATGAGATTTCCAGATAATCTACGATCTAAATGGGGATCTCGACATGAAGAAACGTTACACGGAAGAGCAAATCATCAAAGCCATCAAGCAGCATGAAGCGGGTGTCA
>NZ_JAAEQH010000035.1 GCF_024231755.1 Neptuniibacter sp.
AAGAAGAGTCTTTTACGTAAACGCGCTGAACCGCAAATTGTGGTCCCTGTTCTTCCTGGCTTGCAGTGTTCTGTTCGTTCTCAGACATGATAGATCCTTAGAATTATTTGTATTAGCTGGCGTTGAGTAACTCATCCAGTTGGCCCTGACGTTCCAGAGCAAACATATCATCACAGCCGCCTATAGGTGTTTCATCAATAAAAATTTGTGGCACGGTATGACCACCGCTGAGGCGGGTCATCTCCTGACGTTTTTCAGGATCTCCGTCCACGGGTATCTCTGTATATTCAACCTGCTTGTGGTCTAGCAGCATCTTGGCTCTGATGCAGAAAGGGCACCAGCGGGTTGTATAAATAGTAACTTCAGCCATTAGGATTTTACGATTGGTAAGCTCTGGCCTTTCCATTCCGTCATGCCGCCGGACAGTCGAACAGCATTTTCAAAACCTTCAGCTTTTAGTTTACGTGTCGCAGTGCTTGCGGCCTGACCCAAATTACAAACGACAATAATCGGACGTTGTTTGAATTTAGTCAGCTCATCCATTCTGCGGTCAAGGTCAGATAGAGGGATATGCTTAGCGTTAGTAATGTGGCCAGTAGTCCACTCTTTCTTCGGACGGATATCAACAACAATCGCATTTTCCTTATTGATCAGGCTGGTTGCCTGAGCAGGAGTCACGGCTTTGCCTGCTTTGCTGCGCTCAAACATGATAAACATAACCAGGGTCAGAACCCAGGCAGCAACCATAAAAGGGTGGTTGCCGATAAATTCGATATATTGGTCCATTAAGCAATCCAAATATAGGCCGTTGTAAGGCCGGTCAATAACAGCTGAGGTTGATCCTCTTTGAGGGGCATAAGTATACCTTGCGTTTTTTCACTGTATAAGGGGAAAAAGGTGCGAAAATGAGCAATTTGGTAGATTTCTTTGCTATGAACATGGCATTCGTTAGCCTTGTGGTTTCTTTCGCAGTAAAATTGTCCCCCATTTTAAATAGTGACAGCAGAATTCAGCAGATATGACAGCAAAACGCGCAACTAAAGCACTTATTATTCTGGATGGTTATGGGGTTGAAACTTCAGAATCTTCAGCAATTCAGGCGGCAAATACTCCTGTTTGGGATAAGTTACTTTCTGAAAACCCTAATGCACGTATCCAGACTTCTGGTATGGCGGTAGGTCTTCCTGATGGGCAGATGGGAAACTCAGAAGTTGGCCATATGAATATTGGTGCTGGTCGTGTGGTTTACCAGAACTTCACTCGCATCTCTAAAGCGATCGCAGATGGTGATTTCTTTGAGAATGAAGCTCTGGTTAAAGCGATGGATGCCGCAATCTCTGCTGATAAGGCCGTGCATATTTTAGGCTTGCTATCCCCGGGTGGCGTACACAGCCATGAAGAGCACATTTTTGCTCTGCTGGAGATGGCGGTTAAACGTGGTGCCAAGAAACTATTTGTTCACGCTATTCTTGATGGTCGTGATATGCCGCCACGTTCTGCTGAGCCATCTATTCAGCGAACAGAAGATAAGCTGGCTGAGCTGGGTGTGGGTGCTATCGCAACGGTTGCTGGTCGTTACTTCAGTATGGATCGTGATAATCGTTGGGATCGTGTACAGCTGGGTTACGATGCGATGACTGCTGGAACAGCACCTTGTACTGCGACGACTGCACTGCAGGCTTTGAATGAAGCTTATGCCCGTGATGAGAACGATGAATTTGTACAGGCAACGGTTATCGTTGATGCGCAGGACCAGGCTGTAGGCTCTGTAGCAGATGGCGATGCTCTGATTTGTGCTAATTTCCGTCCAGACCGTGCGCGAGAAATTACTCGTGCTTTCACCGAAGGTGCTGAGTTTTCTGGATTTGAACGCGCAGTTACACCGAAGTTGGCTAGCTATGTGATGATGACTCAGTATGCTTCTGATATTCAGGCTGAGTGTGCTTATCCTCCTCAAGCGATCAGCAATGATTTAGGGGAATATCTATCAGGCCTTGGTAAAACTCAGCTGCGTATTGCTGAAACTGAAAAGTATGCTCACGTGACTTTCTTCTTCAATGGAGGTCAGGAAGAGGTTTATGCAGGTGAAGACCGGATTCTTGTCCCATCACCGGATGTGGCTACCTATGACTTACAGCCAGAGATGAGTGCGCCAGAGGTAACTGAAAAGCTGGTGGGGGCTATCAAAAGTGGCAAGTATGACCTGATCGTATGTAATTATGCTAACGGTGATATGGTTGGCCATACGGGTAAGTTCGATGCTGCTGTCAAGGCTTGTGAAGTGGTAGATGAGAGTGTTCGTCAGGTGCTGGAAGCGCTTCGTGAAGTTGATGGTGAGGCATTGATCACGGCGGACCACGGCAATGTTGAGCTGATGGTTAACCCTGAAACAGGACAGCCACATACCTCTCACACTAATTGGCCAGTCGCTTTGATCTATGATGGCCCACGTAATGATAGTTTGAAGCTGAAAGATGGTGCGTTGTGTGATCTGGCTCCAACATTGTTGGATCTGATGCAGGTGGATAAGCCAGCGGAGATGAGTGGTAGTTCTTTGGCTACTTCCTAAAATGGCTTCTTAATGAATTAAGTGTTAAAAGGGATAAAGTTTTATCCCTTTTTTTATTTCTGACAGGCTGCAATGCTTAGATTTTCAAAGATTTTTTTCTGTTTTCTGTTGGTTTTGTCGTTGCCTTTAACGGCCGCTGATAAGCAGGTTATGACGGAGAAAGAACTCAAGCAGCTATCATCACGAATCTCTACTCTGCAGAAGAATATGCGCCAGCAGGAGGGTGAGTCTCGCCAACTCAGCAAGGCGCTGCGCCAGAGTGAAGTTAAAATTGGAAAGCTGGCAAAACAGATTCAGGCCTTAGATAAGCAGTTAAGTGGTTTGGGTAATCATGCTGAAAACCTGGAAGAGAAACGTGACGCTTTACGTAAGGAATTAAAAAAACG
>NZ_JAAEQH010000036.1 GCF_024231755.1 Neptuniibacter sp.
AGCCTGAAGTCATTTAGTTTATAACGAGCCAATACATGCAGGATGCAAGAGCACATATTTACTTTGTCGGTTTCGCACTGATTTTTCTGGTTTTCGCAGGCTCGTCGTTCTATTCCTATAACCGTTTCGCCGAATCCCGAATACACCTTGATCAGATTACCCGCAACAATGATGCTCAATTAAGCAATGTTTTAACAATGCGAGTTGCTGTACGTGAGCGTGCAATTTTGCTCTGGCAGATGACCCTGAAAGAAGATTTCTTTGCCCGTGATGAGTTATTTGAACAGTTTTATCATTACGGTTCTGAATATCAGAAGGCACGAGCAAGCTTTCTGCAGCTCAACACAACAGCTAATGAATCCAAATTGTTCAGCTCTCTTGACCAAGAAACTTCTAACCGAGCACCTGTACTACGCCATTTCGCTGATCTGTTAATGAGCGATGATCCTAGCGATCATACTGAACATTTGGACCAAGTACTTACAGATCAAACCGTTGTAGCAGATATCCTCGATCAATTGATTTCCTTGCAACAGCAACAAAACAACCAAGCGAGGGAAAACTCTATTCGTGAAACGGAAAATATTCTGACCGATCTGATTCAATTCATGATCTTAGTGTTGATTTTTGGTGCTCTGTTTGCGGGTTTTGTAATTCTATCTACTGTGAAACAGAGCCGGCTTCTCGAAAAAGTTAATAGCGTGCTGGAAAAACAGGCTTGCCATGACAGTTTAACCGGACTGCCTAATCGTGCTTTTCTGCTCCAGCAACTGAATCTACTACTGGCAAATACTCAGCGGCATAATAAACTCGGCGCCGTTATGTTTATCGACCTTGATGATTTTAAACCGATCAATGACGAACATGGCCACCAAGTGGGCGATCAATACCTGCAGTTAATCAGCGTAAAAATGAAAGAATCCCTTAGGGACACCGACATTCTGGCCCGGCTCGGTGGTGACGAATTTATCCTGCTACTTTCTGATCTTGCTTCCGCATCACAGGTCTTAACCGTCGCAGACAAATTACTTTCTACTCTTTCAGCTGAATATCAGATCGGCGAAGCCAAAGTACACGCCAGTGCCAGTATTGGCATCTATCAACTAACCCAAGATAAGGTTTCCGCTGAACAGGCAATTATCCTGGCTGATAAAGCGATGTATCAGGCGAAAAAAGCAGGTAAAAATCAGTACTTCATTATCTGATTCTAACTGCTCACATCCCTCCGAAGTGCTGTAGGCTCCCCTGTTCAAAACTGCTAGAATCCCCACCTGATTAATTAGGTGCCTGTTATGTCCGATATCTCTTCCCTTACTCAGTTACTGCGTCAAAGTGGCGCTCAGATTCGTTTCTTTGATATGGGCCGCCGTGTTCAGAAACTCTCGGCTGATCTATTCGAGAAGATAGAGAATCAGCAGACTCCTTATCCAAGCCCCTACTTACAGCATGCCTGGATCGCTCTGATGCTATGGAACCCTAAAAACAAAGAACAGGGTGTTGCGTGGTTTCTTAAGTTGCCTCTTGATGAGCAGGGTTTTCTGATTCAGGCGGTACGTGACGATCTTCTGAATCGCCTGCTGAAAAATGCCGGCGGTATTCTGCAGATGGAAGAAGGTGGCGAACAGCCGGAAGATGCACTGAAGGACAATCCATTCTCCTTCAAACCGGATCAGGAAAAGATGGCACTGTTCCATGCTTATTCCACCCTGACATCTAGCCAACCTGCTTCTCAGTACTATGAGCATGCACAACAATACTTTGCAGGACAGATTGGCTTTGATCAGTGGCAATCTCTTGGCTATCAGGGCATTGCGGATCTGGTAGTTCGCCATGAAAAAGGCAGCAATGCCAAAATTCTGAGCAAGGCGATTCCTCTACTGCCTGATGCTCCTTTTGAAGTACTCTGCACCTGTATCGAAAGCATCGAACCGAATCATGAATTGTTTGATGCGCTGGCACTTCGTACCGAGCAGACTTTGCAGAAAGCTAGTGCTTCCGCTAACCATATCGCAGCAATTACACGAGGGCTTTCCAACGCTCGCAATACACCACGTAAAACAGAACTAATCGGTAAGATTATCGACAGTGACTATGCGCTTGAACCGGAAGTCATTGTTGCTGTGGCAACCCGCTGTAATGAAAGTCTGCAAGAGCCCGTTATCCTGCAGAAATTTCTGGAAAAGCTGGCTGTCGGTAAAGCGGGTCAAGCAGGCTTCTCTCGTATACTGTCCGACCTGATGTTTATACCCGTTCTGCGTGCCCTGATTCTTATGCAGTTCCGTAATGAGGAACGTAGTGAAGCGCTCAGTAAAGCGATTGGTGAAATGTTCGGCAGCGACTTTAAATAAGCTCTGAAAAGAAAAACAATTTACCCAACTTACAGGCTAACGCCCTCAGTCATTTCCAGAGTGCGTTGATAAGTTTTCTGAATAATGAGAGCGTCATTACTGGCCCGATGACGCTCAATCATCAACTCACGTTCAATCTGATCTTTAACCTCATGCCAGATCTCCATCTGAGGTTCGCGCAGGATCATCTCCAGTGGGCTGACTGTAAATTCCATCGGTACTCTTGCCTTGTTAAACAGTTTAATCAACCAAGGCTTATCCACTACCCAACCATCGGAATACACCGTTTGGCCTTCCAATAGTAGGTTTAATGTTTCCGCTACAATGACAGCCTGCTTACCATGTAATAGCAGGCTGGAACGGGGAATCTGGTGGTAACGTTCCGCATCGTCACACCAGTGGGTCCAACTCCTCTCAGGATGAATCAAACTGCAGTAACGCTTGCCCTCCTCCATCGCTACACCTACCTCAATAGGGTAACTGTCCGGGCCAAACCCCGAGGCTTCAACATCAATGATGTAGGGGTGTTTCACTCGTGTGGTCAATTTACTTACTTCTTCTTGTTTCTAATGCTTGTGCCACTGCTTTTCTGTTACTAATCATATTGATATCGGCGAGGGCTTCTGTTTCTGAATCTTTCGTACCTCTCGTTAAAATCCCCAAAAGACACGATCATGCTGGCTAAGGAACCTGCGAACAAGTCCCTGCGGTTTCTGCAAGAGCCTGTCGTACGCAAATTCTAGGCGCAATCTGCTGCTAATGGCCATAGTCCTTAGCAAAGGTTGCAACAACGAAGTTGGGTGCGACAGGACTTGCCCTACGGGGCTTACAGTTTGATGCGTACTCTACGTTTTCGTTTTTTATAAGGTCCGGACATTACTGCAAAACGATGCCTTGATTACACATCAAACTGAAAGCCAGAAGTTAGCAAGGACTTATTCGTAGGTTCCCTAAGTTATCAAAAGAAAACTTATACACATACACCAACAAAATTCACAGGTAATTCTGACTCGAACCTGCCAAACAAGAAATTTGCTAGTTTGGTCAGCAATTATATTAGGGTTAACCCTAACTCTTTGTTATTTCTGATGACATGCGGCAATAAAAAATGAGAAAAACCTAATATTCCTAAGCCAAATCCCCAAATTGGAAATATACTTTCTAACTAAATAAGAAAAATAAAAGAAAGTAGTATTAGTGGAAACATCTAGTTTTACCGGCCTGATTAATAATGCGGCGTTGTTGCTGGCAATGGGAATAGTCTATGACTCTCTCGGCCTGCAGAATATTCAACGACACTACCTGCGTGACTCCATCACTGGAATCCTGATCGGTTTTCTAGGCATGGGGCTTATGCTTACGCCCTGGGAGATGACTCCTGGCGTTTTCTTCGATACCCGATGGATACTGATCAGTATCTGCGGCCTCTACTTCGGACTAATTCCCACTCTGATAGCAGTTTGTATGACCGTAAGCCTCCGACTCTTCCAGGGTGGTGCAGGTATCATGGTAGGTTCACTGGTGATTATTTTCTCCGCAGCTATCGGCCTCGCCTGGCGCTACCTCAGTGATAGGTATAAACAACCATTAAACTGGTGGCGCCTATATCTGATGGGCATGCTGGTCCAGCTCACGGTACTCAGTCTGATGATGCTGATGCCCGCAGAGATGCGCTTTAAGATTATTGCGGCTATCGCTCCCACCCTGTTAAGCGCTTATCCGATAGGAACCATGGTACTGGGCCTGATTTTGGGCCGACAACAGGACCGGCGCAGAGCAGAACAGGAACTTATACAAAGCAGAAGAACCCTGAACTATGAAAGAGGATTACTGAGAGGTCTAATCGATGCCCTTCCCTCTCATATTTATATCAAAAACAAAGAGGGTAGATATCTGGGCTGTAATACAGCTTTTCAGGACTACGTCGAGTTACCGGAAAAAGAGATCATTGGGAAAACGGACTATGACCTGTTTAGCCATGAGAAGGCTTTTCAACATAGCCAGCTCGATCTCAAAACAATTACTAACCTGATACCAAATATTGAAGAGTGCTGGATAGAAGCCAATAAGGATAACGACAGAATATTATTTGAAACGCTGCGTACGCCTTTCCATGATATGGATGGCAATCTTCAAGGTCTGGTAGGGGTTAGCCGGAACATAACCGAACGCCGTCGGACTGAAGAACATGTCATGACACTTTCACAGGCTATCGAACAAAGCCCTGTTTCAGTTGTGATCACCTCCCCTGAGGGCGATATTGAATACGTAAATAGTGCTTTTGAGAAAGTTACCGGTTACACGCAACAAGAAATACTTGGTCAGAACTCACGCATCCTAAAATCTGGTCGTACCCCACAAGGACGCTATTCTGACCTGTGGCAAGCATTAAGCTCTGGTCAGGCCTGGTACGGTGAGTTCCAAAATCAACGCAAGAACGGTGAGATTTTCTGGGAACAAGCACACATTGCTCCAGTAATGGACACCGAGGGCAACATCAAACATTTCCTCGCAGTCAAACAGGACATTACCCAGCAGAAAGAGCAAGAAGAGAAGATTCTTCATCAAGCCCACTTTGACAGCCTGACTCAGTTACCCAACCGTTTCCTGTCCATGGACCGACTGGAACAGCTACTACGCGAATCAGACCGTAACCAACATCAAGTCGCGGTACTTTTTCTCGATTTGGATGACTTCAAAAAGGTTAATGACACCCTTGGCCATGAAACAGGCGATAGGATTCTGATAGAAGCAGCCAACCGCTTACAAGGCTGCATTCGTGAGGTAGATACCGTAGGCCGTCTAGGGGGAGATGAATTTATAGTTCTGCTTAACAATCTGGACTCCCCCGCTGATGCTCAGCCTGTGGCACATAAAATCCTTGAGCGGTTCCGAGAATCACTCAAAATAGAAGGACGGGATATTCTGCTAACAATCAGTATCGGTATCTCGGTCTACCCAAGTGACGGTGACAATCCCGCTGAACTTCTACGTAATGCAGACTCAGCCATGTATTACTCCAAAGCTCAGGGCCGTAACAGCTGCCACTACTTTACTGAAGAGATGAATCAAGGTGCAGAGCAGCGGTTACTGCTGGAAGAGCAGTTGCATAATGCATTATCAAAAAATGAGCTACACCTACTCTACCAACCGGTTATCGACCTACAGAGTAAGAAGATTGTTGGAGCTGAGGCTCTATTGCGCTGGAATTCAGCAAAATTGGGTGCGGTGTATCCTGATCAGTTTATACCGGTTGCGGAGCAGACAGGTCTAATCGTACCCATTGGTTATTATGTTCTACAAGAAGCGATGGCACAGGCTAAGCGCTGGCAGCAGGATCTACTTCAGGACTTCAAAATCGCAGTCAACCTCTCACCTCGACAGTTCCGTGACCCTAAACTGGTAGAAACGATAGAACAACACCTTCTGCAATTTGATATGCCGGGCTCCTTACTGGATTTAGAAATCACCGAAGGGGTATTGATGGCACAGCAGTCAGATGTTGATATCGCTCTGGATAAACTGAATGAGATCGGTATTAGCGTATCAATGGATGATTTTGGTACCGGCTACTCCTCTCTAAGTTACCTGAGAAGTTATCCTTTTGACGTTCTTAAAATTGATAAGAGCTTTATTAACGATATCACTTTAGATCCAGCCGATATGGAACTGGTCAATGCAACCATTGATATGGCACATGGTCTCGGACTGAAGGTGATAGCAGAAGGCGTGGAAACTAAGGAGCAGATGCTTCAGTTACAAAGCCGGGGCTGTGAATTCGCTCAAGGCTACTACTTCAGCAAACCGATAAGTGCTGAAGTACTAGAAACCTTACTCGAGAAGCAGAACAGAGTAGCTCTACAGGTAGGTTAAGCTTTTCCTATAGGTGCAACTACGGCTCCTGTAAGCTTAACCAGATCAGCAGCAGCCATTTCAATTTCCAGCCCTCTTCTACCGGCACTCATAAAAATTGTTGGATGGGTTTCCGCTGTTTGGTCTAGCACAAGAGGAAGGCGTTTTTTCTGACCTAGCGGGCTGATACCACCCACTACATAACCAGTGGCTCGCTCAGCATCCTGTGGGTTAGCCATAGAAACTTTTTTCGCTTTCAGTGCCGCAGCAATCGCTTTCAGATCCAACTGTCCAGATACAGGCACAACCCCAACCGCCAATTTTTTATTGTCACCATTAATCGCAACCAATAGCGTTTTGAACACCTGTTCTGGTCTTATTCCCAAAGCATCAGCAGCTTCCCCACCATATGATTCGGCACTCGGGTCATGTTTGTACTCGTGAACGGTGTATTCAACTTTTGCTTTTTTGGCTGCGTTAATCGCCGGAGTCATATCTATTTCTCACTGCTTGTTATCACCTGATTTTAGAGTCTTCCAGTGATAAGTTACACACTAAACCTTAAAGGAAATATCGAACCTTTGAATCAGCTACCGCGCAAGGGTCTCAGCAATGATTCCAGCCCGTTGATCTGCAGTTCCAACATTAACTGTAACAGAAAGCCCAGCTCCCCCTGTGGAAACCCTTTTTTGGCAAACCAAAGCAGATATTCCTCTGGCAGATCCATCAGCACCCTGCCCTGATATTTACCAAAGGGCATCTTGGTGGTTGCCAGTTTAATCAGGTGTTTCTTTTGCAAATCCAAAACTATCCCTCAATGACAATATACAGCCAAGGCATTATGCTTAATCCAGATATGAAATGCAGGTTTACCTATGGAAAAAGAAGATACTTATCAGCCAATTAACTGCGAAGTGCATGATGGTTATGAACTAGCCTGCATGCGAAGAGCAGCACATGAGGTGACTTGGGTTGATGGAGAAAGCACTATCACCGAGCAATTACGTTTTCTCGATCTAAAATATACCGAAGGTAATGAATTTTTAATTGCCGAAACACAAGCCGGCGAACGGCGTTCAATTCGTCTAGATAAAATCACCAGCAATCTACCTTATTGATCAAATAACTGCCTTAATCAGCAAACAAGCATAGGACTCTAACGTGTCTCAAATCCAGTTAAGTGCAATTAATACCTTTCCTGTTAAATCAATGGCGGGCGTTAATACCTCCAATGCCTTTGTGACTCAGGCAGGCTTGGCCTTTGACCGGAGATTCATGCTAAGTGATCCCGAAGGAGAACTACTCTCAGCACGCCAGGCACCCAAACTGTTGCAGTTTCAAACCTTACTCCGTGAGGATGGATTAGAGATCATTGCCCCTGACGGTGAACATCTAACACTGCGGTATCCTGAACTATTTCAGAATTATCGTCAGGTGACAGTCTGGGGAACAGAGATTAATGCCCAACACTGCGGTGAGTGGTTTGATGAGTGGTTCACCGAAAAGCTGGGACGTCCCTGTCAGCTTCTCTATTTCGGCGAGCAGTCAGAACGTTTCACCTCCCGCCGTCCTGATATTCCTGTTGGTTTTGCAGATGGCTATCCCCTGTTGCTTATATCAGAGGCATCCCTTGCTGATCTAAATAGCCGCAGTGCAGCTCCGGTCTCTATGGATCAGTTCCGCACCAATCTTGTGGTAGACGGTTGTGAGGCCTTTGCCGAAGATAGCTGGAAACGGATTCGCATCGGAGAAGTCGAGTTTGAAGTTGTGAAACCTTGTTCCCGCTGTGTGATGACGACCTACGACAGTAAAACAGCAGAGACACTGCCTGCAGGAGAACCGATTAAAACCCTGGCCAACTACCGTTTGGGCAGTGACAACGACGTCTACTTTGGACAGAACCTTATTGCTCTTAACGAAGGACAGATCAGCCTAAGTGATAGCATTGAAGTTTTAGAAACCATGGAAGCAGAACAGTACCCTGACAATGCCCCCATTCTCAGTCCGGTACAACAGAAAACGGATAGGGCTAGTCTTTGGAGCAATGACCAATTTCTTTCGTTACGCTGTATCAGCAGGGTTGAAGAAACAAGAGACGTGGTGACTTTCCGCTTTGCTCTTCCCAAGTCGGCCAGTATTGATTACATCGCAGGACAGTTTATTACCCTATATCCAGAAATAGCGGGGACCGAAATAAGCCGCTGTTATACCCTCTCCTCATCACCCAGCCGCCTTGTTGATATCGCAATAACGGTGAAACGAGTTACAGGGGGTCAGGTATCCAATTGGCTACACGATAATCTCAATGTTGGGGATTACATCAAAGCTAGTGGTCCTATAGGGGAATTTAATGTTCATTCCAGTGCGGCCCAAAAAATGCTGCTGTTATCTGCTGGCAGTGGTATTACGCCAATGCTATCGATTGCCCGCTACCTCAGTGATATCCATTCCGGACGAGACATTGTGTTCTATCACCAAGCTCGCACCGAGGCCGACCTGATTTGTGAAGATGAACTTCTCTGGTTAAAACGACAAAATCCTAATCTGAAGCTGATCTTTAGCCTTAGCCAACCTGAATCCAACTGGCTTGGAATCAAAGGTAGAATCAGCCGTGACCAATTAATCCATGAAATTCCCGACCTTCCACAACGCTCTGTCATGTGCTGTGGCCCTGAAGGTTTTATGCAACAAGCCAAAGAGTTCTGTCGACAGCTTGGTCTAGCGGAACAGCGCTGGTATGAAGAAAGTTTTGGTAAGCCACCCGGAATTGATCCCCAGCCACTGGATCAGACACTACAGATCCACTTCGGTGAACAGACTGTGACTGGAAATAATCAGGAAACCTTATTGGAGCAAGCTGAAGATAGTGGGCAATTTATTCCATCCGGCTGCCGCGCGGGTGTCTGTGGAGCCTGTAAGGTCAAACTGATTTCGGGTGAGGTTCACCGTAGTTCAGAGATACCTCTGACCGAGGATGAGAAACGAGAAGGTGTGATACTTGCCTGTAGCTGTGTTCCAGAAACAGATATCACAATTGAATTATAGGAATAACAGACAATAAAAAGCCCGGCAGGAACAACTCCGACCGGGCTTTCAGGATTCTTAAAAGCGGCTAAATTAAGCTACTTTCAGTTCAGAAACTTTTTTAGCAGTTTCTTCAGCCATTTCAGCTACTTTCTTGCCAGACTCTTCCAGAGTAGCAACGTAAGCGTCTTTAGCTTCAGTCATAGTAGCAACGCTTTTCTCAGCAGCTTCAGCCATTTTAGCTTCAACAGACTTGTAGAATTTAACCTGCAGGTCCAGAGCTTCTTTAGGATCTTTGCACTCACACAAAGTTTTGAACTGTTCAACAGAAGCGTTAGCCAGTTCTTCAACGTATGCTTTCTGCAGAGAAACCAGAGTTTCAACAGTTTTAGTGTTAACGTCTACCAGATCCTGCATTGGTTTGAACAGTGCAGCGATTTCGTTAGACATTTCTGGTTTGAAGAAATCAGCGAAAGGGTTGTTAGCAGCGTACATAATTTTGTCTCCAAAAGTTTCGATGCTGCGGTGCAGCAATCCATTTACAGCAAAGATAAAACTTGAGCAGATTTTAGTCAAGAACTTTTTTGTGCGGCGCACAAAAAATATTAATTTGCTGGATCGCCTACTTACAATGCTTAGCTAAAAACCGATCTAGTTGATTAGCAAATGTCTGCCGGTCCGTCTGGCTAAATGCCGCTGGCCCGCCTGTATCCACCCCGGAACTGCGAAGCGTTTCCATAAAATCGCGCATCGACAAACGCTGCCGAATATTCTCCGGTGTATACAACTCACCACGAGGATTAATTGCCACACCCTTTTGATCAATAACCTCTGAAGCCAGAGGGATGTCCTGTGTGACAACTAAATCCCCTGCCGCCAATTTCGAGACTATATAGCTATCAGCTACATCAAACCCCTGCTCAACCTGTACTGCTTTAATCAAAGGTGAAGGAGGTGTGGCTAGGTACTGATTAGCAACCAGTGTTACCTGAACCTGTTTTCGCTCCGCTGCTCGGAACAAGATCTCTTTCACCACTTTAGGGCAAGCATCGGCATCAACCCAAATCTGCATAGCTCTTCTCTAATTGACTGAAGGATAAATCTTAATAATGACAGATATTCTACAATGCTATGGGATCAAATGATTAGCCAAATATCCTTTTGCCCCAGAATAAGGCCTTCGCACAACTGCAGTGCAACATAACGCCCAACTAAAGCGCAAAGATCACTCTGAGTTTTTTTATGATCAGCTAATAAAGCCCTAAATCTGGGCACTGAGGCGATCAAGGAAAAATCTGGCTCGACTTTTGCAAAATCCGGAGCAGATTAATTCTTAAATTTTAGGGAGCGCAATCATGTTGCTACTTTCATTCGGCTACTCGGTACTAAGCCGAGCTTCTCTTCTCGTATCAGGCTTAATCCTGATGCTGGGTTGGATAATAACAGTAGCTGCTCTCTCATATGGATATTGGGAAGCATACTGGTTACTCATTCCACTTATCTATTTCCAGATCAGTCACATTCTACTCAGCCAACGTCGCTGGAATCACCTGTCACTGGTCATCAATGCATTTTCACGTAATGAACTTCAGTTCCGTACTCTGCACACCAGTTCTGACAAACCTCTGCGAGATGCAGCGCAGAATTTGTATGCCTTTGCTCGCGAGCACGAAGAACTCAACAGTTTAGCTGACCAGCTCTGTAGCGAAATGAAGTTTTCTACCCATGAGCTGGAAAACCTTGCCAAGCACACGGCTGATGCTGCCTCCGAACAGCAAAATCAGCTGCTTACTATTGCCAGTGCATCGGAGGAGATGAGCCAGACGGTACAACTGATCCGTGATCATGTCCTCAACACCCAGAACAGCGCAGAAGATTCACAAGCGTTATGTAATAAAGGTACATCACAAGCATCTGTATTAAGCAATGCAATTAGTGATGTGCGTAACCAGTTCACTGACACTTGCACAAAAATAGAACAACTATCAGAAGAAGCAGAAGCGATTCAGTCCTTTGTCAGCACGATCGAGGAAGTGGCTGCACAAACCAACCTTCTGGCACTGAATGCCGCCATTGAAGCAGCAAGAGCCGGGGAAGCTGGGCGAGGTTTTGCAGTTGTTGCTGATGAAGTCCGCCAATTAGCAGGGAATACAGAAAAAGCCACTGGAGATATCACACGCTTGGTAACGTCGATGCTATCCAGGGTCGGCGAGGTAACAGAAAGTATGCAACGCAGTGAAGAGGAGCTGAAATCTGGTTCCGATACCTGTGTTGAAATGCATAACTTGCTACAGCAGATAGAAAAAGGCAGTGAAACCAGCTTGGCGCTTATTCAAGAAGTTAATAATTCTATTGATGAGCATGCTTACGCCAGCAATGAACTCAGTGAAAAACTGACTAACATCGGTGCCCTTCTCCAGCAACATAGCGAACAGGCACACTCATTAACTGAGTTGACTGGCTACCTGGAGAAGCTGGCACTTAAAGCAGCCACTAAGGAGGTAACAGCATGATCGAACTCAGCATTGTTATTTTCCTGATCGCCCTTATCGCCTTCGTCAGCCTATTTAACCGAAGAAAACTACGCAAAAAACGCCGCGAAAAAGCTCAGCGCGGTATAACTCAGCTGTCCGATATTCTAAATTTGATCCAATGCCTGCAACGTCACCGCGGGGTTTGTGCAAATCTGAATGATTCAAACCAAACCGAACAACGGCGCTTAAGTAACGAAATCAACCAGCTTTGGCAACCACTACTGGACGAAAGCTACGGCGGCAACGTTAAACGGGTGAACCTGCAACATAAAAACTGGAAAACCATAGAAGCCCAACCAAGCAGTAGCTTTATGGCACACTGCGAGCTGATAGAGCGTCTACTGCATGAGTTAACAGTTATCGCTGATACCTGCTCTCTTACGGCCAGCAATAATGGTCATGACAGTGAAGAGCTATGGCAGAACTTACTGCGCCGCCCCCACTTTGCCGAATCCCTTGCACGCCTCCGTGGATTGGGAAACAAAGCCGCCAATATGGGGCATTGCCCGGCAGCAGTTCGTGTACAGCTACAATATTTGTTGATGAATATGCGCGAAGATGCCCTATGCGATTCCACGATTAGAGAAGTTGATGCATTGGTTACAGAAGAAATTCTTGAGCCAGAGCAGATTCAAATTGAGCCCCGGGTGTATTTCAGCCGCCTTACTCAAGCAATTGATCAGCAGATACAGATGACGCGAGACCATCTGCAACAGTTGAGTTAATTCCTCTTGTGAGAACACAGGTAAACTCCTGTGTTCTCTTCCTCCATCGACTCACTTACAATGTCTCACAATTGTTTTCGTGATAGTGAGCTTGGATGGAACCGAAAAATACATCAAAGAAAATTGGTCAAGGGATGTGGGCAGTTGCCTGGGTAATCCTATTGGGATTGCTATATCTCTACTTTGATAAAACAGTTGCAGATAAATACAACCCAAACCGAGCCCTCACAGCAACTCAGTCCAACGCCCCGGTAGTACTCAAGCGGAATCGATCCGGTCACTACATAGCCCCTGGAAAAATCAATGGCGTAAAAGTTACCTTCCTACTCGATACTGGCGCCACTACGATCAGTGTTCCTCAATCTGTTGCTGACGAGATAGGATTGCTACGCGGTCACCGTCAACAGGTTGGTACTGCCAACGGTACGATTGACGTGTATGCAAGCGAATTGGATACAGTGCAACTAGGTAGTATTACTTTGCAAAATATCCGTGGCCATATTAATCCGCACATGGAAGGTAAAACGGTCCTACTGGGAATGAGTTTTATGCGCCACCTTGAGATGACCCAGAAAGGGGATACGCTTACGCTAAGGCCTTGATGAGAAATCCTTAGTCTGTCAGCCGCGAACCTGTTCCAACATCAGAGAAACAACTGAGCGTAGTTGCTTCATCATCTGCTTTCGACCCTGCCCGTTCTGCTCCAACTCATCCCAGCTCAATTGCTGCAGGTTTCGTTTTAGCAAAAGGACAAAGTCCTGATTACTTAGGAAGACCTGCAGTTCAGCTGCATCTACCCGGTCCAGAAAACAGAACAACAGTTTGTGAATTACGTAAGCACAACTTTCATAATTACGGTTATGTTCAGTAAAAGCGCGTAGGTCACTCAAGTCATGGCTGGATATTTCAGGCAGATGCCCTGCATGCTGCAATAAAGCACAAACCACATCCGGTTCAAGATCAGTCAGATCATCACTTAGCCGGTAATTAAGTTGCTCTAAGAAGCGACTGCGCAAATGCTCCTGAGCCACCCCACCACTTTCACTCAGTGTCGCCAGAACCAATGCGGCATGATTACCACTAACATGGTCCCTACCTGAGCCAATACGCACAGTTTCAAAGCCATTGTGTTGCCAAAAGTTCAAAAGATCGGAGCTGGCAGAAAAACTAGAGCCCAAACAATCCCACCCCAGACTTTTCGCCTGAGTATGCAAACTGTTTAATAACTCAGAACCTAGCCCTTTCCTTTGTAGTGCGGGATGGATAGCTATCCGCATTATCCGCCCGAAACGCATCTCTGACGCATCACGGAAACCGTCCTGATTCACTAGGGTCTGTGGTAGCAGATGCCCACGAGGTCTTCTCTGCCCGGACCATATGGCCTCAACCAGATCGGTTTGCAGAGGTCCCTCTTCAGCGATCAACACTGTGCCGGCAACCATTCCAGAGCAACGCAACAACCAAATATGTAAGTTGGGACTATCGAGTAAAATTCTCAGATCACCCGGGGTTGTTCGATAATGCGCCAATACCAACAAACCAAATAGTTGACCAAGAGTTTCGTAATCTTCTGTCAGCAGATCGCGATCCAGCTTTTCTATTACGGTAGATGTTTCACTATATGCCTGGACTAATTTCTCTGGATCAATAGCTTCCGCATTAAGTAGCAGCAAGTTAAAAACCAGCGCTTCCAACGGGTCACCCGCAGACCAACGGATAGGCTGCTGCAGATGGATCGCTTTACAGTTTGGAGCCTCACGTTCCAGCTCAGCCTGAAAACGCACTGCAAACCCTTGCCCAGTTCCTTCATAGCCATGAATAGTGGAAGCGAAAGCGATTCGGGTATAACTTTTCAGCAGCTTAGAAAGCACCGGAACCGGAATAGCTGCAGCTTCATCCACCAGCAATATTTTTCCCTCGCCGGCCTCACTAATCGCCTGCTCCGGCTCAACAAAACGGATGTAATGTTGATTCTGTTTCAGCAATCCTCTGCTGAACTCATAATCGGGTAGGAGCTGATGCGCCATTAAAAACGCTTCTTCAGCCGCTTTAAACTCCGGTGCGGTTATAAGAATTTCTTCATAGTCCAACCCTGACAACTGCGCAGCGGCTATGCCAAGCGCCACAGACTTCCCTCTGCCACGGTCAGCAGTGATGACCACCGGACGGCGGCCACGACGAAATTGACTAAGAATAAGTTCAACGGCGTGCTGCTGATCTAGGGTTTTACTTGGCAGAACAACCGGAGCCGTTTCCTCTGGGGGATAATGATCAGGAACCTCTGCTTCGTGCCCAGTAGTTTGTCCCTTTTCCGAAACAATCAGTGTGTAAGCATCGTCTTCCAGTAGATGCACCAAACGAGAGATAAAACGTCGTCCGGCATCAGTCGAGCGATATGGATAAGCCACCAGATTATGATGTTCCGGATCATCATAATCCGGCCATTCAGCCAGATCAGGACAAAGCAATACCAGAACGCTGCCACCTGAAAGGCAACCACTGCTCTGTCCAAAGCTATTAGGGTTGAAGCCATCCCAAGCATCATAGACAAGGTGATCGATGGATTGACCTAATAATTTATGGCATTGCTGATTGTTTAGAGAGAAAACACCTGATGGTGCATGAGCACCGATCCAGGTCAGATTATGTGCCGTTGTTAATATTGAAACCTGCTGATAGCACCAATCACGACTGCCGCTAACCACCAACATACGCCGATGGTTGCTGCTGCAGGCTTCACTGCAAAGACGGTTAAAAAGCGCGAGAAGCTCCTGCATTCATTCCGCCTTAAGAGAGATTAAACCGAGTAGGTTAAAGAGGGTTCCAAGCCTTGTTCAGCATATGCCTGATACTGATTACCACCATTGGTTTGAGCTTTTACAAGCTGCTCCTTACTGCTTGCCAGCATTCGCTCTGGCGTCATAAAACGGGAAGGTTGCAGCGTAGATACACCGATACTGACAGTCACAACAGACGAAACTTGAGAGGCTTCATGCGCAATACCCAAACTAAAAACTTCTTTACAGCAGCGATCAGCCAACTGAACCACCAACTCATTGGTTGATGGCAAGAGATAAGCGAACTGGTTATCATCAATACGCGCTACCATATCACCAGGCCTGCCTACAGATTCACGTAGAGCAGAAGCGACCCGCTGAAGTGTAACTTCAGCACCTGCGGCACCGTAATGAGCCTCATATTCGTCAAACTTATCCAGCTCTATCAATACCAGAGTCAACGGCGAAAAATCACGCACCGCTCTGCGACACTCAATATCCAACGTTTCATCAAAATATCCCCTGTTAGCGATACCGGTTAGTGGGTCACTCCAGGTCACATCCATTAACTGCTGACAAAGGACCTCCTGCTCATCACGCAGATTGTTCAAATATTTCATAATCCGCTTCAAGTATGCTGCAAACAGGAAGGAGATCAGTAAGCCTGTCAGCAGAAAAAGCGCTGGCAAGTAACTCATACGCTGGGTTACATACTCATCTGTAGCAGCATAACTCGTTAACCAGTTGCTATCGTCTCGTAACAGATGATTTTGGAAACTAGTGTCTGGAGCGAGCTTAGCGCTATCAGCATATTCCCCTTGAGATATCAGCTCTGAGCTAGTCTCTGTATTAATAAATTTAAATACGATTCCTGAGCCCAGTTCAGATAAACCGGTACTTTCAACCAGCCCTACTGCACTGATTAATGCGATTAGTTTTCCCCCAGAATGCGCCGGAGTAACAGCAACAATACTGTTTCCTTCCGACAGACTCGCACGGCTCAGTGTCAACTCAGAAACCTGCGGTGATTTCTGCAGGAGTTGTTGTACAGCTTCTTCATCAATCAGACTGTCGTTACCATTAACAGCAACCCATAGTTTCTCGGTATCCGCTTCAGGCACCCATAACAGCGCCTGTAATTCTGGGCTACGTGCGGCAATTCTGGAAGCAACCTCTTTGAAGCTATCTGCTTTGATTTGGTCACTCATCAGGTAATAAGCCTGGAGTGACTCCAAGCTCTGTAAATTAAGCGTAAGTTGCTGTTCAAATGCAGCAACCTTGTAGTTCATATCAATCTGAAACTGCTGGATGACTGCTTCCCGTTCCTGCTTCAACATGAACAGAAAGATCAAAAGGGAAAAAAGAGCACCGCAAATTGCAAAAACAATAGCAACATTGAACGGTTTTTTTGGCGCTCCA
>NZ_JAAEQH010000037.1 GCF_024231755.1 Neptuniibacter sp.
AACGACACTTACAACGAACTGAAAAAACTCGGTTCTGACAGTTACACGGATTACATTAACAAGTACGAGATGCCGGACATTTACGGAGATCACATTCTAAACGCCACTACTTTAAGCACAGGGACAACACCCGAAGAGATAGCGAGTACAGCGTTTGATTGCAGGATAAACGGAGTTGCTTACACCGTAGCGGCGGCAGACTCTACCTTTACAGCAGCAGACACAATTAACACAGGGGCAGCAGCAGGTTCTTTCTGGGGGGTATGGTTGATTCAAGTCAACTCAGCCGGAACGATAAGCACTTCCTCACCTTCGGCAGATCAGGTCTATACAACAGAGGCGTTAGCAATAGCAGCCTTACCTTCGGTGACTGCGGATAACGTAAGCATAGGGTATGTTGCAGTACAAAGTAACTCAGGCGCAAGCTGGACAGCCAACACGGACGACCTTACAGCAGGCTCGGATTGTCTTGACCTTAACTACTACAACACGGCCTCAGCGATTGACGCAGACCAGAATACTGAATGGCCTTTGTATTATTACATTATGCCGACATCGACAGTGGGTACGTTAAGAATTATAATCCTTCCTTTACCGGAAGAGAGTAAAACCGAAGCACTCTACATAAGGTACTGGAAATACCTTCCAGACCTGAGCAACACAGTGGAAACATGGGACGCTTACGAGGATGAGATTTCTACAAACTGCCCGGACCTTTTAATCTGGATGGGAGTAGCGGACATAGCAGTAACTCAGGAGAATCAGAATTTAGCAATGATGGCACAGTCTAAAATAGCCCTTCATAAGAGCGAGTTTAAGAATCTTAACTTCACTCAGAAGAACGCTAACATGGGAAGGATTCCTTATAGATGGATATAGGCAAAGACATACAACTGCCTTTTATTCCTGAAGAGAACGCAGGAGAGGAAGCGAATAAAAGATGGCGGGACGAGATAAGCGAGGCTATTAAAGAACTCCACACAGGTCTGATAAAAAGCCCTGATGTAACTCCCCCCATAGGTGCGATTATAGCATGGCATGAAGATTTTACCAATACTCCTGCTTTACCCGATGGGTGGGTAGAGTGTAACGGATTGCCCTTAGACGACCCTGACAGTGTTTATGACGGGCAGACAATACCCGATTTGAACGGGGACGAAAGGTTTTTAAGAGGCAGTTCAACAAGCGGAACAGAACAACCAGACGCATTCCAGGGACACTTTCACGATGTAGTGCCTG
>NZ_JAAEQH010000038.1 GCF_024231755.1 Neptuniibacter sp.
GCAACTTGATGCTTATGCTGTGTGTCGAGTTTGTTGAGCAGCCTTTGTTCTTCCTGACTGAGTTTGTGATGTTGATCGTACGCGGCATAACCCATAGCAACCTCCTGAGTTGGAATCAGATTTCCAGCAGAAACCGATCCATCGCCCGGCTAAAACGTTGCATCCCTTCATCGATATCCTTATTCGGAATAATCAAAGAAGGGGCAAGGCGAACCACATTTAGGCCTGCAACCAGCAGCATCAGACCCTCCTCTTCTGCAATCTGAATAAATTGCCGTGCTTTGCCATGGTAATCAGGCTTCAACTCGCAGCCGATCAAAAGCCCCATGCCTCTGAAGTCGCGGAACAGAGGGTATTTCTGGTTGGCCTGTTCAAGCAGTTGGTTGAACTGTTGCCCTTTCTCACGAACACCATCCAGTACTTCAGGGGTGTCGACCAGTGTTAATACTTCGTTGGCGATCGCGCAACCTAAGGGGTTGCCGCCGTAGGTGCTACCGTGGCTGCCAACATTAAAAGATTCGGCAATCTCTTTTCTGCAAAGCATTGCGCCAATAGGGAAACCTCCGCCGAGGGCCTTCGCTGTAGTCATGATGTCGGGGACAATACTGCTGTTTTGGTAGGCGTATAGTTTCCCTGTTCTACCAACACCGGTCTGGATTTCATCAAATATAAGTAAAGCATTGTGTTGATCGCAGAGCTCGCGAGCTGCCTGCAGAAATTCACCAGATGCCGGTTGAATACCCCCTTCACCCTGTATCGGCTCAATAACAACTGCACAGGTGCAATCGCTGATAGCGTCGGCTAATGCTTTGCAGTCATTAAAAGGGATATGCGTGATGCCTTTTGGGACCGGCTCAAAGCCTTCGCAATATTTAGCCTGCCCGCCGACGGAAACTGTGAACAAGGTGCGCCCGTGGAAACCGTTAAGGCAGCTGATGATCTCATGCTTTTCTGGACCGAAATTGGTAAAGGCATGTTTACGGGCTAGCTTAAACGCTGCCTCATTGGCCTCTGCTCCGGAGTTTGCAAAGTAAACCCGTTCGGCAAAGGTCTTCTCGCAGAGCTGTTGGGCAAGTTTGATTGCGGGTTCGTTAGTCCATACATTACTCAGGTGCCATAGCCGTTGACTCTGTTCCAGCAATGCCAGAAGCAAACGAGGATGACAGTGGCCAAGGGCGTTAACCGCTATACCACCGGCAAAGTCGATATATTCTTTATTCGCCTGATCCCAGACTCTGGAGCCTTGCCCCCGGACCGGGATCACCGGCAGTGGAGAGTAATTAGGCACCATCACTTCATCAAAGGTTTGGCGATTGATTGGGTCTGTCATCGCGTACCTCCAGATCTTTTCACTGGTCCTTTAAGTTTAGACGGTTGTGAAGAAATCGAATTTTAGGCAGAAAGGGAGGAGGTTCGGGATAGGATTAGGCGGGTTTTAGACACGCTGCCTTAATTACGGAAATACTGCTCTTTGCTGTAGCTGGCGCAGAAGTTTTCAAATGAATCCGGTTTAGCGATTAGAAACCCCTGTAGCATGTTGCATTGATTGTCATTCAGGAACTGCATCTGTTCTTTGCTTTCTACCCCCTCCGCAACGACTCTCAGGCCGAGCTGTTTTGTCATAGCAATGATGGTTGATGTGATCGCCATATTGTCTGGATCGTTGGGAACTTCCTGTAGGAAAGAGCGATCAATCTTGAGCAGGTCTACAGGCATCTTCTTCAGATAGGTTAGGGAAGAGTAACCTGTTCCGAAATCATCAATCGCTAGGCTGATCCCCATGGTTTTTATCCGTTGTAGGACCTGTATCCCTGCTTCCATATCGGTCATTAGCATGCTTTCTGTGATCTCCAGTTCCAGCCACTGGGCATCCAGCCCCGAGCTATGTAAAGCATCTTCGATATGGGTAATTAATTTGGGATTATCAAACTGTTTAGCCGAGAGATTAACGCAAACTTTAAGTGGTGGCAGGCCTTTATCCTGCAGGGTTTTGGCTGCTTTGCAGGCTTCGCGCATAACCCAGTGCCCGATTGGGATAATCTGCCCGGTTTCTTCTGCGTGAGGGATAAATTCAGAGGGTGGGATATTACCGTGAATTGGGTGGTTCCAACGCAGCAGTGCCTCCATAGCAGTAATTTTGCCAGACTGGGTGTCTATTTGGGGTTGATAGACAAGACTGAGTTGCTGTTCTTCAAGGGCATTACGCAGATCATGGGCCATATTCAGAGCGCGTTTAGCTTCATAATCCATCTGCTCTGCGTAGAAGGCGAAGGTATTACGTCCCTTGCGTTTAGCGTAATACATCGCCAGATCGGCCTTACGCAGAAGGTCACTGCTGTCCTGGCTATCTGTGCCGATAAGTGCAATGCCAACGCTGACCGTAATGCTAATCTCATTGGTGCCTATCTGGGCGGGTTGTGAAAGCAGACTCAGTACATCTTTGGTGCGTTCAATAATATGTTTCCGATCTCTGCAGCTATGGAAAATAATCGTGAATTCATCTCCGCCTAAGCGAAATACTGAGCTGGTTTCACTGGTGCAGAAATTCAACCGGCCAGCGATGGTATTTAGCAATGCATCTCCTGCTTCGTGGCCCATGGTGTCGTTGATCTGCTTGAAATGGTCCAGATCCAAAAGAAGAAGGGCGTTATGGCCCTCACTCTGAGGAGAGTTTAGATGTTGCTCTAATGAACGGCGAAAATTACGGCGGTTACCCAGATTGGTAAGAGGGTCGTAGTACGCCATCTTTTCCATCTCTTTATCGTGCTCTTTTATCTGGGAGATGTCCTCGCTGACCGACACAAAATTAATGATATTGCCCAGCTCATCATGGATCGGAGAGATATTCTGCAGGGACCAGTACGTAGTGCCATTTTTACGTTTATTCAGCAGGGTGCCGCGCCATTTTTTATGATTTAGTACGGTGCTCCAGAGTTCGTTGTAGGTTTCATCTGTCGTTTTTTCCGAGCGGAGAATGCTGGGGCGCTTGCCTTTAATCTCATCAAAACTGTAGCCGGTGATTTCGCTAAAGCGGTTGTTTGCGTACTGAATATGTCCACGGTTATCGGTAATAACCACGGCGCTGCCAGTATTCTCCACGGCATTACGAAATAATTTTAGCTCCCTGGCCTGGCGAGCGCTGTCGCTCGAGTTGCGCAGTGTTACAAGAATTTTGTCCTGATCGCCAATCAGATTGATTTCTGTGCGGATCAGAATATTTTCCTGATTACGAGTTATTTGCAAGTGGGTGCTCAGAGAGGGGCTATTGTGGCTTAGTAGTTCGCTGACATGGGGTTGCAGCAATTCGCGGAAGTCAGATGGTAGTGGGACTGCTGTATTCCAATTTTGGCTTAGCTCGTCCCAGATAAGTTCTTGTGCGCTAGGGTTGCAGCAGACACAGTTCAGCTGCAGGTCCAGTTCGACTATGCCTATAGACGAATTGGAGAACCACTGCATTAGTAGCCTGTTAGGCAGGCTGGTAATGTCTACTTGTTCATTCATGTTTTTATTTTTGTTTTAAATCTACACTAATAGCTATGTATTATGGGTGTTTGTGAGGTGGTTTTGTTTGATCTGGTGCAGGTTTTTGTTTCATTTTTATTTCTGGAGGGCAAAAAAAAGCACCTTTGAAAAGGTGCTTTTTAATAATTGGACTAGGTTATAGGGCGTCTGGGCCGCTTTCACCGGTACGAATACGGATAACCTGCTCAAGTGGTGAGATGAAAATCTTACCGTCACCGATCTTGCCAGTGTTTGCAGTTTTGCTGATTGCTTCAACTACCTGATCAACCATATCTGTATCAACAGCGATCTCAATTTTTACTTTAGGTAGGAAATCAACAACGTACTCTGCGCCACGGTACAGTTCAGTGTGACCTTTCTGACGGCCAAAGCCTTTAACTTCTGTCACGGTAACGCCCTGGATACCAATCTCAGACAGTGCTTCACGGACATCATCCAGTTTAAACGGTTTAATCACCGCAGTGACCAGTTTCATAATGCTCTTCCTCAGTTTATACCTGCCTAAAATGGCCGAACGGATTCGGAGGCAGTTTTCTATGCTGAATAACGGACCTTAGTATAACGGGAAAATCTGGTTTGGGAATAATCAGTTGGCGCTGATTGCGCTGGATCAATAGCTTTGGCCCTGATATTTCATCAAGTTTCAGCAATTATCGGAAGTTTGTGCTTAATCGTCAGTCCCTCACTTATTTTCTAGCAACCCTAATCACAGGGCAGAAAAATGACCGAGCAACAAAAAAGGGCGCTAAATGCGCCCTTTCTGTCGACTTTTTAAGAGTGGAGCTTATTTACCAGAAGTGAACTCTGGGTAAGCTTCCATACCACATTCAGAGATATCCACGCCTTCGTACTCTTCTTCTTCGCTAACACGGATGCCCATTACAGCTTTCAGTGCCAGCCATACGATCATGCTTGTTACGAATACCCATACGAAGATAGTCAGGGCGCCGATGATCTGGCCAGAGAAGCTAGAACCGTCGTTAGTCAGAGGTACCAGCAGCAGACCCAGCAGACCTACAACACCGTGTACAGAGATCGCACCAACAGGATCATCAATTTTCAGTTTATCCAGAGTCAGGATGCTGAATACTACCAGCGCACCACCTGCTGCACCGAACAGAGTCGCCTGCAGAGCAGAAGGAGTAGAAGGTTCAGCAGTGATCGCAACCAGACCAGCCAGTGCACCGTTAAGTGCCATTGTCAGGTCAGCTTTACCGAACAGCATGCGAGCAACGATCAGAGCTGATACAACACCACCTGCAGCAGCAGCGTTAGTGTTCATGAATACAACAGCTACAGCGTTAGAGTTTTCAACATCGGAAGTTGCCAGTACGGAACCACCGTTGAAACCGAACCAACCCAACCACAGGATGAATGTACCCAGAGTAGCCAGTGGCAGGTTTGCACCAGGGATAGCGTTTACAGAACCGTCTTTACCGTATTTGCCTTTACGAGCGCCCAGTACCAGAACACCAGCAAGAGCAGCAGCTGCACCAGCCATGTGTACGATGCCGGAACCTGCAAAGTCAGAGAAGCCCAGATCGCCCAGAGTGTACATGCCGAATACAGCGTTGCCACCCCAAGTCCAAGAACCTTCCATTGGGTAGATAACACCCGTCATTACTACAGCGAAAGCCAGGAAAGCCCACAGCTTCATACGCTCAGCAACCGCACCAGATACGATAGACATCGCAGTTGCTACGAATACAACCTGGAAGAAGAAGTCAGCAGAAGGCGCGTAAGTAGCTGGTTCTGCTTCACCAGTGAAACCATCACCAGTGATACCTGCCAGCAGGTAGTCGCCGCCGTACATGATTGCGTAACCGCAAACCAGGTACATGATACAAGAGATCGCATACAGAGCGATGTTCTTAGTCAGGATCTCGGTAGTGTTTTTAGCGCGTACCAGACCCGCTTCCAGCATGGCAAAGCCTGCTGCCATCCACATTACCAATGCGCCACACACTAGGAAGTAAAAAGTATCCAGTGCGTATTTA
>NZ_JAAEQH010000039.1 GCF_024231755.1 Neptuniibacter sp.
CGATGCGGGTCAGGGCAACATCCTCACAACAGAGCTGCCCATTACGATATTCAAATGTATCCATCAATCTTCTCTAAACTTTTACTTCTGCTGTGTTTGCTTTTGATTTTCGCCATCTGGCAGATATAGAGGGCCTTTCTGTCCACAGCCACCCAGCAACACCAAACTAAACAAAATGGCTAAACCAAAATACTTTTTCTCTGTTCTCACAGCACTTTCCCTTTTCAGGTCACTAATCGGTCGATTATACCCGGATTTTCATTGGAAGAGAGGGTAATTTAAGGACGGAATAAAAAGCCTAATTCTCATCCCCTAAGTATCCCATTGCTTAAGGGATATTACTTAAAGGCTCCGGCGCCAGATCAAGCATTGATTGTTTGCCGGCATAGCACAATCATTCTGCAACACTAAGCCTATGGACTCCGCCAATGCATTTACGGCCTCAAAGTCACGTACCCCACTCACAGGGTCACGGTTTTTCAACCACTGGTCGAACTGAGCATTACTGGGTGTAGTAAAATCACCGTTATATTTAAAGGGACCATACACTACGAGGAAACCTTCCTTTCCCAGAACCTGCTCAATTCCAGCAAAAAACGTCTCTACTGCAGCCCAAGACATAATGTGCAAAGTATTGGCTGTATAGACCAGATCAATTACATGATCAGTTAGGCAGGAATCCCAAGGTATATTCCGAACATCCAATTCTATTGGAGCTGCGACATTTGTTCTGGAGTTCTGCTCGAATTGAGCACGTAAAACGTCATAACCCTCTGCAAAATCACTCGGCAACCACGTCAAATGCGGCATCTGTTCGGAGAAATACAAAGCATGCTGCCCCGTCCCTGAACCGACTTCTAACACTCTTTTTGACGCCATTAAAATATCTGAGATCACCTCAAGAATAGGCTCTTTATTTCTATCTGCTGGTCCGGAATACGGTTGCATATTGGTGCCTTTACCAAGGTTAAAGGGCCATCATACCTTTAAGTCGGTACTGTAGTTAAACGATCTCATTATCAATTTCACCAAATTGCTTGATATACTCTTGCCCCAGAGTAAGTACGAACAACAAATGTTCCCGGAGAATTTGATGACTGAGAGCGAATTTAACGATCTGGTTGATGACACGCTGGACCGGATTGAAGAGATTCTGGATGACGCAGAAACTGATATCGATGTTCAACTGGGCGGAGGGATTCTGACAATTATCTGCGAAAACCGCACTCAGTTGATCTTTACGCGTCAGGCTCCTGTTAAACAACTCTGGTTAGCCACCAAGAGTGGCGGTTTCCACTTTGACTATGATTCTGAACAGGAGAGTTGGGTTCTGGACAGCGATGGGCAGCAACTGGCTCCATTTTTTGCAAAAGCCTTCTCAGAACAAGCAGGCGAATCTCTTGAATTTGATCTGACAGGTATCTGATATGTCTTTCACTAACGCATTGCAGCGTCACTTCGATACATTCAATCAACTACACACTCTGCAAAGTGAAGTTGAACTACTGGCAGACCAGATCGATAGCTGCTTTGAAAAAGGCGGCAAACTGATTTTCATGGGTAACGGCGGAAGTGCTGCAGACAGTCAGCATCTGGCTGCAGAGTTTGTAGTGCGCTACAAAGCGGAACGTCAGCCCCTTGCAGCTATTGCGCTAACCGTAGACACCTCTATCCTGACCGCACACAGTAACGATTACAGCTACGATTCTGTTTTCACCCGTCAGGTTCAGGCGTTGGCAAAAGCAGAAGACCTTATCATTGGCATCTCCACATCAGGCAACAGCGCCAATGTTATCGATGCTATCGAAGCGGCAAAAGAGATTGGTTGCACCACATGGGCCTGGACCGGCTCCCATGGAGGCAAACTAAACGATATCGCTGATCACCTGATCCGTATCCCAGCAGACGAAACTGCACGCATTCAGGAAGCACATATCTTTGTTGGCCACTGGCTCTGCGAAGAGATGGATCGCCGAACTACCGCTTGATACAAATCGTTTCCGTCAGGGCGTATAGTTTTTCCAACGCGCCCTGATTCTGTTTCACAAACTGATAACCCGCGTCACCCTGCGCAGCAGCTTTTTCCAGATCAGATAGTAGCTCCGCTATCTGTGATTTCAGCTGCACTTCAGAATCTACAACCGATAATCCTCCAGCCTCAGCCAGAGCATCACAGATCAACTGAAAATTGAAAAAGTGCTTGCCCATTACAACCGGCTTTTTTAGCACCGCAGGTTCTAATGGATTATGCCCACCTCGCTCAATCAAACTGCCACCCACAAACGCAATATCTGCGGCAGCCAGTAGTTTCATCAATTCACCCATGGTGTCACCAAGATAGACCTGGGTTTTGGGTGAGGGCTGCTGGCCCAAACTACGTCGGGAAAGCTTAAATCCGGCTTGTTTGATCTCTTCTGCAACAACATCAAAACGCTCCGGGTGCCTTGGCACTATCACTAACAACAGTTCCGGGTATTGAGACAATAGCTGCTGATAAACGTTAAGTAATGCCGTTTCCTCACCCTCATGGGTACTCGCACCGATCAGGACAGGACGTTCCATACCCCAGAGCTCCCGTAACGCATAAGCCAAACGCTCGCTGCCTTCAGGCGCTGTCACATCAAACTTGATTGATCCTGTAACCTGCATAGATTGCTCAGGCAATCCCAGATCAAGAAAACGCTGCCCATCCACTTCATTCTGCGCTGCTATCAGATCAATCTGCTGTAACATTGCAGCAGCCAACTTACCAAAACGGGCATAACCTTTGGCAGATCTTGCAGAAAGGCGGGCATTTGCCACCAGCGTTGGAACATTTCGCTGTTTACAGGCAGCTATCAAATTAGGCCAGAGCTCCGTCTCAACGATGACACAGCCTACAGGTTTAACTTTTTCAAGAAAGCGACCAAGGGCACAGGGCAGATCATAAGGGCAGTAGTAATGTGTGACTGAATCACCAAAAGTAGCCTCAACCCGTTCTGCTCCAGTAGGCGTCATTGTTGTCATCACAATTGGTAGATCTGGATGTCGAGCCTGAATCAGTTTAACCAGCGGTACTATCGCCAGAGTTTCGCCCACTGAAACAGCATGAATCCATAGCGATTGTTTTTCGGAGCTATGTTTACCTGTAAAGAAACCCAGACGTTCTTTCCAACGCTGTCTATACGCTGGAGCTTTTCGACCACGCCACCAAAGGCGATATAACAGTATCGGAACGGCCAGATAAAACAGCACTGTGTACAAGGTACGATTCATTACGGACTCTTTATTGGAAATTGCGCCAGAGTATAACACGCCACCATCTCTGCTCGCCTCCCGGCAATACCGGCTCTATAATAGCGAGCTATGAAAATACTGAAGTTCGATCTGATCATTGTGGGTGGTGGTGTTGCAGGTTTGTGGACACTGAACCGTGCCGTACAATCCGGCTATAACGCCATTCTTCTGGAAAAGGACACTCTGGGCGGAGGGCAGACCATCCGCTCACAGGGTATCATCCATGGCGGAACAAAATACGCCCTGAACGGCGTACTCACCCAAGCGTCTAATACGATCAAAGAGATGCCACAGCGCTGGCGTGATTGCCTTGAAGGCAAAGGCGAAATTGATCTGACCGATGTAAACATCCTTTCTGATGCCCACTATATGTGGTCGAAAGGTTCTCTTGGTTCAAAAATGACAACTTTCTTTGCCACCAAAGCATTTCGCGGCAGAGTAGAAGAGGTCAAAAAAGAGAAGCGCCCAACAGTTTTCCAGAATAAGGCTTTCAAAGGTTCGCTTTACCGCCTGAATGAACTGGTTCTGGATGTACCTAGTGTTGTAGATGCTCTGCGCAAGCCGGTAGAAGATCGTATCTATCAGTATGACTTTACCCAGGCAGAGATAGAACAAAATGGGGAGCAGATCAGCGCAATTAACCTGCAAGATAATAACCTCAAACTGATCCCGGGTAAGTTATTACTTACCAGCGGCGAAGGCTTTGAGAAAATAGCTTCGCAGTTAAAGATCGAACAACCCGAGATGCAACGCAGACCATTGCATATGGTCATGGTGAAGCATAACCATAATCTACCAACCTTTGCCCACTGTATCGGCACTGGTAGTAAGCCGGTAGCGACCATCACAACTCATCCATGCTCTGATGGTAAGCAGATCTGGTACTTAGGCGGCGATGTCGCTGAAACAGGTGTAGACCGCTCCAATGAAGAACAGATCGCTTATGCGCAAAAGGCGATCTCAGATCTGTTGCCTTGGATTGATCTCAGTACTGCTGAGTGGCGATGCCTGCGTGTTGACCGTGCCGAGCCGAAACAATCTACCTTGGTACGACCTGATTCCGCATTTGCTCAGCAAGTTGGGAACTGTATTGTTTCCTGGCCAACTAAGCTGGCGCTGTCTCCTGATCTGGCTGATCAAGCATTAGAGTTTTGCCAGCATAACGCTGAGAACAGCAGTGAACCTTCAGAGCTGTCTGAGCTCGGCAAGCCAGCAACCACTCAACCCGTATGGGAGACCTCTTTTGCTTAAACGAGAACTGGGTAATACCGGGTTACATATCTCACCAATCGGGCTGGGGACTGTAAAACTAGGACGGGATAAAGGCGTTAAATACCCTCAAGGATTTACTATCCCCGATGACAAGGAAGCGGCTAACCTCCTGGCTTTAGCGCAGGACCTGGGCATAAATCTGATTGATACCGCACCGGCTTATGGCAACAGTGAAGAGCGCCTTGGCCCATTATTGAGAGGCCAAAGAGACAACTGGCTTATCTGCTCCAAAGTAGGTGAGGAATTCGATAACCAAAGTGGCGAATCCAGCTTTAACTTTACCCCGGAGCATGTGCGCTTCAGCGTCGAACGTAGCCTGAAAAGATTGGACACCGATTATATCGATATGCTGCTGGTTCACTCTGATGGTAATGATGTGGAGATCATCCAACGGTACGGCATTCTTGAGCTTCTTAATGAACTGAAAGCTGAAGGAAAAATCCGCGCAACCGGCATGTCTACCAAAACGGTCGAAGGCGGACTCTTAGCTCTGCAAAAATCAGACTGTGCCATGGTGACATATAACCTTGCACACACCGAAGAGAAACCGGTCATCGATTACGCTGCCGAGAACCGGAAAGGCATTCTGCTGAAAAAAGCATTGGCATCAGGGCACATCTGCAATGAGCAACACGCAGACCCGGTACAAGCTAGTTTTGACTTTATCTTTGCTCACTCAGGTGTGACTGCAGCCATAGTTGGGACAATCAACCCTAACCACCTGAAGTCCAATGTGCATGCAGCCAACCAGGCGCTTAAAACAAAGCCCTGAAACAGAACACGAAAACTGTAGTCGGAGCTACTCGCTGGCTCCTTAGTTAAATGCCTTATTTGGTCAAGAAGGTAAAAGTACCATCCCAATCAGACTCTGGGGGATGCTCGATAAATTGCTCCAGCCTCTGTAAATACAGCTGGAACAATAAGCTCTCAGGCTGAGACTGATTTAAAGCCTCAAAGGCTAGTGTTGCTTGATCCCACTGACGATCACGATAAAGCTGTAACGCCTCATGATAACGCAGCAGTTGCTCCAGCTCAGACTCTGCGACCTGTCCCAGTCGACCTAAAGGCTCAAAAATAGCAACGGACTGATCCTTACCCTTAACCTTTACACGATCAAGCTCGCGGAAATGGAAAGCAGAGTCCAGATGCTGTTTGGTAAATTCGCTGACGATAATTTTAACGCCATACTCTTTCGTTAACCCCTCCAGTCTGGAACCGAGGTTAACCGAATCCCCCATAACGGTATAGGCTTTACGGAATTTGGAACCCATGTTGCCAACCGTCATTACCCCTGTATTCAGCCCCACACCAATATCAATGGCAGGCCAGCCTTTCTGCGCGAACTCGTCATTTAAGTCGTCCAGGTGATCTATCATGGCTATAGCAGCATCTAATGCATTTTCTGCTTGGTTCGCGTCAGGTAATGGCGCTCCCCAAAAGGACATAATAGCGTCACCCATGTATTTATCGATCGTACCTCGGTGTTGATGAATGATACTTGTCATTGGGGTTAGGAAAGCATTCATCAGCTGAGTCAGCTGTTTGGGGTCCAGTCCCTCAGACATATTGGTAAAACCACGCACATCTGAGAATAAAACCGTCATCTCACGACTCTCACCGGTTAAAGAATACTCATCGGGTTTATCCGCCATTTCAGCCACCAGCTCTGGTGGTACATACTGACCAAACAGACCTGCTAGTAAACGCTTGCCTCTGGATTCAATCAAATAGCCATAGGACATGTTGAATATAAACTGGAGAGTAATCATGAGCAGAAGGCTCGCAAGTGGCAGAACCAGATTGAGGTAGTGCCAGGCATAGAGGTTTGAGCCAATACAAATGAGCATGCCGCCGATATATAGAAAAATAGCGGCTATAGGGCTGCATTTCAGCAGCAAGAAGGTCATGATTAGACCTAAGGTAATCAACAAGACCAGTTCCAGGCCGATGGTGTACGCAGGGCGCTCTTTAATGCGATTATCCAAAATCCCCGAAATCAGGTTGGCATGGGTTTCCACACCAGGGTAGAGATCCTGCACTGGCGTTGTTCGCAGATCCATCAATCCTGGAGCCGTAGTACCCAGCAATACGATAGCATCCTGCATAAGTTCTTTAGGTACCGTTTGTTTCAACAATTCAGTTGCCGAAACATAGGGGAAACTCCCTTGCTTTCCTCTGTAAGGAATCAAAGTACCAAGATTAAAATCTGCTGGAATACGGTGTCTGCCTAGTAATATCGATTCAAGACTAAGCGCATGACTTTCACCTTCATATTTCAGCTTCACACTGGTTTCGCGCAAAGCTAAACGGGCAACAGCCAGGCTTAGGCTTTCATACAAATTACCATCGTAATTTTGTAATAGTGAGATACGCCGAAATACACCATCTCGATCGACTAATGGTGAGGCATTAAAGAAGCCAGCGGTAAGGGCAGCACTTTGTAATCCGGTAAGGTTCGCCGTATATGCTTGTGCTTTAGCGGCATTGATATGCTCAGGATTAAAGCTACCAGATGTAAGAATTGGAGTAGGTAGTAGACCAATTCCGCCTTTCTCACGCCTTTGGTCATGGTCAAAGTAATAACCTAACACAATGCGCCTGTTGGCCAAGCTTTCAGCAAAACGCTGATCATAATCCAGTTCAGAACGCAGTAACTGAAGTTGTTGTTGATAATCGCTGTTGTGCAGGAGTTGCTTTTGCGCCAATTGTTCCAATTGAGGCAAGCCTGAGCTGTTATCCGTTTCCGCAAAAACCATATCGAAACCTAATACATCGATTTCATAATGGTCAAACAGCAGATCGATCATATGAGCTAATTTATTACGACTCCAAGGCCACTGCCCTTCATGCAATAAACTATGCTCATCAATATCCAGAATAACGATGCGCTTATCCACATCTTCAAGAGGCGTTAAGCGCACACGAATATCGTAAGTGTAGTTTTCCAGACGTTGTAATAACTCGATATGTATTACTGAGGTGCTGTGCAACACAAACACAATCAACAAACTCAAACTCAGTAAAATACGAATTAGGTGACGCCGCACAAAACTTTCCTTCGCTATTTCCTTCGCTATAAAAAGGGGCCGCTTACCAGATAAAATTCACACTGAAGTGGCCGAGAACATCACCCTCTTCTTGATCACCTGCAGCATCAATAACTTGTGCAATATCCAAACGGGCAGTGATGTCTCGTGCCAAATTAAAACGCAGCCCTACGCCAGCACTGCCCAGGGATACAGTGTTGCGATCGGTCTCACCCTGCATCAGAACCTGCTCCCCTCGGGCATGGTCCATAAATAGTAACGCGCGTAGATCAGCATCATTCATGCCCAGCATATGACCTAAATCCGGGCTAAATAGCTCCAGCGTTACGTTGTAACCACGGTCACGGGCAACTTCACGCTCTTTAAAACCCCGCACACCCCAAACACCAGCAAGGCCTATCTGTTCACCAGGGATCAAAGCATCAGAGGTATACTGGCCTTTGAGCCCAACATGAAGTTGCCACTCTTGAGGTAAGATGCGCAACCAATCCAGTCTATATCGGATGAGATCATAGTCAGCAGAGGCGCCTGCGTTAGCAATAACATTATTTGGTCGCGCAGCTCGGTAGTTTTCATCTCCACCATCACTACCGCCTGGTATGTTATGTAAGTAACCCAGAGTAAAACTGATCTGTTGTCCTGGGCTGGCATGAGTGCCGGAATAAGTAAGGCCTAAAGGGCGACTGGTTACATCTGCAGACGAGGAACCACAGCTTACACCCAGTACCGTGCATTCATTATCATACTGACGCCAATCAAAACCTGCTGTCAGACTGGAGCTGTACTCCCCTTGGCGCTCAAAGTTATGGTTGTAATACATGGCATATATATCACCCTTACCACTGAAATTAAGCGGCCCAAAAACCGTGTCATTAGTCCCCGATGAAACATCACTCTTAGCCACCAGAAAATCCACACTATCGCCCAGATCATAGAGTGGTAGGCGGTAACTCAGGGAATACTGTTTTACACGCTCTGGATGTTCTGGGCTGGTCGTGTAATTGAAACTTAAACTATGGTCCTTATTAAACAGATTATCATGACGAATTCCCGCACTCACCCGCCACTTCCCTGTCTCATCACTGCCCGTATTATCAGCAGAAAGCGTAAAACTAAGTGGGTCATGATCAGTTACCGTTACCAGAGCATCTATCTCTTGTTCTGCACTCTCAACACTGAGTACTACATCAACTGTCTTTGATGGATTCTGGTTTACCAGTTGTAAGTTTTCCGATATTTCCCTGGCATTAGGCACTTTACCGGCTTCCAGAGCAGGTAAGCTCGCCAAGATATTAGCCTCATCATGGTGATTGTTACCTTTGACTTTTACCTGCCTGATGCCACCTTCAATTACATTTAAGGCAATCACCCCATTCTGTATTTCCTGCTCCGGCACATACACCTGAACCGTACTAAAGCCTTGGTTTCGATAAGCCGCTTTTAAAGCCTCCATTGCAAACTGAATATCAGCAAAACCTCTCCCTTCACCCGTAAATGGCTCAAGTGTTGTATCGATAAATTCAGCTTGCAGCAGGGTGTTACCCTTGATTTCAAAACCAGAGATAGCCAATGAGGGGCTCTGCACCGGTGACGCGGGTGAAGACTTTTGCTCTTCAGCCACAAGATTAAAGTTAACCAGGCTTGATGTTGCCACCAACAGCAAACCTGGTAACAACATCAGTTTATGGGGAATTCGGTTATTTGATTTCAACATAATAGGTCACTGTGCAGGCATCATGCATTGCTGATCATTGGCTTCACCGAGACCATGACCATCCATAGAATTACGACTTAAACTAATTGGCATTGTCACTCTAATACCGTCAACTGGAGGTATCTGGATCGGCACACTGGTACTATCAGCAACGAAGCCATATTCACCAATATTGACCAGCAGCTCTCCTGAAGTATTTGTCAGGATAATTGCACCTTCAGCCACATCGCTATATAAGCCGTTTTTCGGTAAGTCGCCGCTGACTGTTTTCAATTCCAAACAGTCATCCTGGCAGTAGATCAAACCAAAGTTTGTGCCTCGTATACCCACCACGGCAACCGGCGTTTCAACCTTGAAATTTTCTTTCTTATTCTTAGCAATCAGTCCCGTAACAGCACGCAGACCACCTTTGAATAAGCGTAAAATAGAACTCCCCGAATCTGGTTCCTCCGCATCGTAGATATATTCATCTATGCGGAAAGTAGTTTTCGGGCGTAACACAATCTCACTTTCATCTTTAAATTTCAGCCGGGCAAAAGTCCGTTCCGCGGTCGTCAGAGTATCACCAGCAAAAACTTCAGAATTAATACCAAGTAACTTCTGGCTCTTATTACTGTGGGTGACCACCAACACACCATCCAGATGTGTAACCACAGCGACAGCCTGCGCTAGCGAATGACTTGAAACC
>NZ_JAAEQH010000040.1 GCF_024231755.1 Neptuniibacter sp.
GAACCGGACGAGATTTAAGAACAGGATCAGGCATCTGCTGTTTTTAAATGGTTGTGTCGCTGGTGCTACTGACGTTGCTTCACCAAAGGCGAAGAAGGAGATAGACCGGTTATATCTACCAGATACAACAAGGCGTTTTATCAAACAACTACTGGCTATTATTAAAGGATTTAACAGGGAAATAAAAATGTTAGAAACAGAAATAGAAAAGAGAGGTCAGGATATAGAGGATGTTAAACTTCTGCAGACGATTCCCGGTGTTGGATACCTGACAGCTATAATAATTTATGCTGAGGTCGTGGATATTAATCGATTTAGATCCAGGAAAGCTTTTGCCAGTTATACAGGTTTGGTTCCAACGGTACGGGCTTCGGCGGAGAGAGTTATCACTGGTGGAATAACCAGGATTGGGTCCCGGCCTCTACGAACAGCCCTTGTAGAAACAGCACTTAAAGTAACACGGTATTCATCAAGTTTAAACCGGTTCTTCAACCGTATACTTTACAAGAACAATGTTCAAAAAGCCAGAGTAGCCGTAGCTCGGAAACTATCGCTGATAATTTATGCTATGCTGAAGAACCGGGAGCCCTTTAGATGTTAATATCTTTAGATCAAATTAGTTGGAATTGATAATGGAGCGGTCAGCTCGGTTTGTGGATTGGATCTTAGAGAATCAGGAAACGAGAGTGGGCGACCGCTTCCTGAGAATGTTTTCGTGGGCCTTTTTAAAAGAAACGAGCTCGAATAGGTGTCTTTAACAATCCAACGAATTTGTCTAGTAATCTAAAATTATTATTGACAAACGCCTTTTCATAGGAGTCCACACTTGGTGGCGTATCTCTGGTAGTCTCTGGTAGTCTCTGGTGGTCTCTGGTGTCGAAAGGTGGAGGTGAAAACGGGGCTAATTTATTGGCGGATACGGAATTGCGTTGTGTGGCAATGAGTTATGAAAAGCTTGTCGTGGATACTACCCATACCCCGTCGAAGTAATTTGGCGGGGTATAA
>NZ_JAAEQH010000041.1 GCF_024231755.1 Neptuniibacter sp.
AAAGGCGCTTAAGTTCAGCCGGGTGTTGATGGGCTACAGCTACAGCAGCTGAGCCAGAGCGGACGGTATTTAAGCAGCGCATTTCGCTATACGAATGAACAAGTGGCAGGACAGATGAAAGCAGATGATTTTGTCGGGCTGCATTAGCGAAGCAGCAGTAAGATCAGCTCTGAGCAACAGAGCGGTTCGATCGGGCTTGCGAATTGGGCTTGCGAATGGGATAAAGTTGTAAAGTTGTGACAGAGTAGTGGCATTTTCTGGGTTCAGGCAGAGAGGGGAATCAGTTGTATTGGCGTCGACGGAATCTTGAAAATAGGCGTGGCGCCGACGAAATCATGAAAGTAGGTGGGGCGAGCGAATCCTCGCCAGTTGGTTGTATTCTTTCTTCTGGCAAATATGCGCTGACGGCAGTTGTAATCGCCTCGATGTTGTTTATTGAAATCCATGCCTAACATGAGAGTGGATACATCCTAGTTACTAAAGCAAAACACACATTTTACAGAACTCATCATCCTATTACTTCTTAGCTGGTTTTCTGATTTTAGTTATAAA
>NZ_JAAEQH010000042.1 GCF_024231755.1 Neptuniibacter sp.
AAACATTATGGGTATATCTTCTATGACTACATCAAATAAACGCCAGTTAGTCGTTATCGGCAACGGCATGGTGGGCCACCACTTTGTTGAGAATTTTGTAACCAGTGACGTAGCTGGTGACTATGAGATCCACATTCTTGCTGAGGAATCACGTGCAGCTTATGACCGTGTACACCTGTCTGAATATTTCGGTGGATCAACTTATGAAGATCTATGTCTGGTAGAAGATAACTTTTACGAAACACATGGCGTGCAGCTTCACCTGAGTGAAGGTGCAACGCAGATCGATCGCGATGCAAAGCAGGTTATCACCGAGCAAGCTACATACCCCTACGACACACTTGTACTTGCTACAGGATCATACCCTTTTGTCCCCCCCATTCCGGGCAATGATGGTGATGCCTGCTTTGTTTATCGCACCTTAGAGGATCTGGACAAGATCCAAGAGTGTGCGAAAGATGCCAAAGTAGGTGTAGTAGTTGGTGGTGGTCTGTTGGGCCTTGAAGCCGCTAACGCACTGAAATCCCTTGGTCTAAAATCCCACGTTGTAGAGTTTGCACCACGTCTGATGCCAGTACAGTTGGACGAAGACGGCGGCGAACTGCTGAAAAAGAAAATTGAAGATCTGGATGTAGATGTTCACTGTGAAAAAGCGACTACAGAGATCGTTGCAGGTGAAGAACACACCTATCGCATGAACTTCAGCGATGGCTCTTACCTTGAAACAGACCTGATCCTGTTCTCTGCCGGTATCCGTCCACAGGACGCTCTGGCTAAAAGCAGCGAACTAGAGATCGGTGAGCGTGGCGGTATTCTGGTTAACGACCAGTGCCTGACTTCAGATAACAACATTTATGCTATCGGTGAATGTGCCCTGTGGAACAATCAGATCTTTGGTCTGGTAGCTCCGGGTTACACAATGGCAAAAACAGCGGTTGCTCACATTGCGGGCGATGAGGCTGCTTTCACCGGCGCAGATATGAGTACCAAGCTGAAGCTCCTGGGTGTTGATGTTGGCTCTATCGGTGATGCACATGGTAAGACTCCAGGCAGCATCAGCTATCGTTACCTGGATGAAGATGAACAGGTTTACTCTCGCATCATCGTTTCTGAAGATCGCACAAAACTTCTTGGTGCTGTTCTGGTTGGCGACAACAGCAAGTACGACACTCTGCTGCAGTACGCACTCAATGGTATCGACCTTCCAGAAAAACCACAGACTCTGATTCTGCCATCCTTTGACGGTGCTGCGGCACCAGCATTAGGCCCTGACGCTCTGCCTGATACAGCAACTATCTGTTCATGTTTGAACGTAACTAAAGGTCAGATCTGCTGCTCTATCGATGAAGGCGCAACCTCTGTTGCTGAAGTTAAAGACGCTACTAAAGCCGCTTCCGGCTGTGGTGGTTGTGCAGCTATGCTGAAAAGCGTGGTGGACTGCGAACTGGAAAAACGCGGCGTTGAAGTCGACACAGATATCTGTGAACACTTCCCACATACCCGTGAAGAGATCTACCACATCATCCGCGTAGAAGGTATCCGTTCATTCTCCGAGCTGCTTGAAAAGCACGGTAAAGGCATGGGTTGTGAAATCTGTAAACCTGCTGTGGGTTCGATCCTGGCTTCATGCTGGAACGAGCACATCCAGAATCAGGAACTGGTAAGCCTGCAGGACACTAACGACACCTTCATGGCGAACATGCAGAAGAACGGTACATACTCCATCGTTCCACGTGTTGCCGGTGGTGAGATCACGCCAGACAAACTGATCGTACTGGGCCAGGTAGCTAAGAAATATAACCTGTACACCAAAATCACCGGTGGTCAGCGTGTTGACCTGTTCGGCGCACAACTGCACGAACTGCCATTGATCTGGGAAGAACTGGTTAATGCAGGTTTCGAAACAGGTCACGCTTACGGCAAATCCCTGCGTACAGTTAAATCCTGTGTGGGTAGCACATGGTGCCGCTACGGTGTTAACGACAGCGTAGGCATGGCGATCAACCTTGAGAACCGCTACAAAGGCCTGCGTTCACCGCACAAGATCAAATTCGCTGTATCCGGTTGTACTCGTGAGTGTGCCGAAGCCCAGTGTAAAGATATCGGTGTGATTGCAACTGAAAACGGTTGGAACCTCTACGTATGTGGTAACGGCGGTATGAAACCACGCCACGCAGACCTGTTCGCAACCGACCTAGATGATGAAACACTGGTTAAATACATCGACCGTGTACTGATGTTCTACATCAAAACGGCTGATCGTCTGCAGCGTACATCTACCTGGATGGACAACCTGGAAGGTGGTCTGGACTACCTGAAAGAAGTTGTTATCGAAGACAAACTGAACATCGGTGAAGAGCTGGAAGCTCAGATGGCTCACGTTGTTGAAACTTATGAGTGTGAGTGGAAAGCCACTATCGAAGATGAAGAGAAACTGAAACGTTTCCGTACCTTTGTAAACACTGAGGAACAGGCTGATCCGCAGATCGTTCATATCATTGAACGTGAACAGATCCGTCCAGCTTAATTCAACGACTGAAGAGGAAATAATCATGACAGCTAATCCAAATACTGAATGGAAAAAACTGTGCAGCAAAAATGATCTGATCCCTAACTCAGGCGTTGCAGCACTATACGAAGGTAATCAAGTAGCTTTGTTCTACATCCCTGGTTACGAAAATGAAGTATACGCAATCGGCAATCACGACCCATTCAGCGGTGCAAATGTACTGGCCCGTGGTCTGATTGGTGATCTTAAAGGCGAGATTATGGTGGCATCCCCGCTCTACAAACAGCACTTCTCCCTGAACTCAGGTGAATGCATGGAAGATGCTGAAGTCAGTGTTCCTGTATGGCCGGTTCGCCTTGAGGGAGACGATGTAGAGATTCTTGCCGCATAAGTATTGATTGATGGGTGGTTTTATCTACCCTCAAACACCGCTCATGGAGGAGTGATCCTGTTCTGGAAATGGTCATACCCCCATTTCCAGACTCTTGGCCCGACTCAATTGACATTGCGCTTTGGGCATTTCAGCCGCAGATTTTTATCTGCGGTTTTTTTTTGTTTAGAGGGCAGGCATTATTTCGAAGAGATTCAGAAACTTAAAAATAAGTTTGCTAGAGTTCCGGGCTAATTGAAAATTCACGGGGCTTGTTCTTAGCTACATGCACCGCGATGCCGACTAAAGAGACGCTATCTTCCAATTGTCAGGTTTCTGCCAGTTATCAATCCATCTAGCAACTTCAGCCGCAGGCATTGGTCTTGAAATCGCATAACCCTGAGCGTAAATACATCCCAACTTGAGTAGAACCTCTCCATGACCCAGGCTCTCAACCCCTTCGGCAATCACCGGAATATCAAAGGTTTTTGCTAAGGCAATCACACCTTCCAATATTTGTAGGTTATCCTGATTCGTCATCATATCTTTAACAAAGCTTCTATCAATCTTTAACTCATTAACATGAAGTTTGCTTAAGTAAGTTAAGGATGAATAACCTGTGCCAAAATCATCTAACGAGATTTTTACTCCAGCATTCATACAGTCGCTAATGACTTTAGCTACCTGCTCAAGATCATCGATCGCTGTATCTTCCAGAATCTCGAGCGTTAAGTCGCCTGAAGTGTAGTTGCTTGACTGATTCAGATGTTGCCTTAAACAATCTACAAACAAAGGGTTTTGCAACTGTTTAGCTGCGATATTCACACTGACATTAAGCGCATAACCGGCTTCATGCCATTGTTGCATTTGATGTAAGGCTTCATTTATGACCCAATCACCTACATCATTGATCATCTCATGGCTTTCTATTGCAGGTAAAAACAGGTCTGGCGCAACGGTGCCAAGTACAGGATGGTTCCAACGCAGTAGAGCTTCCATACCAATAACTCGCCCTTTCTGCATATCCACCTTAGGTTGATAATAAAGCTCAAATTCACCGTTATTCAGGGCTTGTTGAATGCGCTCAGTACCCGCATGGTGATGTCTTACAGCTTTTTCCTCTTTCTCATCGAAAAAGTGAACCCTATTTTTCCCCCGTAGTTTGGCTTGATACATAGCCTGGTCAGCTTGTCGTAATAGCTGATCCGCTTCGATTACCTCCATCTGAGGGTAAATTGAAACCCCTATGCTCGCTGTTATGCATATTTCCACATCGTTAATTGTGATAGGCGAAGTCGCTGCGCTGAGCAGTCGTTCGATTACATTCACATAGCCTATCTTTCCATCCCCATCAGGGAGTACGGCTACAAACTCATCACCACCGATACGTGCAAGGGTATCCCCCTCCCTTAAACATTGCTCCATAGCCTCAGAAACCTGAACTAGAAGGTTATCGCCAATATCATGGCCGAAGGTATCGTTTACCTCTTTGAATCTATCTAGATCAATATATAAAACAGCCACACTTTGATGATGTCGTTTAGACTGCTTCATCGCCTGATTAAGACGATCACTAAGTAATAGCCTGTTAGGCAGATTTGTTAATGAGTCATAATGCGCGATACGCTCCAGTTCAGATTCATGGGATCGTTCCAGAGTTACATCGCTGAAGATACACAGATATTCCCGAACTTCATTCTTATCATCAATGATCGCGGAAATACTTGTTCGCTGAATATAAAACTCGCCCGATTTTCGCCTATTCCAAAATTCACCACTCCAATAATGCTCATTTTGGATGTCATTCCACATGTTATTGAAAAAGTCACCTGAATGGCGCCCGGAGCTTAAGATGGTTGGATCTTTTCCGATAACTTCACCGCGCTCATATCCAGTAATCTCAGTAAAGGCAGCATTAACATCCGTGATCCGATTATCAAGCCCGGTGATCATCATCCCTTCACGGGCATTTCTATACACATTGCTGGCAAGATTGAGGGATAGAGCGGTATTTTTTGCTTCGGTAATGTCGGACATTATCCCGACCCAGACTGGATTTTCTTTCTGGACGTTGATCGGGTTTGAGGCTATTCGCATCCATCTGGTTTCATTATTTATGATGAAACGCCCTTCCCAGCGAAAGGTTTCCGCATAATCTCTAGCTCGAATATTTGCTTTCATTAGACCTTCAAGATCTTCTGGATGCACTTTTGAAAAAGCTATTTGCGAATCTGCAAGAATATCGCTGGCTTCCACTTGAAGCAGTTCACAAAACCTAGGGCTCACATAATCAAAACTTGTAACACCTTCCTCATCAAAAGTTACTGAGTATGTACCATCCGGTATATTTGCGGTTAAGCCAATATATTGATTATGGCTGGATATAATTTGCTCTTCTGCTAGCTTCCGCTCAGAGATATCCTGACGTGTTCCCGATACGATCAGGGGCTCACCACTAGCCGAATACTTTGTAACCTGTCCCCGATCAAGAACCCAACGCCAATCACCGTTTTTTTGTTTTACTCGGAGTTCACAAGTATAGAAATCAAGCTTCCCATCAAGATGATCATTTATTGCTTTTTTAGAAACAGCTAAGTCATCGGGATGTATAAAGCGATTCCACTTCCTCACAGACATAGGTAGTAATTCATCAAGTGAAAATCCTACTAACTCTGCCCACATCTCATTCACATAAAGCTCACCGGATTGGAGATTTAACTCCCATGTACCTGCCCTTGTCGCTGTAATTACATTGGCGAGTCTTTGCTTCTGATTACTCAGTTTTTGACTAAGGTGTTGCTCTTTACGCCTAACAATTACCACATAAATCAAAGCACACATGACGAGTACTAAGGTGATCACCAACATCCAGAGTCGCTTTTTATAATCTTGAGCAATCACCTCAGTTTGGTCTGCTATGGTTTGCTCAAGCTGACTTTGCTGGTGGAAAATAGCTTCTTCTAGAAGCCTTTTTTCTGAAATATCAACGATGATTGAGTGCAGGAGTTTACGACCGGAGAAGACCAATGGGTTTGAAAATACCTCTACGGTTTTTATATCCCCGTTAGCAATACGATGCCTGAAAACAAAATAGTTTCTGGACTCCTGAGCAGCCAACTCACGCTCAGCTTTTACCTGTGCAGGCGTCAGTGTATTAATATCCTGAATTCGCATGGAACGCATTTGATGAAGAGGGTAACCATAAAAAACTGAAGCAGCCTTGTTTGCATCAACAATCGAACCGGTTCTAGGATCTATGAGCAACATGATCGAACCGTGCTGATCGAACATATCGTTGAAGCTTGGATTAGCAAATACAGGAGGGTTTGCGAAAAAGAGAACAAATAACAGGAAAAGAAATCTTTTCATAGGAATATAATACAACCGAAATCTCAAACTGGTTTATATATTAACTAGTACCAAAGCTTTCCTCCATGAGAATTATCCCTAGCTCTCTCCTAAAACACTAACACTCAACGATAGGAGATGACTGCTGACGTTCATTCTAGATTAGCCAGCCGTATAAGCGAACGCCAATTCATTATTAGTGGTGTCTGATTGGATTGCTATTGATTGAGCGCAACGAAAAGGCCCTTACTGCTATTCAACAAGCTACGATTAAGTTCAACAACATGAGAGAATTCAAGCTTTGATGCGCAGAGGGTGATCATTAGATGATTTTATTCTCTTTAGCAGACTGAAAACCAAAATTCACAACGTAAAATTCGCACAGATAGACCATTTGTGTGGGAGGCCCCGTTGAGTCCCAAAACGAAAATAGTATCGGAGTTGGAATGAGAGCTAAAACAACATGCCTGACTCTAGCAGTTTCTATGTTCATGGGTGTAACAGCCCAAGCAGATGAAGTTTCATTTAATGATGCATTGCTAGGCGGAAAATTTTCAGGCGATATCAATACTGTCATTCAGTTTGGATCAGAAAGTGATGCTGGGATATCTGCGGGTCCTATGAGTGACACCAAAACAGCTAACACTGCACTTTCATTGAAATACGAAACGGCCAACTTCAATGGTTTCAAGTTTGGAGCTGCTGTCCAAGCAGGTTACGACTGGAAGCTCGATGATGGGCAACCCTGGCAAGTTCAGGGTGAGGATGATGAACGCAACTCGATTCAATCCATTAACCTACAAAATGCATATATAGCTTACGCATTTGATCCGGAAGCGACCAAGTCAACAATACGTATTGGTCGCCAGGATATTATTAGCCCACTGGTCATGCGCAGCAGTATGTATCCAATGAAAGATGCTTTCGATGCTGTCGTCCTTACCAATAAGGATATTAGCGGTACAACGTTCAAACTTATGTATCTCGAGAATTGGAGAAAACGCTACGGAGATAGTAGCAACAATTCAATCCTCGAAAAGGACGCTCGTTTTGACGGTTCGGTTTACTCAATCTACATCAATAACAACAGCGTTAAAGGCTTAAATATCGAGGGGCAGTATCTATCGAATGATAGTGACTCAACCTTAGCCGGTGACCCTCCAACAAACTTTTTCACAAGCGGCCCATATGACACAACATTCCTGGCTTTGAATTATAAAATTCCAGAGTCCCAGGTCGTTTTAGGCACGATGTATGTTGATGCTGATTACGATAAAGGCGCGGATACTGATCTATGGGGCGCTAGGGTCGCCACTAAGTTTGGTAAGCTGGGTGTCACTTTAGCCTACACGTCTACTGATGATGCAAACAGTTTGCCTGGAACACTAGGCCATGTTCCTTAGTTCAGGGCTTATGCATTCACAGAGCTTTCACCTGAGATCATTGCTGGCGTTGATGAAACATCCATTAGCCTGAATTATGAAACAGGAATCGCGGGTCTGAAAACGTCCCTTGTATATGCATCATGGAATCAAAGTGCAGAGGGAACGGCCAATTCCAGATTCAATTTAGATGACGCTTCGGAATTAGCAGTAGATGTAAAATATAAATTTCCACAGGTAGAAGGGTTGAGCGGGCGCATTCAGCTTTCTCAATTAAATTACGATATTGCTGGCGACTCAGATTTAACATTCCTTCGCGCGCACCTAAAGTACGCTTTCTAAACTTTTCCTACTAATCTTAGTATGAATCGACTGTAAAATAGATGCCGTTGCTGTCGGTAAACGGCATCTATTCCAGCAGCCCTGTGGCCTCAACATTGTCTTCATAGCGCCAATAGTAGATTCAAAACATGGTGCTAATAACTAACTGTTTAGCCGTTTTTTCCGTTATCAAAAAAAGACATGCCCTACTTAAAGCTTCGTCATATTCAATTAATTTTAATAAGCCTTGTATTGTTGGCTGAGCCCTCTTTTTCCGGCGATGGCGATCTGAAATTTGCAGTAATTCCCCAAGGGGTTGGTAACGACTTTTTCGATGATGTACAAGTTGGCTGCGAGCAAGCAGCACAGGATCTGGGAGGCGTTGAATGCCATTATGGTGGCCCTGTTAAAGCAGAAGCCAGAGCTCAAAGTCTCTATATCAATCAGTTGATAGATGAAGGCATCGACGGAATTGCAGTTTCTATCATCGACTCAAGTTTCTTCGCTAGAAAGACCGCCTTAAAAGCCCAAAAAAGTGGAATTCCACTGATAAGTTTCAATTCTGATTTTAATAAAAGCACGTTAGAAACTTTTGAAAATATTCGAGATTCTTACGTCGGTACAGATAACTTCCAATTGGGTTGGGAGCTAGGTAAGCAGACAGAGCTGCTTCGACCTAATGGAGGTAAGCTGTGTTTGATTAGTGGGCATAAATCCAGTCCGGCTTTAGAAAAAAGGGTTGCAGGAGTGCGCGCCGCTTTAGCAGGTATTCCTGATTCCTCTATCACCCTGACGAAACTTGAAGGCCAAAACGGTTGGACAGAATATTCTCGCTGCCCATTTTATAGTAATGATTTACCTCATCGAGCTCTAACACAACTACTGCATGTTTTGGATAAAAACAAACACACCCCTAATGTTGTGGATACGGTGGTATCTGTCGGCGCTTGGCCACAGCAAAATGAATCTGCTTATAAAGAAGCCGTCACCCCCTACAAAGAGGCATTAGCTTCGAAAAAGATAATAGTGGTGATGGGAGACGCGATGAAGCAACAGATACGTTTGCTCGAAGATAATCTGGCCCATGCTAACGTTGGTCAAAACCCTTATCAGATGGGCTATCAGGCAATAGTTATGCTCAAGCGTTTGGTTGAAGGTAAATCAGTACCTGACATTGTATATACGCCAATGATCAAATGTTTACCTGACCAAAAGCCACTTTGTGGTGAATGACTCATTAAGGTAGAACCTGGGAACAGGCTTCTCCAATCAAATACACTCATAGGTTTTGGGATGGTGTTGATATAGACCCCATTAACTAATAACAACATGACCTGAAATCATCGCCTAACAGCATTACCCAACCACTACGACCAAACGCTTAGCGGCGGTTCATTGGCGATTGCGCCGGCAATATCTTTCAGAGTGACAATACCTACAAGGTTCTGGAAGGAATCAATGATTGGCATAATTGCCAAATCAAAACGAAACATTACATCAGCAATACGCCTGATACTGGTAACAGGTTCAGCTGTTATGACCTTTTCATTTTGTAAGAATTTAAGTGTCGTAATTTTTAGGTTTATTTCTTCAGCGTCGACAAGAACTAACTCATTGATGACCTTTTTATAGGAGAAAAGCCCCACTATACGCTGCTCGTTATTAACTATAGGAATGGTATCTAAACCGCAGGCATTCAAGCTATTCAGAGCTGAATATATTGTTGCCCCTTCCTCCAATACAGTGTCAGCCTTTTGCATGATTTCATATGCGTGGTGTAGTTCTTCTTTGGGGCTGGCATGGATTAAACTTCTATATGCTTCCAAAGCACTGCTGTTAGGTATGTAGCTTGTTTGGGTAGGATCAGGGGCTGTATCTTTGAGGAGTTCAATTCCTCTGGAAGCTGAAGTTCCACCTACCGGGTATACTTTATAAAGTTCTTCTAAGGTGTCGCGAAAAACCCTGCCATCGTATTCATAAATCGAAAACATAACACTCCCCTTTCCCCTGAATAAGGGCACCAAGCCGCAATGCCACAGATATTTCCTATACCAACATCTGTGGAACAACCCCGTCAACTAAACACTCAACTATATGTACAGGGTTAAGTACGAGGCAGCAAGTTTACTCTTTGACCATTCCTGCAGTAGAAGATGACTCGACTGTAGCTTCAGGTAGCGCCTTAGTAATCAGGTAATGACCGAATCCGGTGAATATGGCAGCTAAAAACGGTTTCTGTAGAATGAGAGATACATTCAACATTCAATTCTTTATCTAATCCTGACTGAAAGCAGTATAGGTTACATGAGCAGTTATCTCCTAAGATGGGAAAATACTGGCCAGTGGGATTTAACGGCAAAGAGAATATTTGTAAAAAGAGGCAACAATGTCTGAGTATTATGCAAAGATCGCTTGGACACGTGAAAGCGATGAACGGTATACAGATAATAAGTACAGCAGAGGGCACGAATGGACGTTTGATGGCGGAATAACGATTCCGGCATCTTCATCTCCACATGTGGTGCCTTTACCCTATTCCGTTGAAACCAGTGTCGACCCTGAAGAGGCCTTTGTAGCCTCCTTATCAAGCTGCCATATGCTGTTCTTCCTATCCATCGCTGCCAAAAATAGATTCACCGTTGATCAATACATCGATAATGCTGTTGGCATTATGGAAGAAGATCGTGATGGAAAGGTATCAATGACTAAAGTGACATTACGTCCCGAAATTAAATTCTCTGGTGATACACAACCATCTTACGAACACCTAGAACAGATGCACCACCAATCACATGAGCAATGCTTTATTGCAAACTCTGTAAAAACTGAGGTTACCACCGAGATTGTGTTAGCTAATTCAGAACAGAGTTAAACCAGCACTCAATTAAAAGGCCCCTAACTCAAAGACCTCTCCCTGGCTTTCCACCACCAATACCGAACGACCATCAACCATCTTCTCCTCTGCAATCTCCACCAACTGATAAAACACCGTGCGGTTGATCAAACCTCGCATACCGAATCTGACATCAATATAGGGGGAAGGCTCGTGAGTATTCGGGCAGATGTTAACCGTGATTGGATGATCAGCCCCTGCAACCACGACATCATCCGTTAAACTTGTGAAACAGAGCTCCTTAGCCTTCTCTCCTTCTCTCTCTTCAACTGAGATAAAAAGAAACGGGGCATCCTCAACCTGAATACCGACCTTTTCCACCGGCGTTTTAAGAAAAAACTTGTTCTCTTCCTGCCACAGAACTTTTGAGAATAACTTGACCATGGCCGGACGGCCTATAGGAGTCCCCATATAGAACCAACGACCATCACGAGCTATACGCATATCTATATCGCCGCAGAAATCAGGATTCCATTTTTCCAGAGGAGGAATGCCATCACCCGATTTCTCAATCTCTTTACTGGCTTTGTTTAGGTCAAAATTGCTAGCACTCAAGATAAATCCCCGAATATGAACTGTTTTGATATAGCCCTATTAAATCTACTCAACTATGGCAGAAAAACTTTCATCTTATAACTTAAACACATGAAAATAATTAATTGTTAGAATACCCAGCAATTACAGTTTAGACAGATAAGTTAGAACAATCATGAAACAAGATCTCAGAACAAAATTTGCCGATAGCAGCCGTGGTGTTTATCTGTTCGGTACCACACCACCCAAAAACGGCACGACTGAAGAAGCTACATCAGAGATCGCAGATAAACTGCTGCAGCGTCTGGAGCATGTGGAATTTGACGGTTTAATTGTCTATGACATTCAGGACGAAAGCAGCCGTATCGACAAACCACGTCCGTTCCCATTTATGCAGACGCTGGACCCGCGCGCCTACTCCAAGCTACTTCGTGAGAAAGCTGAGCGCCCGGTGATAACTTATAAGAGCGTATCTCAACGCGATGAGGAATCATTTGTACAGTGGTTGGATGAAGCCTGGAACGAATACGGTGTCCGTGACACAGTTCTGGTAGGCAGCCCATCCTCTGAAGGAGAGATCAAACTCAGCCTTAACGATGCTTACTCAGTAATCGCGGATCACCAGGCTGATTTTCAACTGGGCGGCGTAACAATTGCCGAACGCCATGCAGCTAAAGGCAACGAGCATGAGCGTTTAGTGAGTAAATCTGCGCAAGGTTGTGAATTCTTTGTTTCTCAGGCTGTGTATAACGCACAAGCGACAATCGATATGCTGAGCAGCTATGCACGTAGCTGTCGTGAAAATGGTACAGAGCCAAAACGAGTAATCCTGACTTTCACTCCGTGTGGCAGCACTAAAACACTGGAATTTATGGAGTGGTTGGGTATCTCTGTTCCTGAAGCAACCCGCTTTCGCATTATGGATGCGCACAGCCCTCTGCAGGAATCTATCCGTATCTGCCGTAATAATCTTGAACAGATTCTGGAAGCAGTACTGCCGCTGGGTGTTCCAATCGGTTTGAATATCGAAAGTTTAACTAACCGTAAAGAAGAGATTGATGCGTCTATCCGCCTCTTCAAACTTCTGAAATCTATTGTAGATCTGAAACTGGCTGAAGCAGAGCTGTAAGTTTGTAAGCCTAATAGTAGAGAATAGCTGGAGCTCATGTGGGATGGATTAGATCCATCCCTTCGCGATAGGGACATCGCTCCAACACTACTTTACCTACCCTTCTGCTAAATTCAGAGCTGAAAACAAAAAAGCCACCCTTATGGGTGGCTTTCTATATTCGGTTATCTGATTAATCAGATATCTTTTGGCTGAACAGGAATTGCCTGTTTCATACCTGTCAGAACGTTGCGTTGATGCAGCTCTTCATCAGTTGCACCGACACCACCATCTGCTTTTGCATTCTCGAAATAGCACAGTGTTGGCTGATGCTCTTCCACTTCTTTCTCGTCCATCTGAGCATAAGAAGCAATAATCAGAAGATCACCTTTGCTCGCCTTGTGTGCCGCCGCGCCATTAACAGAGATTATCCCACTGTTATCTTCACCACGAATTGCATATGTAGTGAAACGCTCACCATTATTGATGTTATAAATATGAATCATTTCATATTCACGGATGCCTGATTTATCAAGCAGTACACCATCAATTGCACATGAACCTTCGTAGTGCAGCTCTGCATGTGTCACAGTCACACGGTGTAGCTTGCACTTCAACATTGTCTGCAGCATAAAATCTTTACCTGCGTTTGCTCATCCAGACCGGGTTCCCCCGGTGTCCCCCTTTCGCTTTCCAACTTAACCTGTAGGTAAGGGAAAGCACGTCACTGCCAGCTAGATCAGGGCTCCATTGTGTGGATATATCCCTGAAATAGCGGTTTTTCTATACGCTGGTTGTTGCCACCAACTTTGTTGCGGCGCACATAATACTAAAAAACGTTCGGAAAATGAACGCTAATTGTATATACCTTCGCCGAAAAGCGGCACATTCTACCAGCATCACACAGAATTTTAAGTATTGATTTGCCTATTCTTTAGAACAAAAAAGTTCAATCTACTGTAGAACTATACCTAACCAGATTTATCTTCTGATTGAACCCGCTTCATCATAGAATTAACTTTCCTCACACACATTCGTAACCATTTGATTTACAATAGCCCCCTTTCTTTACCCGCTGTAGATTCAGGTAGTTTGCTGTGACCGATAAAACGCTAAACGAAATTCTTTCCGAAAGCCTTAAAAACCGCATCATGATTCTCGATGGTGGTATGGGCACCATGATCCAGGATTACAAACTGGAAGAAGCGGATTATCGCGGAGAGCGTTTCGCTGACTGGCACATCGAAGTTAAAGGTAATAACGACCTTCTGGTACTCACGAAGCCAGATATCATCAAAGCAATTCACAAAGAATATCTATTGGCCGGTGCTGATATCATCGAGACCAATACGTTTAACGCGACGCAGATCGCTATGGCTGATTACGAGATGGAATCACTCAGCCGTGAAATCAACGTAGAAGCAGCACGTCTTGCTCGCGAAGCTTGTGACGAAATCACAGCTGAAACACCGGATCGCCCACGCTATGTAGCAGGTGTACTTGGCCCAACAAACCGTACTTGTTCCATTTCTCCCGATGTAAACGATCCAGCTTACCGTAACGTTTCCTTTAATGAGCTAGTTGAAGCGTACACAGAATCAATCGATGGATTGATTGAGGGTGGTTCTGACATCATTCTGATCGAAACCATCTTCGATACCCTAAATGCCAAAGCGGCAATCTACGCGGTAGAAACCTACTTCGAAGAAAACGACATCCGTTTGCCAGTAATGATCTCCGGTACGATCACCGATGCATCCGGTCGTACGCTGTCCGGTCAGACAACCGAAGCATTCTGGAACTCAGTACGTCACGCTAAACCAATTTCCGTTGGTTTGAACTGCGCACTAGGTCCTAATGAGCTACGTCAGTATGTCGAAGAGCTGTCTCGTATTTCTGAGACTCACGTTTCTGCTCACCCTAACGCAGGTCTACCAAACGCCTTTGGTGGTTACGATGAAACACCAGAGCAGATGGCTGAAGAGATCGGCGAATGGGCGCAGTCAGGCTTCTTAAACATTATCGGTGGTTGCTGTGGTACGACCCCAGCACACATCAAAGCGATTCGTGAAGCTGCCGAAAAAGCTGAGCCACGAAAGCTTCCTGAACTACCTGTAGAGTGTCGTCTATCGGGTCTTGAACCAATGAACATTGGCGAAGATACCCTATTCGTTAACGTTGGTGAGCGTACCAACGTTACCGGTTCTGCGATGTTCAAACGTTTGATCAAAGAGCAGGACTACGAAACAGCACTGGATGTTGCTCGCCAACAGGTTGAGAACGGTGCACAGATCATCGATATCAACATGGACGAAGGCATGTTGGATGCTCACGCAGCGATGGTTAAGTTCCTTAACCTGATCGCATCAGAGCCAGATATCGCTTGCGTACCGATCATGATCGACTCCTCTAAGTGGGACGTTATCGAAGCCGGTCTTCAGTGCATCCAAGGTAAAGGTGTTGTTAACTCAATCAGCCTTAAAGAAGGCGAAGAGAACTTTATCGAACAAGCGAAAAAGCTTCGCCGCTACGGTGCCGCTGTAGTTGTAATGGCCTTCGATGAAACGGGCCAAGCAGATACTTACGAGCGTAAGATCGAGATTTGCGAGCGCTCCTACCGTGTACTTGTCGATACAGTGGGTTATCCACCCGAAGACATCATCTTCGATCCAAACATCTTTGCGGTAGCAACCGGTATCGAAGAACATAACAACTACGCAGTCGACTTTATTCAAGCAACAGGCTGGATCAAACAGAACCTACCTTACGCAAAGATCTCCGGTGGTGTATCCAACGTATCCTTCTCCTTCCGTGGTAATAACCCAGTACGTGAAGCGATCCACTGTGTATTCCTATACCACGCGATCAAGCAAGGTATGGATATGGGTATCGTTAACGCCGGTCAGTTGGCGATCTACGATGACCTTCCAGAAGAGCTACGTCTAGCAGTAGAAGACGTTATCCAGAATACCCGTGAAGACGGCACTGAACGCCTACTGGATATTGCGGAGAAATACCGCGGCGATGGTTCGCAACAAGAAGATACTAAAACGCAAGAATGGCGCGAGTGGGACGTTAATAAACGTCTTGAGCACGCACTGGTTAAAGGTATCACCGAATTTATCGAAGACGACACAGAAGAAGCACGTCAAAACCACGACCGCCCACTTCATGTAATTGAAGGTCCGTTGATGGACGGCATGAGCGTAGTGGGTGACCTGTTTGGTGCAGGAAAAATGTTCCTACCGCAGGTAGTAAAATCTGCACGTGTAATGAAAAAAGCCGTTGCTTACCTGATGCCGTTTATCGAAGAAGAAAAAGACGGCACGAGCAGTTCTAACGGTAAGATCGTACTGGCAACCGTTAAAGGTGACGTACACGATATCGGTAAAAACATCGTGGGCGTAGTACTGCAATGTAACAACTACGAGATCATCGACCTTGGCGTAATGGTACCAGCGGAAACTATCTTGAAAACCGCTCGTGAAGAAAATGCAGATCTAATCGGCCTGTCTGGTCTGATCACGCCTTCTCTCGACGAGATGGTACACGTGGGTAAAGAGATGGAGCGTCAGGGCTTTGATATCCCTCTACTAATCGGTGGCGCGACCACATCTAAGGCCCATACAGCGGTTAAGATCGATCCTGTATTCCACCGCGATCAAGTAGTACACGTAACTAACGCATCCCGTGCAGTAAACGTTGCATCTAGCCTTCTAGGTAATAAGAAAGAAGGTTACGTGAAAGAGATTCAAGAAGAGTACCAAGCTGTACGAGATCGCCATGCTGCCCGTATGAATGACAAACGTCGTGTGACCCTTGAAGCTGCACGTGAAAACAAATACCAGATTGAGTGGGATGACTACACCCCACCAGCACCGCTAAAACAGGGCATTCACGTATTTGATGATATCGCTCTTAGTGATATTCAAGAGTACTTCGACTGGACGCCGTTCTTCCACTCGTGGGAGCTAGCGGGTCGTTACCCTCGCATCCTGAATGACGAGATCATCGGTGAAGAAGCGACTCGTCTATTCAACGATGCTCAAGCGATGCTAAAAGATCTGGTTGATCAGAAACTCCTAACAGCTAAAGCGGTTGTTGGTATCTTCCCAGCGAACAGCGTTAACCACGATGATATTGAGCTATACACAGATGAAAGCCGCAGCGAAGTATTGATGCAGCTACATCACCTACGTCAGCAAACTGAAAAAGTCGCAGGCAAAGCCAATATGTGTCTAACCGACTTCGTAGCGCCAAAAGAAACTGGCAAGCAAGACTACCTCGGTGCTTTTGCTGTAACTGCAGGTCACGGCTGTGATGAACTGGTAGCAAAATACGAAGCGGATCACGACGACTACAACTCCATCATGGTTAAAGCTTTGGCAGACCGTTTTGCCGAAGCGCTAGCTGAGATGATGCACGATAAAGTGCGTAAAGAGATCTGGGGTTATGCATCGGACGAGCAGCTATCTAACGAAGATTTGATTGCCGAGAAATACAAAGGCATCCGCCCTGCTCCAGGTTACCCTGCGTGCCCAGAGCACACAGAGAAAGGCCTACTTTGGGAACTGCTAGATGTTGAGAAGAACACTGGTATGACGCTGACTGATGCATACGCAATGCTGCCAACAGCAGCCGTAAGCGGCTTCTACTTCAGCCATCCTGAATCACAATACTTCGGTGTTGCGAAAATCAGCGAAGACCAAGTAGAAAGCTACGCCAAGCGTAAAGGCATGGAGATGTCTGAAGCAGAGCGCTGGTTGGCACCTAACTTGGGTTATGAACCAGAAGAAGGCTAAGCCTTCTTCTGTAGCTGCGAGTGGCGAGAACGCTGCTTTGCAGCTGCTAGTGGCTAGGAAAAGCAAAAAACCGAACCTTTGGGGTTCGGTTTTTTTTGGATTCCAGCCTTCGAAGGTAGTACGATCAAACTGTCACCTCAAACTTGTTTTAGGATCTATTGATATAGCAGTAAGTGACGAGATGATGCTCGTTAGCTGGTTGGGTTAATGGCTCCTTAGCAGAAATATGTCCAAACAGTTTAATACCGTATCTTGTACCCTTGATGTAAGGCTATTCAAAATAGCTCTAATACATCGAATCTAACTGCCTGATTTTCCTGTTAAAAGACTTGTCGTAGTCTTTGGATACATAAGAAAATTGGAATTCTCCGTTGAAATCCAGTTTGACGAAGTTATAGGCATCGGAGATAAATAGCATACACTCATCTGACTCTTGATAAGCGTAGAGACCCGCCAGGAAATGATGTTTCTCATTGACCTTTTTTCCCTTCTGCAAAATTTTGCTGTGAACACGCTTGAGTAAGTTCTTATTTATGTTCTTCACAATCCGCCCCTTCTCTTCCAGCCTTCCAAATTTTGGAGTTCAGACAAAGAGATACGGTTTGGTTTGCAATTAAGATCACTTGCGTTTGAAAAGGTAACTTACAAAGATTAAGGTTAAAGGTCCCCTTAGGTATTCATTAGATCCCAGGCAGGATGCAGGTTTGGTTGTAGATATTTTTCTAGCTGTTTTTTTCTCCATCATTGGAATCCACTATTCAGCAACCGCAATTGGACTGAAACAAAGAGACGGCTTTACCCGAATTCATTACGGGCCTAGAGGCAGCCGATCCTGGTGGATAAGATGGGTATTCAATATATTCAGAGCGAGTATTTTAGGGCTTTGTATCTTACGTTTATTCATTCCTGCCATTGATGATTTGGTTCTATTTACTCATAACTTACCTTTTATTCCTTATGTTCGTTGGATAGGTGCAGGGTTAATGTTAATCAGTCTATTTCTGATCAGCTATGTTCATGCATATATGCGTGATGAATGGCATTCGGGGATAGATGAGAGTGTCGTACGGGATTTTAAAACTATTAAGTCTGGCCCATACACATTTTGCCGGCACCCACTGTTCGCTTCTGTCATGGTTGGCATGTTTGGCTTTTATTTCGCTCTGCCCAGCTTTTTTTCATTGATATCATTATTTGTCGGTATGATTTGCTTGATTGTGCAAGCCAACCATGAAGAACGTTCACTGAGTGAAATTGATGACTATCAAGCATACCAAGCCAACACCAGAAAATGGCCTATCAGTTTGCCTATAGGGAATTGAAAGCCTGGCTAACAGATAATGAAAAATCACGAGGCAATGCCCTAAAACCCTCATGTGTTTCATAACAGCCGCAGTAGCGAAAACAAGGCTTTGCAGCAAGCAGCTCTGGACTCGATAAATCTATTCTTGCCCCAGCGGTTAAGGCCCGCTTTCGTGATCAGTAAAACTTCCTAGGCATAAACTCGCTATTGGACTTTCTAGTACTGCCATTTGTAATTTAGAAATAAACCACAGCTCCAATCAGCTCCTTTGGAATCAGAACTCCCCCATACCTTTTACTAAAATGTTCACCTTCTCGGATTTATTCCTTTAAAGGTTGTTTTATTGATCTACTCAATGGTTTTGAGCGATGCAGAAAGTTACATTTGATAATCATATATTTCAATTTCATGACAATCGAAATACTTCGGGACTACCTGATGATTCCTGATAATTCGTCCATTGATGCGTGAACCTGAGGAGTAAAACGGAAGTGGATATCAACCAACTCGATAAGATAGAGCGGGCTACGCTCTTCGGCAGACCTGAAATCGTTAGGCTGGGCTACGCAATCCTCTTCATTGTAGGGGTCATTATGTACAGTTACTCAACGGTGGGTAACGTTCCGAACGGAATAATGCTTGTTGCTGCTGCCATGATAGGTGGTTATATGGCGATGAACATCGGTGCTAATGATGTGGCAAACAACGTTGGTCCCGCGGTTGGTTCCAAGGCATTAACATTAACCGGCGCAATTATCATTGCGGCAGTTTTTGAAGCATCAGGTGCATTACTAGCAGGTGGTGATGTAGTTAGCACCATCAAAAAAGGAATCATCAATCCTGAAACAATTCAGGATGCAGATACGTTTATCTGGCTAATGATGGCCGCCCTTCTATCTGCGGCAATATGGCTTAATATCGCAACTTCATTAGGTGCGCCCGTCTCGACCACCCACTCCATTGTGGGCGGCGTATTAGGTGCGGGTATGGCTGCAGGCGGTGTGGCAGTCGCCAACTGGGACAAAATGGGCATGATTGCCGCTAGCTGGGTTATCTCCCCGGTGATGGGCGGTGTGATTGCTGCGTCTTTCCTGATGCTTATCAAAAAGAACATTACCTATAAGAGCGACATGATTGCTGCAGCCAAAAAATGGGTGCCGATTCTGGTGATGGTAATGGCTTGGGCGTTCTCGACTTATCTGGCGCTTAAAGGTCTGAAGAAAATCTGGAAACTTGACTTTGCTACGGCTGCTTTGATCGGTGCAGTAGCCGCTGGCATAGTCTATGTCGTGGTCAAGCCTATGGTTAGAAACGCCGCCGATAAGCTTGAAAACAGCAAGGAATCTGTTAACTCTTTATTCACCATCCCATTGATCTTCGCCGCGGCATTGTTGAGCTTTGCTCACGGTGCCAATGATGTTGCCAACGCTGTAGGCCCTCTTGCTGCTATCAATGATTCAATTATGAGCGGTGGAGTTTCTACCAAAGCCAGCATTCCAGTATGGGTGATGATGATTGGCGCCTTGGGTATCGCGCTTGGTTTAGCGCTATACGGTCCGAAACTGATTAAAACTGTTGGTTCGGAAATAACAGAACTCAACCAGATGCGCGCTTTCTCTATTGCAATGGCGGCAGCGATTACCGTAATCATCGCTTCCCAGCTAGGCCTGCCAGTATCTTCAACCCATATTGCAGTGGGTGGGGTTTTCGGTGTTGGTTTCCTGCGTGAATACCTGAAAACCAACTATGCGAAGAAAATCGCAGAGATACACGCGCACCATCCAGAAGAGGAAGAAGAGAAAGTCCAGCAGTTCATTGAAGAGTTCGAGAAAGCATCGATCGAAGAGAAAGAAGTGATGCTCAGACAACTTAAAGAGCACAGAGCTTCTGCTGAACTAAACAAAAAAGAGCGTAAAAGTCTGAAAAAGATCTACCGTACTGAATTGGTCAAACGTTCTGCTCTGTTGAAAATAGCTGCGGCCTGGATCATCACTGTCCCTGCTGCGGGCATCATGGCAGCAATTCTTTTCTTCACATTGCGAGGAATGATGCTAGAAGTATAAGTATCAGCTATTTTTCAATGAGTTAAACACTAAATGCAATTCTGTGTTTGGCAGTGAGTTGTATTTTTTAATAATCGAAAAGGGTCACATTCGTTAATGTTCAGGAAGATAATCTTATTCACCATGCTTGCAATTCTGGCCTGGGGTTTCTGGATCAGTCCAAACTTCAAGGAAATTGCTGCCGGCGTTGCTATCTTCCTTTTCGGGATGCTTGCCCTTGAAGAAGGCTTTAAATCCTTCACTGGTGGGGTTCTGGAGCGAATACTGCGAAAAACCACCGATGGTCCATGGAGGTCACTGACATTTGGTGTTGTCAGTACCTCTGTTATGCAATCCAGTTCATTGGTCTCTGTGATCACTATATCTTTCCTGAGTGCTGGTCTGATTGGTCTTGCCGCCGGAATAGGAATTATTTTTGGTGCCAACCTTGGCACTACCACCGGTGCCTGGCTAATTGCCGGTTGGGGAATGAAGGTAAAGATTTCCGCCTACGCTATGCCCATGCTGGTATTCGGAATTATTCTGATTTTCCAGAAATCGAGAACAATGAACGGGGTCGGCTATATTCTTGCTGGTCTGGGATTCTTGTTCCTCGGTATCCACCATATGAAAGAAGGCTTTGAGGCCTTCCGCGATACCATTGACCTGACAGCTTTTGCAGTTTCGGGCTATACCGGGATTATGCTTTTCACCCTGATCGGTGTAGCCGCTACGGTGATTATGCAATCCAGCCATGCAACACTGGTGATCATAATTACTGCTCTGGCTGCACAACAGATCACTTATGAAAACGCTTTGGCCCTGGCGATTGGTGCCAATATCGGTACCACTATCACGGCTATAATCGGCTCGATGAGTGCCAATGTGCAGGGTAAACGTCTCGCCGTCGCCCACCTGATATTTAACATGGTCACCGCGATCATCGCCATTGTGTTTATCTATCAAATCGCCGATCTGGTAGATGCATTCAGCGCAAAGGTTGGTATTGCCGCGGATGACTACACCTTGAAGCTGGCAGTATTTCACACCATTTTCAATGCGATCGGAATTGTTGCGATGATGCCTTTCATCAACCAGCTGTCCAACTCTCTGACTAAAGCGATGCCTGAAAAAGAGCAGCCCAGAGAGAAACCAATGTATCTCAATGAAGCAGCTGAAGAGTTGCCTGACACGGCGATAGAGGCAGTGCGTAAAGAGACGTTGAGATTATATGACAATGCCTTCGCCATCATCGCCCACGGCCTGAGTTTACATCGCGATGATATTTTGTCGGATAAAGGCCTTGAAGATGTCGTCAGACAAGACAACAAGGTGATTCCGATCGATTTTGACGACGAGTATGAAAAGAGTATCAAAGGCCTCTACAGTGACATTGTGAAGTTTATTAGTAGTGCGCAATCGAATATGACTCCGGAACAAAGTGATGAGTTGTTCAGGTTGCGCGCTGCTGGGCGCGATATTGTGGAAGCTATTAAAGATACCAAGCACATGAACAAAAACCTTTCACAATACATCCTCTCCCCAAACAACCATATCCGTGCAGAATACAACAAGTTCCGTATTCAACTGGGTAACCTAATGCGTGAACTGGATAATATTCGCAATGATGAGGAAGATTCTTCAAACATTCTTTCTCTGGATAGCCTAAAGCTTGATATGAAAGCTAATGACGTGACTGTAAACGGTGAGATGGAAAGGTTGATTCGCGACAAAAAGATCACTGCAGTAATGGCAACCTCAATGATGAATGACGCCAACTATGCGTATGATGTTGCCAAAAACCTGATCCAGATGGGTGAGTCGCTATTCGCTAGCGGAAATGTGCATATGAACGAGGCTGTACGCAGCGTTGCGCTTAACGACGATGAAGTTGCCGAAATTCTCGAAGAAAATAACTAATATCTCAGTATCGATTGATTGGAGGTAAGATTGTGAAACTGCCTAAGCTTTTAGAGATTACCCAAAAATATCTCGACGATGAGAAACTGAAAACGAGTGAACGCAAGAAATGTCTAAAAGACATCCAGCAAAAGTTAAAAAAGAAAAAGAAACAACTAAAAGAAAAACTTGCTGGTGAACATGATGAAGAAGAGATAAGCCGCTTGAATAAAAAACTCGATATCGTCACAGCTCAACGTAAAAAAGTGATTGCCGCTCTTAAAGCACTCGACTAGGTCGTTATAGGGGTAGGTTTGTTTTCAAGAACCAAGAACCAAGAACCTAGTGCAACACTAAACACTAACTTCTATCAATAGCTGCAGTACGATCATCGGATATAGAAGAAGCCCCCTATTCTTATCAGCAACCTTCCTATAGTATCCGCCCTATCAATTAGACGATGATAATCACGTCTCCACTGCGAACCTCACCACTTGGGTTTGGTTAGCAGCCTTCTATCCACACTTAAATGACACAATAGAAATGCCTGATATCACGATAGTAACGCACAGCGGTAATTTTCATGCAGATGATGTTTTTAGTATCGCTGCGCTTAGAGCCGTTTTTCCATCTTTTAAGCTGATCCGTACACGTGATGAAGAGCTTATCCGTCAGGCTGATATTGTGGTTGATGTCGGTGGTGAATATGAGCCTGACACAGGTCGGTTTGATCATCACCAGCGTGGTGGGGCCGGTGCGCGTGATAACGGAATTCCCTACTCCTCATTTGGATTGATCTGGCAGAAGTATGGCGTTGAGATTTGCCAAGGTAATGCTGAAGTCGCTCAAGCGGTGGATGCTGATCTGGTTTCTGCCATTGATGCGATCGATTGTGGTTATGGTGATGGTGTAGCTAAAGGGGTAAGCCTTAGCCAAACCATCTCTATGTTTAACCCAACATGGCAGGAAGAGACGCATTTCGACGAATGCTTTGATGAAGCCGTTGATTTTGCGTCGCGTGTATTATGCCGATTTATTGCATCGGCTGACGGTGGTATCAGTGCCAAAGATATCGTCGCGAAAGCCATAGAGAATGCTGAAGACCCTCGCGTGATTGTATTAGAGCAATACACCCCTTGGAAAAGAACTGTGCACGCCCTATCGAAAGAGGCTTTATACATCGTTTATCCATCCGATACAGGTCCGTGGCGTATTCAGGCAATACCGGTAAAACCCGGTTCTTTTGAGGATAAAAAATCATTGCCTAAATCATGGGCAGGATTATCTGGTAAAGCTCTGCAAGATGAGACAGGTCTCAGCGATGCGATGTTCTGCCATAACGGCTTATTTATCGCAGGCTGTGAGTCCTTTGACAGCACAATGAGAATGGCAGAGTTAGCGCTTGAAAATTAGAATACTCAAGATGCCATAGAGCTTATTCTTAGCTCTATGGCTCTTCACTTTTAGACGCTTCCTAGTATTTGCTTTATCCTATCCAGAGGAAAATCAATCCCCTTAAAAGCCACGGAAGATCTCTAAGTTGTTAGGCACTTTTCTTTTACTAATCAGCATCCTTTTTATTTTACTAGCCATACCTTTTGCGCTGGTAATAATAACAAATGCTGAAAATAGGAAAACGCCACGAAACCTCTCTGGTATCGCCTTCTATCGTAAGTACCCAAAGCTTCTAGAACTAAGACGGAAGGTCACGCAGATAGATGTAGTTAAATGGCACAACCGAGTCAGCGTGTTTTGCATCATACTCGGAGCATTAACTATCTCGTTAGCAGGTTATTACCCTGAAGAAACACGGGTTGAGACTGTTGTTAGATCTGACCTTTCCCCATCATTAGAACCATTTCCTCGATGAGATTTTTCATCCTATGCTGCTTTGTTTTTAAATGCCACTGGTGACATATAACCCAGTGAACTATGTGGTCTGATATGGTTGTAGTGATGTCTCCATTGATT